>NZ_JBFUGO010000010.1:0-375708 GCF_056402875.1 Devosia sp. P3_B2 | reverse complement strand
GACCGGGTGGGCTGCGGGTCGCTGCAGTTCAGGCGGAAACCATCACGGCAAGGACCGGTTCGCCGGTCAAGCCGCTATCACGCGAGGGTYGCTCGATGCGGAGTGGCCCAAGGGACGAAGCCTGGCACGCATGAGCCGGGCGGGAGCAACGAAGGCGGTGCTGGCACTCCGGCCGCCGACCGCGTTTCCCATCGTTCTCGCGATGCGGCAGGGGATGCGCCCCGGCACTGGTGGCATAGGCCCAAAACCCCGGCCGGCCGGCGAGGCGTGAGCCTCATTCACCTGCGGACTACCGCTACGGGGCAAACGCCTCGCCGGTCCCGCTTCGTTCTGTCCGAAACCGACGGCGCGAGCCGGTCGGAGGCCCCGCCATGCCTGCTTCCTGAACGCCGGATGAATCGCACGTGACGTTTTTGCAACAGCAACTTTGAATCCCGTTCACCGCGCATCGGGATCAACGTTTTGCTGAGGAACCCCGCCACAATGTGACCCTAAAAGAAGCAGAGGACAAAACTCGGACGGGCTGCACGAATGTGGAAGCCATTAGCTTTCACACCGAACCATTCGTGCGCTTCCCGCCCTTGTGCCTTGTCAGGCCGAACCCCATAAACGGCGCCTTCTGAGGGGCGCCGGACAACACCGGCCGGACAAGCAGGACGAAGAAATGACATCGAACTACGTCGACAAATCGCGTCTTCCCAGCAGGCATGTGACCGAAGGCCCGGAGCGCGCTCCGCACCGGTCCTATCTCTACGCCATGGGCTTGACCAGCGAGCAGATCCACCAGCCGCTCATCGGCGTGGCGACGGCGTGGAACGAGGCCGCTCCCTGCAATATTTCGCTCGGCCGCCAGGCGCAGGCCGTCAAGAAGGGCGTTGCCGCCAATCACGGCACCCCGCGCGAATTCACCACCATCACCGTCACCGACGGCATCGCCATGGGCCATGCCGGCATGAAGTCCTCGCTGGCCTCCCGCGACGTCATCGCCGACTCGGTCGAGCTCACCATGCGCGGCCATTCCTATGACGCGCTGGTTGCGATGGCCGGCTGCGACAAGTCGCTGCCCGGCATGATGATGGCGATGATCCGCCTCAACGTGCCGTCGATCTTCATCTATGGCGGCTCCATCCTCCCGGGCCGCTTCCGCGGCCGCGATGTCGTCGTCCAGGACCTGTTCGAGGCCGTCGGCCTCCACTCGGTCGGCAAGATGGACGACGAGACTCTCGACGAGCTCGAGCGCGTTGCCTGCCCGTCGGCCGGCTCCTGCGGCGGCCAGTACACGGCCAACACCATGGCCATGGTGGCCGAAGCCATCGGCCTCGCGCTGCCCTATAGCTGTGGCGCCCCGGCGCCTTACGAAATCCGTGACGCGCTCTGCGCCAAGGCCGGCGAGCAGGTGATGGAGCTGCTCAAAGTGCAGCTCCGCCCGCGCGACATCGTTACCCGCAAGGCGTTTGAGAACGCCGCGATGACCGTCGCCGCCACTGGTGGCTCGACCAATGCTGCGCTGCACCTGCCGGCGATGGCGCATGAGGCGGGCATCGACTTCGACCTGTTCGACGTCGGCGAGATCTTCAAGAAGACCCCGTATATCGGCGACTTGAAGCCGGGTGGGAAGTATGTCGCCAAGGACCTGTTCGAGGCCGGCGGCATCCCGCTGGTGATGAAGGCGCTGCTCGAGGGCGGTTTCCTCCACGGCGACTGCATGACCGTCACCGGCAAGACCGTCGCCGAGAACCTCGAGAAGGTGAAGTTCAACACCGAGCAGGACGTCATCCGCTCGACCTCGAACCCGATCTCGCCCACCGGCGGTGTCGTGGCGCTGCGTGGCAATCTGGCACCAGACGGCGCCATCGTTAAGGTTGCTGGCCTCAAGAACTTGCGTTTCGTCGGCCCGGCGCGCGTATTCGACAACGAAGAGGCGTGCTTCGAGGCGGTTGAGAAGCGGACCTACAAGGAAGGCGACGTGCTCGTCATCCGCTACGAAGGCCCCAAGGGCGGCCCCGGCATGCGCGAGATGCTGTCGACCACGGCGGCACTCTACGGCCAGGGAATGGGCGACAAGGTTGCGCTCATCACCGACGGCCGCTTCTCCGGCGCCACCCGCGGCTTCTGCATCGGCCATGTCGGCCCCGAAGCCGCAATCGGCGGCCCCATCGCCCATATTCAGGACGGCGACATCATCACGCTCGACGCCACGGCCGGCGAGATCTCGGTCAACGTGTCCGACGAAGAGTTTGCCCGGCGCTCGAAGAGCTGGGCCCCGCGCGAGACCGAGTACGGCTCGGGCGCAATCTGGAAGTATGCCCAGCTGGTGGGACCGGCGCGTTACGGCGCGCTGACCAACCCCGGCGCCAAGGGCGAGAAGGAGCAGTATGCGGACATTTAGGGCAGGAGCCCTTGTCTCCGTTGCGTTTTGGGCTGCGCTCGCGATTGCGGGCGTAGTCACCCCGGCCGCCGCTCAGGTGAGCGGCGTGCTGCCGTCCATGCCGGCTGCGCCGGAGACGGCTGCCGATGCGGCGCTCGCCATGGCCAACCAGCTCGATGGCGCCGGCGGCGGCATCTCCAGCGCCGACCTGGTCGCTGCGCTGGAGGATGCGGCGCTCGCGGGCCAGCCGATGGCCTTGTTCCAGCTCGGCCTGATGTACGAGAGCGGCGAGGGCGTCGCCAAGGACCCGGTCAAGGCCTTCGGCTATTTCAGCCAGATCGCCGACGAGCACGCCGATACCGCCCCCAAGGGCGTCGAGGCCGATATCGTCGCGCAGTCGTTCCTCAAGATCGGCGAGTACTATCGCACCGGCCTGCCGGAAGCCGGTATTCCCAAGAACGAAGCCTATTCCAACAAGCTGATCATGCACGCCGCGTCCTACTTCGGCGACGCCGATGCGCAGTACAAGGTGGGCGAACTCTATCTCGATGACGCCGAACTCGGCGACAGCCCGCTGCAGAGCGCCCGCTGGCTCAACCTCGCGGCCCGCAAGGGCCATGCCGGGGCCCAGGCCAAGCTTGGCAGCATGCTGTTCAACGGGCAGGGGATAGAAGCCGATCCGATCGAAGGCCTGATGTGGCTCACCGTCGCCTCGCGCCGTGCCGCCGGGACCGCCGACGACGGCTGGATCCACGACCTGCTCACCAACGCGATGTCCGTAGCTACCCCCGAGCAGCGCAAGCAAGCCGTCGAGCTCGCCGACTCGCTTGGCACCCGCTTCGGCGGACTCTGACAGCCGCGTTCAGGATCAATTCAGCCGCACTGGTGCAACCATCGGGCCATTCTCCCGTTGGATTTCCATCATGCGCCTGCCGATCATTCTCGCTCTCATCGTCGTCATCACGCTCCCCAAGGATGTCCGCGGGTTCGTCAACGACGTCTCGGACCAGGCCCGCATCGCAACGGCCTCGATCGCGCATTTCCTCGATCGCGACGACACCGTTCAGGTGGCCGACGCCAGCAATGTGCTGAAAGCCAAGAACACGGCCGGCAATATCCGCTAGAACGCGAAATCACTCTCGACCGGCACGTGGTCGCTCGGCTTGTCCATGCCGCGCACTTCCCGGTGCACGGTCACGTCGTTGAGCCGATCCGCCGCCTGTGGTGACAGCAGCAGGTGGTCGATCCGTATCCCGTCATCGCGATCCCACCCGAAGGTCTTGAAGTCCCAGAACGTGTAGGACGGCTCATCGGTCACCGCCCGCACCGCATCGGTGAGCCCCAGGTTCAGCAGCGCCCGCCACTTCTCGGCACTCTCCGGCCGGAATAGCGCGTCCCCCACCCACTGCTTCGGATTCTTCGCATCCACAGCCGCCGGGATGATGTTGTAATCGCCCAGCAATATGAACGGCTCTTCCAAAGCCAGCCTACCCTCGACGAACGTGTGCAGCCGGTCCATCCAGCTCAGCTTGTAGGTGAACTTGTCGGTGCCCACCGGATTTCCGTTCGGCAGGTAGATGCCGCACACCCGCACCACACCGCCTTCGACCGAGAATACTCCCTCGATCAGCCGCGATTGCTCGTCGCTATCGTCACCGGGTAATCCCCGCGTCACTTCGTCGAACTTATGCTTGGACAGGATCGCGACGCCGTTCCAGCTCTTCTGGCCGTGCGTCTCGACATTGTAGCCGAGGGCCTCGATCTCCATGCGCGGGAACGCATCATCGACCGACTTGATCTCCTGCAGGCACACGATGTCGGGCGAGACATCCTCCAGCCACTTGAGCAGCAGTCCCTGCCGGGCTTTGACGCCGTTGATGTTCCAGGTGGCGATGCGCATGCGGCCGACTCCAGTTGCGCGGAGCAGCCTACTGGCCGCCCGTCCTGCCGTAAACCGCGTCGCGGATGTCGAACCGGTACTGGCCGCTGCAGCCCTCATAGGGCGTATTGGTCATCGACAGGATGGTGATGCCGCTGGCCGGATCGACCGTCCACTCGTGGCCGTAGACCCCGCCCCAGCGCAGCGTACCCCGCGCCACCGGGCTGTTTGCCGCGACCGGATCGTCGACGATCGCCGAGAGGAAGCCGAAGCGCTGGCCCGCATCCTGCGGCCGGCGCGGCAGGTCGCCGATCTGGTTCTGCGCCGCCATCTCGACGGTTTCGGTCCGCAGCACATCGCCGCCGCCGGCGCGGATGGTCTCGAAGAAGGTCATCAGGTCATCGGCCGAGCCGACCATGCCGGCGCCGCCGGATTGAAATGCCTTCCTGTTGAAAATGCGCGAGGGCGAAAAGTCCGTCCGCTCGCCCAGCGGATTGATCAGCACATCCGGGTCGCCCATCCGTCGCAGCCCCGGGGGGCCATCCGCATAGGGCACTGCCAGCCGCCTTTGGTCGCTGACGGAGAACCCGGTGTCCTTCATCCCGAGTGGCCCGACGATGTAGTGCTCCACTGCCTCACCCAGTGTGCCGCCCTGGATCTTGGCGACGATGGCGCCCAGCACGTCGATATTGACGCCATACTCCCAGCCGGTGCCCGGCTCGAACAGCAGCGGCTCCTGCGCAATCAGCGTCAGGTTGGCCTCGTGGTCGAGTTCGGTCTGCTGCAGCCCCGTGGTAATTGCCGGGTTGCTGAAGCCATAGCCCAACCCCGAGGAATGGCTCAGCAGGTGCCGGATCAGGATGCGCGCCTCGCTGCCGTCCTTCAGCTTCGGCCGGAAGTAGGGCAGGTGATCGCTGACTGCGTTGTCGAGCCCGATCAGCCGGCGCTCGATCATTGCCAGTGCCGTCGCCGCGACGATCGGCTTGGTCACCGAGGCCAGCCGGAAGATCGCGTCGCGCCGCATCGGCACCCTGGCCTCCCGGTCAAACCAGCCCGCCGCCCGTGCGTAGACCAACTCGCCGTGCCGCTTTACCAGCGTCACCGATCCGACGATCTTCTCATTCGCGATTGCGCCGTCGACAACAGCGTCGATCCGCCCAGCCAAGTCCATTTGCCTACTCCGGTCTCACGCGGGCCTTCGCCCAATTCCAACGTCCGTTCGACGCTCAGGGATCGCTGCCTAAGCGTACACGGCCTGCAATATGTCGTCGCGGAACTTGCCGTCCGATCCCTCGAGCCCGGTATTGCTCATGGAAACGACCGACAGCCCCGCACTGGGGTCGATGAACCAGTTATGCCCGTAGATGCCGCCCCAGCGCACTGTGCCGCGCGGCGCCGGCGAGCCCGCCGCGACCGGATCGTCGAGCCAGGCGCCGAACAGGGAGAACTGCCAACCCGGCGATCCGGCCTGACTCAATTGTGGGGTCTGATTGGCAAGGCCGAGCGCCACCGTTTCGGGCCGCAGGATCGACCCACCGCCGGCACGCAGTGCTTCCAGCAACCGCATGAAATCAGGGCCGCTGCCGGCCGCTCCGCCACCGCCCGACTGAAAGGCCGCACTATCGAAGATCCGATCCGGATCGTAGGTTACGGCGCTGCCCCAGGGAGTAGGGATGGTGTGTACCGACACCATCCGGTCGGGGCCATCAGCCCCATCGGCATATGGGGTTGCGAGCCGGGAGAGCTCGGGGACGCTGAAGCCGGTGTCGTTCATGCCCAGCGGCCCGGTGACGTACCGGCCGATGGCGTCTTCGAGCCGTCCGCCGACAAGCCGCCCGGCCACGTGGCCGAGGACGTCGATGGAGGGCCCGTAAGTCCAGCCAGTCCCGGGCGCGAAAAGCAGCGGCAGTGCACCGATCCGCGCGATGATCGCGTCGTCGCCGAGGCGCCAGCGATTCACGGCCGCAGCCTGTTCCTCTGGCGTGAGGATCGAAGCGGTGGAGAGGCCGGACGTGTGCGTGAGCAACTGTCGGATGGTGATGGTCGGCGCGGCGCCATCGGGCAGGCGCGGGCGAAACTCTGGAAGATAGTCGGTGATCGCGGAGTCGAGCCCGAGCTTCCCCGTATCGACCAATGCGAGGATCGTTGCGGCGACGATCGGCTTGGTGAGCGAGGAAAGCCTGAAGATCGCGTCGGAGGCCATCGGCCGCCCGGTCTCTCGATCGGCCAGGCCATGCGCACCTTCGTATAGGAGCTCGCCATGCTTGCCGACGAGGACAACTGCGCCGACGATGCGTTTTCCATCGATCGCGCGACCGACCGCCGCGTCGACTCGTCCAGCTAAATCCACAGTCCGCCTCCCAAATCCGCGCGGACGCTAGCGAGCCGAAGCTATCGAGGCAAGGCCGACAATGGTTCAGGCGAGTGCGATCAGGCGACCGCGAAGCTCGTGCCGCAGCCGCAGCCGGCGACGGCATTCGGGTTCTTGATCTGGAAGCTCTGGCCGATCAGATCGTCGACGTAGTCGATCTCGGCGCCGCCCATGAATTCGAGGCTCAAGGAATCGATGAGCACCGTGGCGCTGTCCTTGGCCAGCACCAGGTCGTCGTTCGCTGGCGTTTCCTTCACCAGCTTGTACTCGTACTGGAAGCCGGAACAGCCACCACCCGCCACTGCGATGCGCAGCACCGTGCCCTCGCCTTGCTTGGCGAGGATGCGGCCGATCTTCTTGGCGGCGCGGTCTGTCAAAATGACATTGTTCGGTGCTAGAGCAGCTTCGGACATCAGGTACCTTTCGGCCGCCCATCGAGGGCAGCGCTGGAAGCCAAATCTAATATCGTTAGGCGACGATGAAAAGGGTCTTGGCCGCATAATGGGTGAACGCGCCGCCTATGCCTCCGATCCCTCGCAGAGCCGCGGCCGGCTTTTCGCGCCCAGCGCCAGCCCGACGCGCTCCGAATTCCAGCGCGATCGCGACCGTATCGTCCACTCCGCCGCCTTCCGCCGCCTGCAGCACAAGACCCAGGTGTTCCTGCACCACGAGGGCCTGCATTACCGCACCCGCCTGACCCACACGCTGGAGGTCAGCCAGATGGCCCGCTCCATCGCCCGGGCCCTGGCGCTGGACGAGGATCTCGCCGAGGCCGTGGCGCTGGCGCACGATCTCGGCCACACCCCGTTCGGCCACGCCGGCGAGCGCGTGCTCGACGACAAGATGGCTGAATGGGGCGGGTTCGATCACAACATGCAGGCGATCCGGGTCGTTACCCGGCTCGAGAACCGCTACGCCGAGCATGACGGGCTGAACCTCAGCTGGGAGGCGCTAGAGGGCATCCTCAAACACAACGGCCCGCTCACCGACCGCCATGGCCGCGCCCTGCACGCCGGCAAACCGCTGCCGCAGGGGCTCAATGACATCCCGGCCAGTGCCGACCTGATGACCTGGAGCCATGCGAGCCTCGAGGCCCAGGCCGCCGCCATCGCCGACGACATCGCCTACAACTCGCACGATATCGACGATGCGCTGCGCGCCGGCCTGATCCGGCTGCCGGACCTTGTGGACGTGCCACTGGTCGGCCCGCTGGTCCGCGAAGTGCTGGAGCGCTGGCCGGATATCGAGCGCAGCCGGCAGGCGCACGAGGTACAGCGTCGGCTCATCACCGTGCAGATCGAGGACGTCATCGCCGAGAGCGGCCGCGCCATTGCCGAGGTAGCGCCGCAGTCGGCCGACGACGTCCGCAACGCCGGGCGGACGCTGATCCGTTTCTCGCCGCCGGTAGCGGCGGCCGAGCAGGCGCTGAAGCGCTTCCTGTTCGAACGCGTCTATCGCAGCGACGAGGTGATGGGCCCGGTCCGCCACAGCCAGACCGTGGTCTCTATGCTGTTCGACCACTACCTCGTTACCGGCGACATGCCCGGCCGCTGGGGCGAGGCAGCCCGTCACGCGCCGGATCGCGCCGCTCGTGCTCGCATCGTTGCCGACTTCATCGCCGGCATGACTGACCCTTACGCGCTCGAGCAGCATGCCCGCCGGTTTGACGGTCAAAGCCACATAGGGTAGGGGCTCAGTCCCTTCCAAAGGTACTGCCATGAACGTATTCGCGTTGTTTGCCACCCGTGTCGCTGACGCCCTAACGGGGCTCTATCCCTCGATCACCGAGGAAGCCTTGTCGCGCATCGTGGTCGAGCCCCCGCGAGATGCCGCGCATGGCGACCTCTCGACCAACGCCGCAATGGTGGTGGCAAAGCCGCTCGGCAAGAACCCGCGCGACGTGGCGACGGCGCTCGCCGAGCACTTCAAGGCCGACAAGGATGTGACTTCGGTGGAGGTCGCCGGCCCCGGCTTCATCAACTTCCGGCTCGCGACCCCGGTCTGGCACGACGTGCTGAAGTCGATCGCCACGCAGGGCGGCGACTTCGGCCGCTCCAATGTCGGCGGCGGCGAGCGGGTCAACGTCGAATACGTCTCGGCCAACCCGACCGGCCCGATGCATGTCGGCCATACCCGCGGCGCCGTGTTCGGCGACGCGCTGGCGTCGCTCATGGCCTATTCCGGCTTCGACGTGACCCGCGAGTACTACATCAACGACGCCGGCAGCCAGATCGATACCCTGGCCAAGTCCACTATGCTCCGCTACCGCGAGGCGCTCGGCGAAACCATCGACATCCCATCCGGTTTCTATCCCGGCGATTACCTAATCCCGGTCGGGCAGGCGCTGAAGACCGAGTTCGGCGATGCGCTGCTGCAGAAGCCGGAACCCGAGGCGCTGGCCATCGCCAAGGATCGCGTCCTTGCCGCGATGATGGACCTCATCCGGGCCGACCTCGCCCAGCTCAACATCCACCACGACGTGTTCTTCTCGGAGCGCCAGCTGCACGGGCAGGGTGGCGACATCGACACCACCCTCGATTGGCTGCGGGCCGAGGACATGATCTACCAGGGCCGGCTCGAGCCGCCCAAGGGCAAGACCCCCGAGGACTGGGAAGATCGCGAGCAGACGCTGTTCCGCGCCACCAACTATGGCGACGACGTCGATCGCCCGCTGGTCAAGTCGAACGGCGCCTACACCTACTTCGCCGCTGATATCGCCTACCATCGGAACAAGTACCTGCGCGGCTTCAACCACATGGTCAATGTGCTGGGCGCCGATCACTCGGGCTACGTCTCGCGGCTAAAGGCGGCCGTGAAGGCCGTCTCGCATGGCGAAGCCGATATCGACGTGCGCATCTGCCAGCTGGTCCGGCTGATGAAGAACGGCGAGCCGTTCAAGATGTCGAAGCGTTCCGGCGACCTCGTCCTGCTCTCCGACGTGGTCGAGGAAGTCGGCTCCGACGCCACCCGCTTCATGCTGCTCTACCGGCGGAACGATGCGGCGATGGATTTCGATTTCGCCGTCGTCAAGGAACAGACCCGCGACAACCCGGTGTTCTACGTCCAGTACGCTCACGCCCGGACGTACTCGGTGTTCCGCAAGGTCGCCGATGAGATGCCGGCCCTCGACGCTTCTGCCCAGGCGCTGTCGAAAGCCGATATTTCGCTGCTTTCTTCCGAGGCTGATCTTGAGCTGATCAAGGCCCTGGCGCAGTGGCCGCGCATTGTTGCTTCGGCCGCAAGTGCACATGAGCCGCACCGTGTAGCGTTCTACCTCTATGAACTTGCGGCGGCGTTCCACGGCTTCTGGGCGAAGGGCAATCAAGATGTTGCCTTACGTTTTGTTAACGCCGATGATTCAATGCTGACTTCAGCCCGACTCGCCCTTGTCGGTGCTGTGCGTCAGGTGCTCGTTAACGGCTTGACCCTGCTTGGTGTTAGTGCCCCGGAGGAGCTTTCATAATTCCGGCGCATTGGTTGCTAGAGTGGCCGGCTTGCTCGGCGGGGGTCAGGGCGAGCACCGAGACCACTAGTTTAGGGGGCGCTGCTTTCAATGACAGCGAGACCGCAGCAGATGCCTGATGGCCAGGATAAATCCGACGACCTGATCGCCGAGCTCGCCAAACTTATGGCGAACAACGCCCAGGGCGCCGAGCCCGAGGCCAAGCCAGCGCCCAAGCTCGTCACCCTTAACGAGACGCCCAGGCCTGAAGGGCAGGGGCCGGCTCCGCTGGTGCGCATCCCGGGAATGGACGCACCCGCCGTCCCCTCGGTTCAGGCCACAAGTGCACCCGTGCCGCCTCCGTCCGATCGTCCCACTCCGATTGCGCCCGGTGTGCTGCGCATACCCGGCATGGATCAGCCGGTCGCCGCTGCCCCCGCTCCGGCGGCGACGGCCCCTGCGCCCCAGAGTGAGACCAAGCCTGCCGCATCGTTCGATTTCGGCACGCTGCCTGCTGCGTCCACCACCTTCAAGCCCGAGCCGATGTCCAACTGGCAGGATCGCGAGATTCCCAAGCCGCCGGTTTCGGTTCGTCCCGCCGCCATCGAGACCCCGGTGCCGGTGCGTCCGGCTGCCGTCGAAACGCCACCGGTCATGCGTCCCGCCGCGGAAGCTCGCCCTTTGGTCGAAGCGCCGCTCGCCGACCCCATGGCCGAACTCGAAGCCGACCTGAAGCCCGTCGCTGTCGAGCCTGAAGTGAAGGCGCCTGCGCCCCGCACGGAGCCCACCTTCTCCGCTCCGCGTCCGGCGCCCCAGCCTGTCGTCGCTCCGGTTCCGGCGCCTCCCATGGTCGCCGCCGCCAAGGCGTCTTCGCCGGACGACAGCTTCGATTTCGATTTCGGCTTTGGTTCCGCGCCTCCGGCGCCCATCGCTCCGCCCGATGCCCGGCCGCAGCCCAAGCCTGCGGCGCCCCCTGCCGTTCCCGCCGCCTCGTCGGTCGATCCGATCGCCGACCTGATCGCGATGGAACTTGATACCGCTGAGGCCGAAGGGTCTGCAGAGGCCGAGGTCGAGCATCGTCCCGCCCCGGCGCAGCCTGCGCCGCGCAGCTTTCCGCTCCCGGGTGCCGTTCCTGCGCCGCGTCCGGCCGGCAGTGCGCCTGCCAGCAGCGTCCAGTTCCGTGCCCCTGTTGCACCGCAGCCGGCCCCGCCGACACCCCGCGCGGAAGATCGCTTCGGCGTCGCGCCGGTCTTCGGGCCGACCAGCAAGGTGCAGGCCTCTCGGCCGCCCCAGCCGCCTGCTGAGCGCGACCCGATGGATGAGATCGAGAGCCTGATAGGCGAAGCGGTCCGCGTCGAGCTGACCAGCGATCGGCCGGCTATGCCGGCGCCCGCTCCGGCACCCCAGGCCGCTCCGGTCGTCCCGCCGCTCACCACCGGTTTTGCGCCGCGCCGGGCTGCGCTCAAGGATACCGAGCCGCAGGTTCCGTCGGCCGAAGCCGCCATTCTTGCCGCGGCGGCAGCCAGCGGTGCGGAAGTCGGTCGTATCGACGGCATGGCGGCCGAGCAGAGCCCCTACAAGCGCCCCAAGTCCAAGCCGGAGCGCCGTTCCAGCGGCATGCGCCAGTATGTCGGCATGGCCGTCGCCGGCACGCTCCTGCTTGCCGCGGGCTTCGGCCTCTACTGGGTGCTCGGCATGGGCCGCGGCACCGATGCCGATGCGCCGGTGCTGCAGGCCGACGCCACGCCAGTCAAGGAAACACCACCTCCCGCCGCAAGCTCCCCGACTCAGCAGGGCTCGGTGGTATTCAACGAGCTTGATGGCACCGAAAATCCCGCCGACGAGCAACTCGTCTCGCGTGACGACAGCGCCGAGACCAGCGTTGCGGACGTGGCCCGCACCGTTGGTGAAGGCGACGATGCCGCCAGTGAAAGCGAACTCGCCAACCGCAAGGTTCGCACCGTAACCGTCCGCCCGGATGGCACTATCGTCTCGGGTGACGAAGCCGTCGCCGGCAACGAGGAACTGCCGGTCGACCGGCCGGCCGTGCCCGATCTGCCGGGTGCCGACGTGCAGCCGTCCGAACTTCTCGCCGCCGTTCCCGATGCTGCCGCCGATCCGATCGGCGCGGCCATCACCACTGATCCCGAACCGGCGGCAGACGCTACCCAGCTTTCGGCCCTCGCCGAGACAGGGCCGGCGCCCACGATCGATCCGAGCATCGTTGCTCCGGTTCCGGTCGCTCGCCCGGCGGATCGTTCGGTTCTCGGCGGCGGTTCCAATCAAACCGTAGCGGCGGTCGAACCGACCCAGGCAGTGGATCTGGGCGTTGAGGCCCCCGCGGCGCAGGCCCCTGCACCCGCGGCAAGCGGCAGCGGCCCTTACGTGCAGCTCAGCTCGCAGCCCACCGAGGGCGACGCGCAATCGTCGCTCCGCACCACCCAGAGCCGCCTCGCGGGTCTCTTGGCAGGGCGCAGCCTGGCAGTGCGCCAGGTCAACCTTGGTGCCAAGGGCACGTGGTATCGCGTCGTGCTGCCGGTGGATTCGTTCCAGGAAGCCACCCAGACCTGCGCCAGCCTCAAGGCAAATGGCGTGGATTGCGTGCCGATCGGCGGTTGATCGGCACCCGCAATTCCTTGACGCCCGTCTCGGTTCGGGACCAAGCTCGCACGAGCTGAGCGGGCAGGCGACTTCATGAGCGACACATCCACGGACTGGTTCGCGACGCCGGACGCGCCGCGCGACGAAGTGATGTATGTCGACGTCGCCGGCTACGAAGGCCCGCTCGACCTGCTGCTCGACCTCGCCCGCCGGCAGAAGGTCGACCTTTCCCATATCTCGATCCTGGCGCTCGCCGAGCAGTATCTGAGCTTCATCGAGACGGTGCGCGAGAAGCGCATCGAAATCGCCGCCGACTACCTCGTGATGGCGGCCTGGCTCGCCTACCTCAAGAGCCGCCTGATGGTGCCGCAGGCGCCCAGCGATGACGAACCTTCCGGCGAGATGATGGCGGCGCTGCTGCAGTTCCGCCTGAAGCGGCTGGAGGCGATGCGGAAGTCCGCTATGCAGCTGATCAACCGCCCGCGCCTGGGCCGGCAAGTGCATGCGCGCGGCCAGCCTGAGCCGGTGCTGGTGGAGCGCCGCAACCTCTGGGAAGCCTCGCTCTACGAGCTGTTGAAGGCCTACGCCACCGGTCGCGAGCGCAACGTGCCGCAGGATTACCACCTGTTCGAGCGCAGCGTCTGGTCGCTACAGGAAGCGCGCGAGATATTGACGCGGCTGATCGGCGAAAGCATGGACTGGGTGCCGCTCGACGCCTATCTGGACCAGTACCTGAGCAATCCCGAGCAGAGGAAGACCGCCACAGCCTCGAGCTTTGCCTCAAGCCTTGAACTTGCCCGGCAGGGGCAAATAGAACTGCGCCAGACCCTGACCTTCGGCCCGCTGTTCATGCGCCGCAAGGTCGATGGAAAGAAGCCTGAATGACCGACGAAGCGCCGGACGACCAGTTCGACGAACATGGCGAGATCGCCGAGCGCAACCTCAGGGTGCTCGAAGCGATCCTGTTCGCCTCCGCCGAACCGCTGTCTCCGGCCGACATAGCGCCATATCTCGGTGACGGTGCCGATGTGCCGGTCCTGCTTGAGAGGCTGGCGCAGCGCTATATCGGCCATGGCGTGCAACTGGTCCGCCGCGGCGACAAATGGGCTTTCCGCACCGCAGACGACTTGTCATTCCTGCTCCGCCGCGAAGAGACCGAAAGCCGCCAGCTTTCCCGCGCGGCGCTCGAAACCCTCGCCATCATCGCCTACCACCAGCCGGCGACCCGTGCCGAGGTGGAGGAGGTGCGCGGTGTCGCCAGCGGTGGCGGCACCTTTGACGTGCTGATGCAAACCGGCTGGGTCCGCATGCGCGGCCGTCGTCGCACACCGGGCCGACCGGTCACCTACGGCACCACCGAGGCCTTCCTCGATCACTTCGGCCTCGAAAGCCTCGCCGATCTGCCCGGCGTTGAGGAACTCAAAGGCTCCGGCCTCCTCTCGAGCCGCCTGCCTCCCGCCTTCCAGGTCCCGTTGCCCTTCGATGGCCCGCTGCGCGACGATGAGGACCCGTTGGAGCCCGACGACCAGGGCGAGAGCGACGGCGTTCAATGACCGACAGCCCGGAACTAGAAGACTGGGGCCCGCGCGGCACTGCCGGCGTCGCCTTCGCCGCGGCACTTCGTTTCGACGCCGTGGATGTCACCCTCGGCGGCCGGCCGGTGCTGCAAAACTTCTCGCTGGCTCTGGTGCCAGGCGAGATCGTCTGCCTGCTCGGCGAGAGCGGCTCAGGCAAATCCACCATCCTCCGCGTCGCCGCCGGCATCCAGCGGATCGACGGCGGCACGGTGAAGATCAACGACCAGATCGTCTCCGGCCCCGGCGTCCATGCCAAGCCCGATCGGCGCGGCATCGGCCTGATGTTCCAGGACTTTGCGCTGTTCCCGCACCTGACGCTGCTGCAGAACGTCACCTTCGGGTTGCGCAAGCTCGGCCGCGTTGCAGCTCTGAACCAGGCCCGGCAGGCTCTGAAGCGCGTTGGCCTTGATGACCGCGAGGCGGACTATCCCCATCGCCTGTCTGGCGGCCAGCAGCAGCGCCTGGCGCTCGCTCGCTCGATTGCCCCGCGGCCGGGCATCCTGATGCTGGACGAGCCGTTCTCGAGCCTCGATGCGCGCCTACGCGAGACGGTACGCAGCGAGACCCTCGCCGTGCTGCGCGAGACTCACGCCACCACCATCATCGTCACGCACGATCCCGAGGAGGCGATGTTGCTGGGCGATCGCATCGCGCTGCTCCGCCATGGCAAGCTGGCGCAGATCGATACCGCCTCCGCAATCTACAATCGTCCGGTCGACTTGAACGCCGCCCGCTTCTTTTCGCCGCTGAGCGAGATCGAGGCACGGGTGCAGTCTGGCAGGGTGGAGACGCCGCTCGGTCCGGTCCCGGCCCCAAAGCATGCCGATGGCACTGCCGTGACGGTGGCCATCCGGCCCATCGGCTCCCTCGACGTGGCGACGGAAGGCCCCGGGATTCCGGGGCGTGTCCTGGCCAAGCGCGATGCCATCGGTATTGACCTCTGCGAGGTCAGCGTCACCGGTCTCGACCGCCCCATCCAGATCCGCCGTCGGGCCGATCGTAACCTTGTCGTGGGTTCGGACGTATTCCTGACCCTCAACCCGGA
The DNA here is from genome assembly GCF_056402875.1 of Devosia sp. P3_B2. Taxonomy (NCBI): domain Bacteria; kingdom Pseudomonadati; phylum Pseudomonadota; class Alphaproteobacteria; order Hyphomicrobiales; family Devosiaceae; genus Devosia; species Devosia sp. P3_B2. The sequence continues at coordinate 360,425 of NZ_JBFUGO010000010.1, read as the reverse complement.
ACACGTCCTTGTGTTCGCCAAGGATTGAACCTATTTCTCTGCGCTAGTGTAAGCGTAGAGCATTCTTTCGGAGACCATCCATGCACGCGCCAGGGATTTGGGGCATCATCGTCGTCGCCATCGTGGTGATCCTGCTGTTCGGACGCGGCAAGATCGCCGGGCTGATGGGCGAAGTCGCCTCCGGCATCAAGTCCTTCCAGAAGGGCATGCGCGACGAAGAGCAGAAGCCTGCTGCGCAGATCGACGCTTCGACCACGGTCGAACCTGCCCGCGAGACCGAGAAGGCCAAGGACGCCTGATCGTCTGACGGCCGCTCCCAGGAGCCAACCATATGCTCGGCGTCGGCTGGACCGAAATGCTTGTGATCGGGGTCGTGGCCCTGATTGTCATCGGTCCCAAAGAGCTTCCCGCTCTCATGCACAGGGTCGGCAAGTTCGCCGGCACTATCCGGCGCATGGGCGCCGATTTTCAGCGTGAGCTGAACAAGACCACTGGTCTCAACGAGATCGCCAATCTCCGCCAGTCGGTGACGCAGCCGCTGAAGGCCACGGCCGACGCGATCCGCAAGGAATTCAACGCGACGACGGCAACCGGTGAGGTAAAGCCCTCGGGCATCATCAAGCCGGCCGACCCCAAGGTCGAGAGCGTCGTCGACGAGATCAAGGCTGCAGCCGGCATCACGGCGCCCGCCGCCGCTACCCCAGTGATGACCCCGATCGCCCCTCCCGCCGTAGTCGCCAAGACCCCGGTCAAGGCCGCTCGCGCCCCGCGCGTCAAGGCGCCGACGGAGAGCAAGGTCGCCGCCGCCGACATCGCCCCGGCTAAGAAGGCTGCGCCCAAGGCCGCGAAGCCGATCGACTCGCCCGCACCCGTCGAGGCCATCGCTCCGGTGAAGTCAGCGCCTGCAAAGAAGGCCACCGTCAAAGCCGCTGCTCCGGTGACGAAGGCTCAAAGCGTCGCGGCCAAGCCTGCTGCCAAGACCGCTGCCAAACCTGCGGCTAAGGCGGTGGCCAAGCCTGCCGCTGCTGAGAAGCCTGCGACCAAGCCCGCCACCAAGAAGCCGGCTGTTGCCGCCAAGAAGCCGTGACCATGGCCGAACAGACCAAGCTAGCAGCGCCCAAAGACGCGCCCAAGACCGATGAGGACGAACTCGCCGGTAGCGAGGCGCCCCTGCTTGATCATCTCGTCGAACTGCGCAAGCGCCTGATCCGCTCGCTGCTGGTCATCTTCGGCCTGCTGATTGTCTTCTTCTTTTTCTCGCAGACCATCCTCGAGGTTCTGATCGAGCCGTATCGCGCGGCCTACCTCGCGGTGATTCCGCATGGCGCGCAGTCGGTGATTCCGGATGACTTCCGGCTGATCTACACCGCACCGCAGGAGCTGTTCTTCACCCAGCTCAACGTTGCGTTCTTCGCCGCCATTTTCGTGGGTTTCCCGTACCTCGCGATCGAGGTTTACGGCTTTGTCGCGCCAGGGCTCTACAAGAAGGAGCGGCGCGCCTTCCTGCCATACCTGGTCGCGACGCCGGTCTTCTTCTTCATGGGCGGGCTGCTGGTCTATTTCGCCGTGCTGCCTATGGCGATGCGCTTCTTCCTCTCGATGCAGACCCAGGACATCGAGATGCTCGTGCAGGTCAGCGAGTACCTCGGCCTCGCGATGACGCTGATCCTCGCGTTCGGTGTTTGTTTCCAGTTGCCGGTGATCCTGACGCTGCTCGCTCAGATCGATCTGATCTCGAGCGGTACGCTCAAGAAGGGTCGGAAGTACGCCATCGTCGGCATCCTGGTGTTCGCCGCCTTCATCACGCCGCCCGATCCGATCTCGCAGATCGGCCTCGCGCTGCCGATGTACCTGCTCTACGAAATCTCCATCCTTTCCGTCCGCTGGATCGAGAAACGCCGTGCCGCCGCTCTGGCCGCCGAGGGCGCCGAAGGTACCGACGTCGAGAAGTCCGAGTAGGGCGCTGCCGATGGGGGCGCGGTCCCGGCAGGGACTTGCGCTGGCACCCCAATCCGGTAAAGCAGAGCCCTTCTCCCGCCGCAGGTCTTCCCATGCTCGATATCAACTGGATCAAAGCCAATCCCGCCGCGTTCGATGCTGCGCTCGCCGAGCGCAAGAACGTGCCGTTCAAGGCCTCCGAGCTGATCGCCATCGACGAGTCCCGCCGCGCCGCGATCCTCGCCGTCGAGGAAGCGCAGGCGAAGCGCAACGCCATGTCGAAGCTGATCGGCCAGGCCAAGGCGCAGAAGGACGAGGCCAAGGCCAACGAGTTGATGGCCGAGGTCGCCTCGCTCAAGGACGCGATCCAGACCGGCGAAGCCGCCCGCAGGGACGCGGAAGAGGGGCTCCGCAACGCGCTGCTCGTCATCCCCAACATCCCGCTCGAAGAAGTGCCCCGCGGTGCCGACGAGGCTGACAACAAAGAGTACTTTGGCCTAAACGGCTCTCCCGCCACCGCCGCCAAGGCGCGTCCGGCAAAGCCCAGCTTTAGCTACAAGCCGAAGGAGCACTTCGAAACCGGCGAGGCCATGGGCCAGATGGACTTCGAAGTCGCCGCCAAGATCAGCGGCAGCCGCTTCGTGGTGCTGAAGAGCCACCTCGCACGGCTCGAGCGCTCGATTGGCCAGTTCATGCTCGATCTACACGTCGATCAGCACGGCTACACTGAAGTCCAGCCGCCGCTGCTGGTGAAGGACGACGCGCTCTACGGCACCAACCAGTTGCCGAAGTTCGCCGACGACTTGTTCTTCACCCCGCATGGCGACGGTCGGCTGGCCCTGATCCCGACCGCCGAGGTGCCGCTCACCAACTTCGTGCGCGACAGCATCCTGTCGGAGGACGAACTGCCGCTGCGCCTCACGGCACTCACCCCGTGCTTCAGGTCCGAGGCCGGTTCGGCGGGCCGTGACACCCGCGGCATGCTGCGGCAGCATCAGTTCAACAAGGTCGAGATGGTGGCGATCACCACGCCGGAGACCTCGGGCGAAGAGCACGAGAAGATGCTGTCGGACGCCGAGGATGTGCTGAAGCAGTTGGGCATCCACTACCGCGTGATGATGCTCTCGACCGGCGATATGGGCTTCGGCGCTCAAAAGACCTACGATCTCGAGGCCTGGCTGCCGGGGCAGGACACCTACCGCGAGATCTCGTCGGTGTCGGTGTGCGGGGACTTCCAGGCGCGTCGCATGGATGCACGCGTGAAGGGCAAGGACGGCAAGATTCGTCATGTTCATACGCTGAACGGCTCAGGTGTCGCCGTCGGCCGGGCCCTGATCGCCGTGATGGAAAACTACCAGCAGGAAGATGGCTCGATCGCCATCCCAGAGGTGCTCCAGCCTTACATGAAGGGCCTGACGTCGATCGGCGCGAAATCTTGAGTGAGAACCGTGTGAGAATCCTCATCACCAACGATGACGGCGTGGACGCCCCGGGCATCGCGGTGATGCGCGAGATTGCGCTGACGATCAGCGATGACGTCTGGGTGGTGGCGCCCGATGGCAACCAATCCGGTGCCTCGCATCGCTTCACCTTCGGGCGCGAACTTGGGGTCGATCGGCGTGAGGAGCGGGTGTACGCCATCGTCGGCGGCTCTCCGGCCGACTGCGTGGTTGCCGGCATGACCCATATCTGCAAGGACCTGAAGCCAGGGCTGGTGCTGTCCGGCATCAACAACGGCCAGAACCTCGGCGATATCCTCAACTGCTCCGGCACGGTCGCGGGCGCCCGCGAAGGGGCGCTGCACGGTGCGCTCGGCATCGGCATTAGCCAGGGCGTCGACTATGAGCGCGGGACCGACGTCGACTGGACCAACTCGCGCCAGTATGCGGCGCGCGTGGTCAGCCAGCTGATGGGCTCGGTGAAAAGCCGCGACGCCTATTTCAACGTCAACATCCCGTTCTGCGCGCCCGAAGACGTGGCCGGCATCCGCGTCGTGCCGTTCCAGCGCTTCGCCCGCTCACCCATGGCCTACTACCCCAGCGACAACGCCGGTAAGTTCTTCATCGCGATCCCCGAGACGCCCAAGCCGCTCGACGAAGAGCACGACTTCCGGCTCGCCATGCACGGCAACGCCATCACGGTGACCCCGCTGATGCTGCAGCACACGCATTACGAGATGGTCGGCCAGCTGGACGGCGCCTTGGCGCTCTGAAGTCCAGAATTGAACGAACTGAACTGGTTTCGTTCAATTCGTACCCTTGCAAGTCCTTGTGCATTTCTCCCTCCCCTCTGACGTCGATACGGCCATTGTCGCACCGTCAGCGCGCGCGGGGATAAGCGGCCGGCGGGCCCCGGAGCCTCGAAGGTCTCGCCAAGTTGTGGGGCGGATCGCGCACCGTCGACGCGGGAGATGGGGCAGGGGAGCTGCCATGTCGCCGCCGCTCGTTTGTCCGTACATGAAGGCGTTCTGAAGCGTTGTTCAGGTGCAGGGTCCCTTAACCCTACCGACTCCTGAATCTCGTGATCGGCGATTTGAGCAATTTGCGTCGCGTTTAAATCACTCTTTACCTTAACGCCCTAATCTCAAGTCCATTGAGTACCTGCGTAGAGTGGACTGATGAGTAACCGCGTGACCGGTAAGACGTTTAGAACCGCCGCGATTGTGGGCCTGTTCGCAGGTGCCACGGCGCTCTCGGGGTGTAGCTCGCTTGGTGGCCTCGGCTTTGACCGGACGACGACCGGCTCGGTCAACTCCGCCGCGCCGATGAACACGGCGCAGGCCATGCCCAAGACGCTCGTTCCTCCAGAAAACATTGGCGGCGGTTCCGGTCCTGCGCTGGTCGGCTCCAACAACATGGGCAGCCAGCCCCTGGGTAGCCAGCCGCTTGGCTCAGTATCGACCGAAGACTTGCCTGTGCTCACTTCATCAGCCAACGGAAGCAATCAGATGATGCCCGCTGCCCAGCCCCTGAGCCCGGTTCCGGCCACTACCACTCTGGCGTCCGCCCCGGCTTCGAACACCCTCGTCTCCGTCCCCTCGGACGCCTACGTCCACGTGATTGAAAGCGGTGAAAGCCTCTACACCGTCGCACGCCGCTACAACGTGACGGCCCAGGCGATCATCCAGGCCAACGGCTTCTCTTCGCCGGACAAGATTTATGTCGGCCAGAAGATCGTTATCCCGGGCAAGGCTTCGAACCTCGCGGCGCTCGGCCCCAAGGGCACCAAGCCGCAGACGCTCGGCGCGCCGCCGTCCGATCTGGCCGCGCCCAAGCCGGTCACCGTTGCGTCCATCGAGCCCGAGGCGAAAATGCCGCTGGCGGCGGTCAAGCCGCTGGCTCCCGCCGCAGCCGCCCCGTCGGTTGCCGAAGCGCAGCCGCTGCAGCAGCCCAAGACCGAGCCCGTGCTCTCCGGAGCGGACAAGTTCCGCTGGCCGATCTCGGGCCGCGTCATCACCGACTTCGCCAATTCCAAGGGCACCGGCATCAACATTGAGGCGCCGGAAGGCGCGGCCGTGCGGGCTGCCGAGAACGGCCAGGTGATCTACGCCGGCTCCGGTGTCGAGGGCTATGGCAACCTCGTGCTGATCCGCCACCCCAATGGCTATGTCTCGGCCTATGCCCACCTCAAGGATATGAACGTCGCCAAGGGTACCGTGGTGAACCGCGGCGACAATATCGGCACCGCCGGCAAGACCGGCTCGGTGTCGAAGTCCCAGCTGCACTTCGAACTGCGCAAGGGCGCCACACCGGTGGACCCGCTGCCGCTGCTCGCCAGCTGAGTTCGGACGCTAGAATTGAGAGGGCCCCGGAGCGATCCGGGGCCTTTGTCGTTTGGGCTTGGTGAGGCTGACTGCCTTCTCCCCTTGTGGGAGAAGGCAGGCCGGTGGGTGGCTAAACCGCAAACGCCCTTACCGAGTGCCGGATCTCCAGCGGCTTGGCCGGATCGATGTCCACCCAGGTCTTGATGCCGCGCGTGTTGATCGGGTTGGGGCCGGTGGAGACGTCGGTGTGAAGGTCGAAGGCCGAGGCGAGGGGCTCGAGGCCGACGGCGCGGAACTGGCCGTTCCACGGTTCGCCCTTGATGCCACCGTCTGTGTGCCAGATCATCAGGGTGGGCAGCAGATCGCGGTCCCAGTCGAGCTCGAAGCCGGCGCCTTCGTCGAGATAGATCCCGGTGAGGGGGCTGGTGGCGCCGCAGAGCTGCACGTTCTTGTCGGTCCGCGGCGACAGCGGGACGTGGGACATGTCCACACGAGCACCATCCTTCGGCACCGAGCTGAGGCTCTCGAACTCCTGCGGATCGCCTTCGGCGGTCTGACCGGGATGGGTGAGACCAAACTGGAAATCGAGCTTCAACTCCAGCCGGCCCGGATCGTCGGGCATGCGGAAGTTGGGGTGGAGGCCCGCCGAGATCGCGGCCTTGTGGCGGGCGAAGATCCGCATGGTGAAATCGAGCGCCGGCGATCCCTCGCGAGCGGTGATCACCCGCTCGACCTTGCGCACCACCGAGTCCGGATCGTAGTCGAGCGACAGCGTGACGCTGCGGTCGTCGCCCTGGACGATGGTCCACTCGCGATGGGCGCTCGGACCATGGATGGTGTCGTTGGCCTTCTGCGTCATCAGGCTACCCCATTCGGGCAGGTTCGGACCGGCGGTGCGGCCGCCGGTGCCGAAGGGCAGACCGACGAAATCGCCCGCCAGCACGCGCAGGTGCCCGGTGATCGAGGGATCGTCGACCGTGCCGAGCCATGGCGCCCGCGCGAACGGCTTGAACGGCTTGCCGTCGAGCAGGAAGGTGGTGTCGGCCAGCATGGCAGCCGTACTCAGGATGGTCGCTTCGCCGTGCGACCACCTCAACTTATGCGAAACGCTCATAATTCCCCTCGGCCCCTCGTCTGGAAATCGGAGGCATTCGTTGCAGTATCGGTCCTGCGCCGCAAGCTAAGGGAACTCGGCATAGGTCTGAGTTGGCCGCCGGCACTTGGGGCTAGATAGCCTTGCCCTGCTCCCCGGCGATGGCTCGCACGAATTGTATCGCGACGCGACCGGAGCGCGCGCCCCGTGTCATCGACCATTCCACCGCACGAGCCCGCAGCGTCTCGTCGTCGATCGTGAGCCCATACTCGTCGCAATAGCCGCGGATCATTGCGAGGTAGGTCGGCTGGTCGCAGTTGTGGAAGCCGAGCCACAGCCCGAAACGGTCCGATAGCGATACCTTCTCGTCCACCGCTTCGCCCGGCGTGATCGCGGTTGAGCGCTCGTTCTCCACCATGTCGCGCGGCATCAGGTGGCGCCGGTTCGAGGTGGCATAGAACAGCACGTTCTCCGGCCGCCCTTCGAGCCCGCCATCGAGGATGGTCTTCAGCGACTTGTAGCTGGTCTCGTCCTTGTCGAAGCTGAGGTCGTCGCAGAACACGATGAAGTGGGCGTCCTCGCGCGAGATCAGCCGCATGAGCCGGGGCAGGGCCTCGATATCCTCGCGGGCGATCTCGATGAGGATCAGCCGCTTCAGGCCGGCTTCACCCAGGGCGTCGATATGCGCGTGCACGGCCTTCACCAGCGAGCTCTTGCCCATGCCCCGCGCGCCCCATAGCAGCGCATTGTTCGCCGCATAGCCGTGCGCGAACTGCAGGGTGTTCTGCAGCAGGATCTCCTGCACGTCATCGATGCCCTTGAGCATGCTGAGCGGCACGCGCGACACCTTGGGCACCGGCAGCAGCGTGCCGGTGGCGGCATCCCAGTGATAGGCACTGGCTTCCGTCAGCGCCGGGGCAGGGACAGCGATGCTCGGCTTCATGGCTTCCAGCGTGTCGGCGATGCGCGCGAGGGCCGCCGCGATGGCGGCGGAATGGTCGTCGGTCATAAGGGCAGAACTCCCGGGTACGCCCCCGTTTTGACGCAGCCCGATTGGCTTTGCAATCCTTGTGCACCGCCTCTATATTCCGGCCGATTTTTGCCGGGTAGGACTGCCCTTCGCCGGAAACCAGCCCTATATGGGTCAACAACGGCCATCCGACGTGCCGACAGCCACTAAGCAAGGAGCTTCTTAATGTTCGTGACCCCCGCCTATGCGCAAGCCGCAGGCGCCGCCGCCCCCGGTGGCGGCATGGATCTGATTATCCAGTTTGCCCCGATCCTGCTGCTGGTCGTGATCTTCTGGCTGCTCATCTTCCGCCCGCAGCAGAAGCGCATGAAGGCGCATCAGGCGATGCTCGGCGCGATCACCCGTGGCGATACCATCGTTACCTCCGGCGGCATTGTCGGCAAAGTGACAAAGGCCGTTGATGGCGAGGATCTCGAGGTCGAGATCGCCCAGGGCACCCGCGTCAAGATCGCTCGCTCCGGCATCACCGACGTGCGCTCCAAGTCGACCCCGGTCAACGACAACAAGGCTTCCTGAGCCACTCCTTTCAGCCGGCACCGCGCAAGTGGGCCGGCTGACGCATTTCTGACATAGACGCGGAGCCACTGGGCTCCGCTTGCCCCTGGGCAGCTTGCCGCCGCCATTGGGCACCATACAGGATCCAAGTTCCGACCATGCAGTCATCGCCAATCCGGTCAGCCATCATCGTCATCGTTGCGATACTTGGCATCCTGTTCACCATTCCGAGCTTCCTGCCCAAGGACATGCTGGCCGCCTGGCCAGGCTTCCTGCCCAAGCAGACCGTGGTCCTCGGCCTCGACCTGCAGGGTGGCTCGCACCTGTTGTTGCAGGTCAACCGTGACTCGATCATTGCCGAGCGCATCAAGAGCCTGCGGCGCGATGTGCGCTCAGCCCTCGCCAACGACAACGGCATTGGCAACCTGATCACCACAAGTGCGGACTCGATCACCATCGAGCTGACGGACCCGACCCAGAAGGAGGCCGCCCTGGCGGCCATCCAGAAGCTCCAGACCAATATCTCGAGCAATTTCGGCGTTGGCGGCGTGCCCGAGCTGGCATTCTCCGAGACCGCGGACGGCAAGCTCGTCGTGTCGCTGACGCCCGACGGCGTCAAGGAGCGCATGTCTTCGCTGGTAGCGCAGTCGATGGAAGTCATCCGCAATCGCGTCGACGAAGTGGGCACCACCGAGCCGACCATTCAGCGCCAGGGCCAGGACCGCGTGCTGGTTCAGGTTCCGGGCTTCGAAGATTCCGCGCGCCTAAAGGAACTGATCTCGCGTACGGCGCGCCTGACCTTCCACCTGGTTCACCCGACGATGACCGCGGCGCAGGCCGAGGCCCAGGGCATCCCCGCCGGCTACTTCATCCTGCCGAGCGCCGATGGCGGCAAGGAACTGCTCAACGAGAACGTCGAACTCGGCGGTGAATCGCTGACCAACGCGCAGCCCGGCTTCGACCAGCAGACATCGCGCTCCGTCGTCAGCTTCCAGTTCGATACCCGCGGCGCCATCACCTTCGGCGAAATCACTTCCAAGAACGTCGGCAAGCGCTTTGCCATCGTCCTCGACAACCAGGTGATCACCGCTCCGGTCATCCAGCAGCCGATTACCGGCGGTTCGGGCCAGATCAGCGGCAACTTTACGCCGCAGACCTCCAACGACCTCGCCGTGCTGCTCCGCGCCGGCGCGCTGCCGGCCTCGCTCGACGTGGTCGAGGAACGCTCGGTCGGCCCGAGCCTCGGCGCTGACTCCATCCGTGCGGGTATCACTGCCGGCGCCGTGGCGTCTGTGCTGGTGCTGGCGTTCATGGTCATCGCCTACGGCATGTTTGGCGTGTTCGCCAACGTGGCGCTGCTGCTCAACGTCGTCCTGATCCTTGGCTCGCTGTCGGCCATCGGCGCGACCCTCACGCTGCCCGGCATCGCCGGTATCGTCTTGACCATCGGCGTCGCGGTGGACGCCAACGTCCTGATCTACGAGCGCATGCGCGAGGAGCAGCGGGCCGGCAAGTCGATCCTCGCCTCGCTCGATGCGGGCTTCCACCGCGCCTGGGGGACGATCATCGACTCCCACCTGACGCAGCTGATCGCGGCCATTGTGCTGTATTTCCTCGGCTCGGGCCCGATCCAGGGCTTCGCCGTGACGCTGGCCCTGGGCATCCTGACCTCGCTGTTCACCGCCTATACGGTGACCCGCTTCTTCATCGGCATCTGGTATCACTGGAAGCGCCCCAAGACGCTCCGGATCCAGCACTTCCGCTTCATCCCGGACGGCACCAAGATCGATTTCATGAAGATGTCGCGGACCGCGATCATCATCTCGGTCGTCCTCACGGTGCTCGCCATCGGCACGGCCTTCGTCAAGGGCTTCAACCTCGGCATCGACTTCGTCGGCGGCTCCGCCATCGAGGTGCAGCACACCGCCGAGGGCGACGCGGACCCGGCCAGAGTGCGCGAGTTGCTGGACCCGCTGGGCCTCGGCGAAGTGCAGGTGCAGAGCTTCGGCAACCCGCAGGACCTGCTGGTCCGCATCCAGCTGCAGGACGGTGGCGACGCCGCGCAGCAGGTGGCCGTGCAGGAGGTCACCAAGACCCTCGCAACCGAGAACTACGAGGTGCGCCGCACCGAAGCGGTGAGCGGCACCGTGTCGGGCGAACTGGCCTTCAACGGCACCATCGCGGTGCTCGTAACGCTGGTCGCCATCCTGATCTACGTATGGTTCCGCTTCGAGTGGCAGTTCGGCCTCGCGGCCGTGACGACGACGCTGCACGACGTGATCATGACGGTGGGGCTGTTCTCGATAACCGGGCTGGAGTTCAACCTCAGTTCGATCGCGGCGGTGCTGACGCTTGTCGGTCTGTCGCTCAACGAAACGGTGGTGATTTCCGACCGCGTCCGAGAGAACCTACGAAAATACAAGAAGATGTCGGTTGCCGAGATCATCAATCTCTCGATCAACCAGACGATCGTTCGCACCTCGCTGACGCAGTTCACCGTGCTCCTGGCGCTGTTCCCGCTGGTGTTCTTCGGCGGCGAGTCGATCCGCGGCTTCACCATCGCGATGACTTTCGGCTCGATCTTCGGCATGTACTCGTCGATCTTCATCGGCGGCCCGATCCTGATCCACTTCGGCCTAAAGCCGCGCAGCGAGATGGAAGAGGCCAAGGAGAAGAAGGCCAAGGCCGACAAGCGCGCCGACGGCGCAGCGGTTTAGTCCATGGTTGAACGGGGGGAGGGGTTTTACCCCCGGCAGACCCAGATCGACGCCTACGGCAACGGCGGCTTCCGCTTCGCCGGGCTGTCGCACCGCGGCTCTCTCCTCTGTCTCCCGGGCGGCATGTTCGCCTGGGAGCCGAGCCAGCCGGCGGATGTGACGCTGCAGAGCCTTGCTCCGGTGTTTGCCGTGGCCGATCAGCTCGACGTGCTGTTGATCGGGCTCGGCGGCGATATTGCCATCCTCGATCCCGCCATCCGCGCGGCCCTCAGGGAAAGCAGGATCATCGTCGAGGCGATCGCCACCGGCGGTGCCGTCCGCACCTACAACGTGCTGCTCGCCGAGGACCGCGCGGTTGGAGCGGCGCTGCTTGCTGTCGAGAACGCCCGATGAGCGACAACGCCGGCTACGTCGCGAGCTTCCTCCGCGACGCCGACCGCGACCGCTATTTCGCGACCCTGCTGCTCAAGGAGCCAGAGCGCACCGCCATCCAGTCGCTCTATGCCTTCAGCGCCGACGTGGCTTCGATCCGCGATCGGGCCCGAGAGCCGGCGGCCGGCGAAATTCGGCTGCAATGGTGGGTCGATGCCCTGAAGGGCGAGGGGCATGGCAATGTCCGCCAGAACCCGCTCGCGGCGGCGCTGCTCGACGCGATCTCCACCTATGGCCTACCGGCCGGACCGCTGTTGCGGCTGGTGGCCGCGCGTCGCTTCGATCTCTACCAGGATCCGATGCCCGATGTGGCGAGCTTCGAGGGCTACGCGGGCGAGACGGTGTCGGTGCTTTATCAGCTCGCCGCGATGATCCTCAACGGCGGTACGGAAGTGGAGACCGGCGATGCGGCCGGCCATCTCGGCGTCGCCCATGCGCTGACCGGGCATCTCCGCGCCTTTGGCTTCAACGCCTCACAGGGCCGCATTTTCCTGCCGATGAGTATCTTCGGCGCCAATGGCGTGACGGATGGGGAGATCCTGGCCGGGCAGAAAAGCGAGGGTCTGTTTGCGGCGCTTGGGCAGATCAACGATCTAGCGGTCGAACATCTGACAAAAGCCCGCGCAGCCATTGCAGTGTTGCCGAAGCCGCTGCGCCCCGCCTTCGCGCCGGTCGCACTGCTGGCCTTGCAGCTTCGGCGGATCGCGTTATCGCGAACGCCATTTGCACCGATTGCTGATCTGGCGGACTGGCGAAAAATCGCCATGATGAGCTGGTGGGCGTTACGCCACTGACAGGGGATCGCATGAATCTCAGGGCCTGGTTGGAGAAGCAGGCTCCGGATTTCCTAATGACCGGCCAACGCTTTCCGTTCGCCATCCTGCTCGCAGCCCTCACCACCATCATTGTCATCGGCGCCATCAATGGCCTCGAATGGATGCGCGACGAAGTGTGGGCGCGCGCCGCTCTCGGTCTTGCCACTGGCTCGGTGCTCGCCGTTGCGGGCGTTTACTTCGCCGAGAGCCGGCCAGAGGCGCGCCTTGCGGGTCTGCTCCTCAAGTATGCGTTGCCTATAGCGGTGGTCGCCGCCTTCCAGATACGGGACATCACCTGGTTCGTGCCGTTCGCGATCCCCGCCGTGGCCGTGCTCTGGCTTTCGGTGTCGCCGTTCACCCGGATAGAACGGGGCGTGCCGCGCGAAGAGCAGCAGAACCGCTTCTGGTGGATCAATTTCCAGGCCTTCGCGACTGCGGTCATTGCAGCTGCAGCGTTCCTCATCGTCGCCCTGGGCCTCGCCGCCATCGAGCGCTCGCTTGCCATCCTGTTCGGGCTCGAGACCGGGCAGGTATTCTACAACTGGGTGCTGCCGTTCACCGGCTTGTTCCTCACCCCGGTCTATTGGCTATCGACCCTGCCGCACGTCTCGGCCTACCGCGCTGAGGAACTGGAGCAGGCCGATTTCCTGCCGCGAACGTTCGGTTTCCTGGGGCAGTTCGTGCTGGTGCCGCTGCTGCTGATCTACGCCCTGATCCTCCTGGTCTATACCGCGCAGATCGTCGTCACCCAGAAGCTGCCCGAGGGCATGATCGGCTGGATGGTCCTCGGCTTCGTCGTCATCGGCGCCGCCACCTGGCTGGTGCTGCACCCGCCCTTCGTGCGGACTCGACCTCTCGTCCGGCTGTTCCGCACCTGGTGGTTCTGGCTGACGCTGATCCCGCTGGCGCTGTTCTTCGTGGCGGTCTGGATCCGCATCGATGCCTATGGGCTTACCGACGAGCGCATGCTGCTCGCGGCCGGAGGATTCTGGGCAACGGGGCTCGCCGTGGTCTACCTCCTCGGACGCGGCGATATCCGGCTGATCCCGGCGTTCGCCGGCATCATTCTGCTGGCGCTGTCGGTGGGACCGTGGAACTACGCCAATCTTCCGGTCAGCAGCCAGGCGCTGCGGCTCGACGCGGTGGTAATGAACGCCGGCGCCGACAAGAGCGCGTCGCCGCCGCGTGGCGATTGGAACGCCGCGGAGATCGCCGAGGCGCGCGGCATCATCGACTACCTGGCGGGCTCGCCCGGAGGGCGGCGGGCGGTCCGGGAGGTGATGGGGAAGTACGGCGTCAGCTGGGATCCCGCACAGGACGGCTCTTACGTCGTACTGGAGGCGCTGGGTGTGAGCGAGCCGACAGTCGACGGGCTGCCGCGCTATGCAACGCTCTGGCGCGATTTCACCACGGCACTGGACGTCTCGGCCACGCCCTACCTGATCCGGCCGGTCAGCATCTACGGAGACGCGGTGCTCGACGCCAGCCCGCTCCGGTTTGAAGCCAAGAGCGGTGAGCTGTGGGTCGGCGCCGAAGGCGCGGGGCCTGAGGCGCTCACCAAACTGGACCTGGTACCCTGGTTTACACAGCAGGACGGCAGTTACCTGGTCTCACCCTGGCTCGATTTTGTGGTGGACGGGCGGAGCTACCGGCTCGCCGTCGAGTCCATGACCTTCGACCGCGGCGAGAACAACGCGGGTCCTCGCACGCTTAGCACTGTCATAGGCCAGCTGTTCTCGGACCGGCCTAAGCCCACGCCATGATGTCGTCCAGCGCCCGCGAGGTGATCGCCTCGCGCTTCGCGATCGTCTTCTCGGTCGATTTCCAGCGGCCGACATGGCCCTCGGGCTTGCTGATCGATACGGGCGGGAACAGGCCGAAATTGACGTTCATCGGCTGGAAGCTGCGGGCACCGGAATAGGCTTCCGCCTCGAGGTGACCGCCGGTGATGTGGTTGATCAGCGCGCCCATCGCCGTCGTCTCCGGCGGCATCGCCAGTTGCTCGCCGCGCGCGTCGGCGGCGGCCATGCGGCCCGCCATCAGGCCCACAGCGGCGCTTTCGACATAACCCTCGACGCCGGTCACCTGGCCGGCAAATCGCAGGCGCGGCATGGCCTTCAGCTTCAGGTCCGGTCCCAGCACCTTGGGGGAGTTGAGGAAGGTGTTGCGATGGAGACCGCCGAGCCGCGCGAACTGGGCGTTCTCAAGCCCCGGGATCATGCGGAAAATCTCGGCCTGGATGCCGTAGCGCATCTTGGTCTGGAACCCGACCATGTTCCACAGCGTCCCCAGCGCGTTGTCCTGGCGGAGCTGTACGATGGCGTGCGCCTTGACCGTTGGGTTGCGCGGGTTGGTGAGGCCGACCGGCTTCATCGGGCCCCAGCGCAGCGTGTCGCGGCCGCGCTCGGCCATGACTTCGATCGGCAGGCAGCCGTCGAAGTACGGCACCTTCTCCCAGTCCTTGAACTCATGCAGCGGCGCGGTGACCAGTGCGTCGACGAAGGCGTTGTACTGCTTCTCGTCCATCGGGCAGTTGAGATAATCCTGCCCGTTCCCCATCGGACCGACCTTGTCGTAGCGCGACTGCGCCCAGACGATGTCGCGATCGATCGAGTCGCCATGGACGATGGGCGCGATGGCGTCGAAGAAGGCCAGAGAATCCTCGCCGGTCAGCGCCTGAATGGCGGAGGCAAGGGCAGGGGAGGTCAGCGGCCCGGTCGCCACCACCACGTTCTGCCACTCTTCCGGAGGTAGCCCGGCGATCTCTCCGCGCTCGATGCTGATGTTGGGGTGATTGTGGATCGCGACAGTCACCGCATCCGAGAATGCGTCGCGATCGACCGCAAGCGCTCCACCCGCAGGCAGCTTGTGCGCATCGGCGGCCCGCATGATGATCGAGCCGCACCGCCGCATCTCTTCATGCAGCAGGCCGACAGCGTTGTGCTGGTGATCGTCGGAGCGGAAGCTGTTGGAGCAGACCAACTCGGCAAAGCCTTCGGTCTGGTGTGCATCGGTCTTCTGGACCGGGCGCATCTCGTGCAGCACGACCTTGGCGCCGGCCTCGGCTGCTTGCCAGGCGGCTTCTGAGCCGGCGAGACCGCCGCCGATCACATGAATGGGTTCATCGTGTTTTGACATGGGCGCCAGATAGCAAGCGGGGCCGGCCTGCGCAACTTTCAGCACAGCCCTCGGACGACACGGGGACGTGTGTTACCGGCCGCGCGCCCGGGTGCTAAAAATTGGATTGGCCGGGTCGCCCCCTCGGCGACGCGTTTCCCACCTGTCACGGTCCGGTCCCGGGCAGTGTGCACCAAGCGTAGGGAGGCCCACATGAATAGAATGTTCGTTGGTTTTGTCGCCCTCGGGGCGATTGCCCTGACTGTCTGGCCGGTGTTTGCGGATGATGCTGCCAACGAGGCACTCGCCCGGCGGTTCTACACCGAGTTCAATGCCCGGAATTTCGCTGCCTTTCCGGAATTCATCGCCGCTGATGTCGTCGATCACACCGCCGGACCCGACATGGCGGCGGGCGTCGAGGGGCTGACGAAGGAGCTTCAGGGCTTTGCCACCGCCTTCTCCGACATGAAGATCGAGAACGAGCTGGTGCTGGTGAGCGGTGACTACGTGACCGTGGTCTCCACGGCCAAGGGCACCAATGACGGGGCGATGATGGAGATGCCCGCCACCAACAAGCCGGTGGACTTCAAGGCGATCGACGTCTGGCTTGTCCGTGACGGCAAGCTCGCCGAAGTCTGGCACGTCGAACAGTTGCTGCAGATGATGACTCAGATGGGTGCAATGAAGCCCCCGGCGGCGAACTGAGGCTGCGAGGCGCAGGCCTGCGAATGCCCATGAGCGGCTCGGTCGCGCTGCTCTTGTTTTGTGATTGGACGCCGGATAGCTAGCGAGGCAGGACCACGCAGCTTTCTGGAGACGCCATGACCATCACGCTTTGGGGACGCCTGAGTTCGGGCAACGTGCAGAAGGTGGTGTGGGCGTTGGAGGAGCTCGAACTGTCCTACACGCATGTCCCGCTCGGGGGCAGCTTCAAGGGCAACGACACGCCGGAATATCTGGCGATGAACCCCAACGGGCTGGTGCCGACGCTGCGTGATGGCGACCTGACGGTCTGGGAGAGCCACGCCATTGTCCGCTATCTGAGCGCTGAGTATGGCAGCGGGTTGCTGTTCCCGATGGAAGCGCGTGATCGGGCTGTGGTGGACCAGTGGGCGGACTGGACGGCCACTACATTCCAGCCGGCCTGGATCTCACTGTTCTGGCTAAAGGTCAGGACGCCTGTGGCACAGCAGGATGCAGCAGCGATCGACAAGGCGCTTGCGGCTTCGGTGAAGTGCTTTGCCATGCTGGAGGCGCGGCTGAGCCAGGTGCCGTATCTCGGGGGCGAGGATCTCACCTATGCCGATATCGTCGCCGGTGCGGCGATGTTCCGCTGGTCGACCATGGCGATCGAGCGGCCGTCGCTGCCGCATGTCGAAGCGTGGCACGCCCGGCTCAACGAGCGCGCGGCGTTCCGCAAGGCGATCAACGTGTCATATGAGGAACTGGTGGGGCGGCTGGCGTTCTAGCGCGAACGGAGCCCCAGAAAGGCTGAACGCCCGCTTCTATCAGGAAGCGAGCGTTCTAGGATGCCGGCGTCGAACACGAACCAGAAAGCGAACCGTTAGATGGTGCGCGCATGGTCGCGGGCGATACGCTGGATGTCGGTGCGAGTGATGCCGAGATCGCTCAGCTGACGGGTGTCGAGAGCGTTGAGCTCACGGACGGTCTGCTGATAAGCGGCCCACTTCTTCAGCGTGGTGCGAATACCCATTTGGAAGTCTCCTTTCGTTTACGAGGACATAGATAGTCCCGTTCACGGGGAACGAGCAGATGGAGATGTTCGAGTACAGCTATGCGAGCAGCGCATGGCATTAACCGCTCACGTTCATTTGCGATTCAGGTTCGCGGCCGCGCCAGGGCAAGAAAATGGCCGCCGGGCACACGGCGGCCATTCTCGAATGGTTAGCGACGAATGAAGCTCAGCGGTCGAACAGCCCGCGGGTCATTTTCTGGAAGTCGGCGCCCGAAAGCCCTAGGGCGTCACGGATCGTAGGGACATCCATCTCCCGCAGCGTCTGCTTGATGTCGACCAGCCGCTTCATGCGCCAGACGGCTCGAACAAACATGGCGTTCTCCTTTTCGGATCACCACGAAAGTAGCATGAGCCGATTTGCGCGAAGGCACATGCGGTGAGTTTTCAGTGCCGGCATGCGCAAGGCGCATGGCAAATTCATTCTACTGTCATGATCGCAGCCGCCAACGGCGGCAACAAACGACAGCGGCGCTGCCATAGCGCGCCGCTGGTTTGCCACTGAGATGAACGGCACACGACCGCTAGCTGAACGCTATTCCGCTGCAGTGCGCTGCGGGCGGCGCTCCATGACTTCCTTGAGGAAGCGGCCAGTGTGCGAGTGCTTGTTCGCGGCAATATCCTCGGGGGTGCCGACGCCGACCACCTGGCCGCCGCCGTCGCCGCCCTCGGGCCCCATGTCGATGACCCAGTCGGCGGTCTTGATGACCTCGAGATTGTGCTCGATCACTACCACGGTGTTGCCGGTGTCGACGAGTTCGTGCAGCACTTCGAGCAACTTGGCGATATCGTGGAAGTGGAGGCCGGTGGTCGGTTCGTCCAGCATGTAGAGCGTGCGCCCGGTGGCGCGTCGCGACAGTTCCTTCGAGAGCTTGACGCGCTGCGCCTCGCCGCCTGAGAGGGTCGTTGCCGGCTGGCCCACCTTGACGTAGCCCAGCCCAACGCGCTGCAGCGTCGCGAACTTCTCGCGGATCGACGGCACGGCGGCGAAGAAGTCCACCGCTTCATCGATGGTCATGTCGAGCACGTCGGCGATCGACTTGCCCTTGAACTGCACTTCGAGCGTCTCGCGGTTGTAGCGGTGGCCCTTGCAGACTTCGCAGGTGACGTAGACGTCGGGCAGGAAGTGCATCTCGATCTTGATGACGCCGTCGCCCTCGCACTTCTCGCAGCGGCCGCCTTTCACGTTGAACGAGAACCGGCCCGGGCCATAGCCGCGCGCCTTGCTCTCCGGCAGGCCGGCGAACCACTCGCGCATCGGAGTGAAGGCGCCGGTATAGGTCGCGGGATTGGAGCGCGGGGTACGACCGATCGGCGACTGGTCGATGTCGATGACCTTGTCGAGGTGCTCGAGCCCGGTGAGATGGTTGTGCGGCGCCGGGTTGACGCGCGCGCCGTTCAGCCGGCGGGCGATGGCCTGGTACATGGTGTCGATCATCAGCGTCGACTTGCCGCCGCCGGAGACGCCCGTGATGGCGACGAAGTTGCCCAGGGGCACGTCGACCGAGACGTTCTTCAAATTGTTGCCCGTGGCGCCGTCGATGTGGAGCTTCTTGGTCTTCGATTGCTTCCGGCGCTCGACCGGCATCGGGATCATCATCGCGCCCGAGAGGTACTGGCCGGTGATGCTCTTGGGGTTGCTGATCACCTGCTGCGGCGTGCCTTCGGCGACGATGTGCCCACCATGGACGCCGGCACCGGGGCCGATATCGACCACGTAGTCGGCGGTGAGGATGGCGTCCTCGTCATGCTCGACGACGATCACCGTGTTGCCGATGTCGCGCAGCCGCTGCAGCGTTTCGAGCAGGCGGGCATTGTCGCGCTGATGCAGGCCAATCGAGGGCTCGTCGAGCACGTAGAGCACGCCGGTGAGGCCGGAGCCGATCTGGCTGGCGAGGCGGATGCGCTGGCTTTCACCACCCGACAGCGAGCCGGAGTTGCGGGCCAGCGTCAGGTAGTCAAGGCCGACGGCGTTGAGGAAGCCCAGGCGCTCGCGGATCTCCTTGAAGATGCGCTCGCCGATCTGGTTCTGCTGCTCGGTGAGGCGGCTCGGCAGTTCAGTGAACCACTCGGCGGCCGCCTTGATCGACTTCTCGCTGACCTGTCCGATGTGGAGGCCGTCGATCTTCACGGCCAGCGCTTCGGGCTTCATGCGGTAGCCGTTGCAGGCGAGGCAAGGCGCCTGCGACATGTAGCGCTCAATCTCCTCGCGCATGCCAGCGCTCTCGGTCTCCTTGTAGCGCCGCTCCAGGTTGCCGATCACGCCCTCGAAGGGCTTCGTGCTCTTGTAGGTGCGGAGGCCGTCGTCATAGACGAAGTTGATCGGCGTCGAGCCGGTGCCGAAGAGGATCGCGTGCTGCACTTCGAAGGGCAGCTCTTCCCACGCGGTGCCGGTCGAGGCGCCATAGTGCTTGGCCACGGCCTGCAGCGTCTGCAGGTAATAGGGCGCTGATGTCTTAGACCATGGCAGGATGGCCCCGTCGCGCAGCGAAAGGCTGACATCGGGGACGATCATGTTCGGGTCGATCTTCTGCTCGGTGCCCAGACCGTCGCAGACCGGGCAGGCGCCGAACGGATTGTTGAACGAGAACAGCCGCGGCTCGATCTCGGGAATGGTGAAGCCCGAGATCGGATCGGCGAACTTTTCCGAGAAGATCAGCCGCTTCGGGGTGCCGTTCTCGTCAAGTTCGTCGGCGAACTCGGCGAAGGCGATACCGTCGGCGAGCTTCAGGGCGGTCTCGAAGCTTTCAGCGAGGCGGGTAGCGATGTCGGGGCCGACAACGAGTCTGTCTACAACGACTTCCACGTCATGCTTGATCTTCTTGTCGAGGTTGGGCGCGTCCTCGATGTCGTGGAACTCGCCGTCGATCTTCACGCGCTGAAAACCCTTGCGCATCAGATCGTTGAGCTCGCGCTTGTACTCGCCCTTGCGACCACGGGCGATCGGCGCCAGCAGGTAAAGCCGCGTTTCCGGCGGCTGCGCCATGACGATATCGACCATCTGGCTGACGGTCTGGCTCTGGATAGGGAGGCCGGTGACCGGCGAGTAGGGGATGCCAACGCGCGCAAAGAGCAGGCGCAGATAGTCGTAGATCTCCGTGACAGTTCCAACGGTAGACCGTGGATTTCTGCTGGTCGTCTTCTGCTCGATCGAGATGGCCGGCGACAGGCCGTCGATCTGCTCGACATCCGGCTTCTGCATCATCTCGAGGAACTGGCGGGCGTAAGCGGAGAGCGACTCCACGTAGCGGCGCTGGCCCTCGGCATAGATCGTGTCGAAGGCGAGCGACGACTTACCTGAGCCCGAGAGCCCAGTCATCACGATGAGGCTATCGCGGGGCAGCCTCAAGTCGATGTTCTTGAGGTTGTGCTCCTTGGCGCCCCTGATGACGAGATCGCGGTTCGGATTAGGTCTATCGGCCATCAAAGACTTCCACTTGACGAGGGCGAGCGAACATAGTGCCGCTTTGTGCCAAATCGTGTCAGGGTTTCAAAAAAGAGGGGCTAGGCCGCACATCTGGGTATCCGGCGCCCGACTTGCAACTTAACCACGCCGCAACGGTTCCTGTCACCACGACCGTTCGACATCCCGCTCAAACGTGATGTGAACATAAGCGGAACAAACCAGAGTCGGTCAAGACCGCTGCTAATGGAATCTGTTCGCCGCACGCTTGACAAACCGGCTGACGAGTAGAACATAAAGAGAACGGACGAAACTGTGGGCGAGCGGCGAATGTCGCGCGCGCCGTCCGGACGATAGCGGTAGGATACGCGCCGGAGTTTCTCCCGGGCGCGTATCCGGGAAAGTTGAAAGGAAAGTGCCATGGCTGGCAGCGTGAACAAGGTCATCCTCGTCGGTAACCTCGGCAACGACCCGGAAGTGCGGAACCTGCCGTCGGGCGGCAAGGTGGTGAACCTGAGCGTCGCGACCTCCGAACAGTGGCGCGACAAGAATTCCGGCGAGCGCAAGGAGCGCACCGAGTGGCACCGCGTGGTGATCTTCTCGGAAGGCCTGGTGCGTGTCGCCGAGCAGTACCTGAAGAAGGGCGCCAAGGTGTACATCGAGGGCCAGTTGCAGACCCGCAAGTGGCAGGACCAATCCGGCCAGGACAAGTACTCGACCGAAATCGTGCTGCAGGGCTTCAACTCGACCCTAACCATGCTCGATGGCCGCGGTGAAGGCGGTGGCGACAGCGCCGGCGGCTTCTCCAGCCCGCGCGAGTCCTCGTCGTTCGGTGGCCCGCCGGCCCGCCAGGAGCGCCGCCCGAGCTCGGCTCCGGCGTTTGAGTCCGGCGGCATGGACGACGATATTCCGTTCTGAGGCGGCGCCGGACTACAGGCGTAGCATCGGACGTGAGGTTGAAACGGGGCGCCCAGGCGGCCCGTTTCGTTTTGTGGGAAGCTCCAGGACTATCTCGGCACGATGCTGCCCCAGATCACCAGGGTCCTGACCGTGTAGGTCAGCTGGCCCGCTGCGGCGTAGGGAGCGAGAAGCTCAGCGAGTTCGGCGTCGAACGCTGCAGTCCGATCGCCGAGCTTCGAGTAGGCCCAGGTGTCGCGCGAGTGCTGGCACTTGATGAAATCCTCGACGCTCCAGGAGCCGCGTGCAGCAGGAGCCTGGGGAACAGCCGGTCGTGATCCATCCAGTGGATGCTGGCGGCGGCAACGGTGAGGTCGAAGCGCCGGCCGTCGAGCGGCGCTTCTTCGGCGAGGCCTCGCACCCAGTGAAGGTTCGGCACCCGGCCGCCGGGGAGGGTATGTCCGAGTGCGATCATGTGCCGCGAGGGGTGGACGGCAACCACATCGGCACCGGGTCAGTGGGCGGGACACCTTGCCCGGACTGCAGCCGATATCCAGCATCGCGTCATGCCGAGGCGCCAGCTGGTGCAGCTTCTCGAACACCGCTTCAGGGTAGGGCGGGCGATAGGGGTAGGTCGACGACCTCGCGTTCCTCGAATGATGCCCCGGGACGATCGTTCATCAGCTGCCTCCAACCAGTCGACAGCATAACAAGCGATGGTGCCGGATCGACGACGCTTAGCCGGCCAGCCGTGATCTCACCCGTCTCGGCGCGGCGACGCTCTGGTTGCGGCCCTGGGATTTGGCGTCGTAGAGGGCGAGGTCGGCGGTGCTGATCAGCCAGGAGCCGTCATGGACCGCGTCCTCGTCGCGCGAGTCGATCGTGGCGACGCCGATGCTGATGGTGGCGACGCGCCAGGGCAGGTTGCGCTCGTGCGGGATGGCCAGCGACTGCACCTGCCGGCAGAGCTCGGTGGCGATGGTGCGCGCGGCGTCGGCGTCGGTGTCGGGGAGAAGAAGCGCCAACTCCTCGCCACCATAGCGGGCCGCCAGATCGCTGGGGCGTCGGGCGGCCATGGCGACCACCGCGGCAATGGCCTTCAGGCAGGCGTCGCCCGCGAGGTGGCCGTGGTCGTCGTTGAAGCGCTTGAACCGGTCGGCATCGATCATCAGCAGAGACAGCGGTGAAGCGAGGCGGCTGGCGCGGGCCACTTCACGGGTAAGCGCCGTATCGAAGGCGCGCCGGTTGGCAATGCCGGTGAGACCGTCGCGCATAGCGAGGCTTTCGAGCTTCAGCTCGAGGCGCTTGCGTTCGCTGATATCGCGGGTGACACCGACCACCGATACGCGCTCGGAGCGTTCGGCTGCGATCCGCAACGAGGTCTCCAGCCAGATCTCGCGGCCATCCCGGTGCTGCACCCGGAAGGCCACGGTCTCCTGTTCGGAGAGCCCTTTGCGCAACCGTTCGGCAGCGGCCTCCACCGCGGGCCGGTCGAGAGGGTTCACCACCTCGAAGGCGTTCTTGCCCAGCATCTCCGCCGGCCGGTAGCCGGTCAGCCGCTCGAGGGCAGGGGAGATGTAGGTGCGCGTGCCATCGCTGTCGAAGCGCTCCACCAGGTCGCTGGCGCTTTCGGCGAGCAGGCGGAATTCCGCTTCCTTCTGCTCCAACACCGTCTCGCTGCTCTGCCGGCGGCGGATCTGGTCAGTGAGGCGGAGGCCTAGCAACGCGGCGACGAGCACCATACCGAGGGTGATGGCGCTGCGCTGCAGGGCGCCGGTCCACCAGCCGGCCAAAGCTTCGGCGTGCGAAACCGCGACCACCGCGACCACCGGATAGCGCGAGCCGCGATCGTAGCCGCCGATCCGGCGGTGGCCGTCGATGGCGGAGTCGTAGTGATAGGCGCCGGAGGCATTGGCGGGTCGGCGTGCATCGAACAGGTCGCCTTCGCCGAGGTCCGCGCCGATCAGTTCGGGGCGGTAGGGCTTGCGGCTGAGCAGCAGGCCGTCATTGTCATAGAGGCTGATGGTGCCCATGGCGCCGACATCGATGCCGTCATAGACGTCCGCGAAATAGCGGGAATCGATGGCGGCGACGACCACGCCGCCAAAGCTGCCATCCGGTTTGTCGAAGCGACGACTGACGGTGGTGATCAGCGCGTTGTCGCCAGTGTGGATCGGCGCGCCGAAGGACGGTGCGTCGCTCGGCGAGTTCATGTGGTCGCGGAAATAGCTGTAGGTGCTCTGGTTGTCGCCCGGCGGCATGTTGGCCGAGGTGGTGACGATCCAGTTGCCGTCGGCATCGTAGACATAGATGCCGCGCAGCCTCTGCGCGCTCTCCATGGTGCGCAGCATGAAGGCCTCGGTCTCCTTCACCCCCTCTGGGTCGGTGCCGGCGGTCTCGATCTCGAAGGTCACCAGGGACACCGCCTGGTCGGCGATCTCGTAGGTGTCCTCGGCATGCTGGCGCATCGAGCGGGCGAGATTGCGCGTCTCGAGCTCGGCCTTCTGCAGCGCTGCATTATAGGCAACCCACTCGCGCCAGCCCTCGAGCGCGACGATCGCCGCGCAGATGGCGAGCACGTAGAGCGCCGCGCGCAGAGTCAGCGATTTCGGGGCCGGACGGACCATGAGGCGAGGCTTCCGGAACGGATTCTGTCCCGGACTGTGTCGCATGCTCTCGTTAACATCGGCAGAAGCGGGAACTTAGCATCGTCCCTCATCCGTTCACCAAAACGCAAACGGACGGCCAATGGCCGTCCGTCAAAACGCGTAGCAATCGGGCCCTGGCGAGGCCTACTTGGTGAACGGCACCGAGGCTTTCAGCATATCGCCGGTGGCGTTGAACACCACCTGGAACTCGACCAGGATGCTCTTGCCGCTGCCCTTCAGCGCGATCGCCGCGGTGACGGTGAGGTCGTTGCCTTCCTCGTCCTTGTTCCGCTCCTTGAGGTTGAAGAGGACGCCATCGCCCTGCTTCTTGCCGACCGCGAGGCCGGAGAAGGTGACGTTGGAGGTCATCGCGGCCTCATAGCGGCGGGCCTGGTCGTTGAAGGCCAGCGTGCCGTTGACCGACAGCGCGGTTCCAGCCAGCGAGCAGCGGCCCGAGTAGTTCACCTTGTCGGAATTGCCCTCGCTGAGCGACAGGCGGCAGACCACCGACTCGCTCTCGGCGCCGATCAGGGTGCCGCGACCCTTCCAGCTGCCGACGAAGGACTTCAGCAGCGACACGTCGGCCGGCGCGGCCAGAGCCGGCGCCACAGCCATCGGGGTTGCGACCAGCAGACCGGCGAGCGCGATGATTCGCAGCAGGGGTCCGAACAACTTCATTTCCTAACGCCTCCAAGCGGATGAAAGAATCGCCCCCCGGCGACCAGCAGTGCAGGCAGGATGAACACATCTCCAATGACTGCAAAGCCGAGAGTTATCACAAAAAGAGTACCGAACAATGCGACCTGCGGCAGTTCGGAGAACATGACGATTGCCGTGCCGGAGCAGAGGATCAGTGTAGCGGCGATGATGGCGCCGCCAATACGCTCCATCGTGTGATGGATGGCGTCCATGTGCGAGCGGCCTTCTTCTCGTCGCGCATGCAAATAGTGCGAGAGGAAATGCGTGGTGTCGTCGACCGCGATACCGAAGGCGATGGTGAGCGACAGCACGGTGGTGAGCTGCAGGCCGGCGCCCGACCACCAGAGGTAGGCCTCGGTGCCCAGAATCGGGAACAGGTTGGGGATGGCGGTCGCCACCGCCACGCGGAGCGAACGGAAGGCCCAGCCGATCAGGAACAGGTTGACGATCACCGAGATGGTGAGGTCGAGCTGCAGGCCACGCACGATGTTGTCGGTGGCGTAAGTGGTCATCACCCGGAAGCCGCCGACTTCGGCCCCCTCGATGCCCGCCGCCTTGACGTCGGCCTGGATGCCCTCCTTGAGCTTCACCAGTTCTTCGGAGTCGATGATCGTCGGCATGAAGCCGGTGACCAGCGCGTGCATACCGTCGTCACTGACGAACCGACGCTTCAGGTCGCCCACGGCGTTGAAGATCTGCTCGCGGGTGAAGCCGGAGTCGGCATAGTGCGTGAACGCCGCGGCCGAGATCACCTTGTTGGCGCCCAGGTGCTTCTCGACGATGTCGTGGACGAGCTTGATGGTCTTGAAGTCTTCGTCGCCGACGTCCGAGACGCCCTCCTTGAGCGGGACGCTGACATAGAGCGGCGCCACGCCGCCGACGCCCTGGTCGATCTGCTCGGCGGCGGTCAGCGCCGTAGAGCCCTTGGCCATGAAGTCTTCGAACGAGAAGTGCGGCTGGATCAGGAAGTAGGGGATCAGCAGCAGGCCGGTTCCGACGATGGCGAGCGCCGCGATCGGGCGGCCGAACTTGGTGGCGAGGAACCAGGCCAGCGGGATCGGCGCGGTGATGGCGAAGCTCGGCTTCGGTGCCTTGAACTTCAGCCGGATGGCGAGCTTCAGGAGCAGCGGCAGGAACGTCATCAGGCAGATGAAGTTGGTCAGCGAAGCGATCGTGCCGGCCAGCGAGAACTCCTGGATGCCCTGGCCCGCGGTCAGCGACAGCGAGGCGAACGACACGAGAGTCGTCAGCATGGTGAGCGCGCTGGCCGGGCCCACGACGCGCACCGTTTCGTCGACGGCCTTGTAGGGATCCATGCCTTCTCGCCAATAGGCGAGCCAGTTGAAGATGAAGAATAAGCTCTCCGCGAAGGCGATCACCAATACGATGGTCGTGACGATGATGGTGAGGAAGGAGAACGAGCCGAACAGGAAGATGATGATGCCCATCACCCACATGATGGCGATGAACGGCGTGGCAGCGACCAGCACGGCGCCCCAGAATGAGCGCAGCGCGATAAGCGCGATCAGCGAGCCCAGCGCGAAGCCGTAGACGGTGAACTTGATCTGGTCGCCGACCGCGGCGCTCAGCATTTCCGAGGTCCAGATCGGCGGGCCGGTCAGTTCGACCTGCACGTCGGTGCTCTCGTAGTCCTTCACCACGTCGCGAAGGCTCGCGATCATGTCCTTGGTGCCGCCACCCTTGGTCATCTCGGGGTTCGGGAACACGATGATCACCACCCCGGACAGGTCCGGGTTGATGAGATTGCGCATCATCGGGTCGGTTTCGTAGAGCTCGGTGAGAGCTGCCTTGACCTGCGCGGGGTCCGTCATCCCTTCGGGCACAGCCGGCAGCGTCGTGCCGTCCGCGGCGGGCTTGCGCAGGGTGAACGCCGACATGGTGCCGGTGACGTATTCGCTGGTGGAGATGTCGAGCGCCAGCGCGCGGATGTTCTCGAGGGTCTCAGGATTGGTGAGATTGGGCGAACTGACGAGCAGGTAGATGTCGTTCTCGAACGTGCCGAAAGTCGTCGCAAGATGCTCGTAGTTGTCGTACTCGACGCCCGAATGGGCGAACACGCGGAGCATGTCGCCATCGACGCTGGCCCGCGGCACATTCACCGCACAGAAGATGGTCACCAGCAGCACGAAGACGGCGACGATCCGGGGCTGCTTGAGCGTAAGATGGCCAAGCGCTTCGAGTCCGAAGCCGATGGAACGGTCATGCCCGAAGGCCCAGTTCCAGAGCCGGCCCAGCAGAGTATTCTTCGACAATAGAATCTTCCCTTAGACGGTGCGCCCCGCGTCAGGCGCGGATTACTAAGGGCTTGGTGGCGGCGCGTCCAGCCGTTTGAGCCGCGCGTGCAAGCTCGATTGCGGCGTGATCCGGCGATTTCGGCCCAAAGTTGCCGCAAACCCACGTCATTGTGATTTCTTCGAAGCGTCGGCTCTTTTCCAATATCGTGGACATCCAGGCCGGCCGGCCAGCGCCGGTTGGTCTTCGCCACGGGAATCGCCTACAGCTTCGCCCAGGTTTCATAGTTCGAAAACGGCCCCGTGGCAGACAAGACCGACGACCAGAACGGCGCACCGCCGCCGCCCTCCGACATCGCTCCGATTTCGATCAGCGACGAGATGCGGGAGTCCTACCTCAGTTACGCGATGAGCGTGATCGTGAGCCGGGCGCTTCCCGACGTGCGCGACGGCCTGAAGCCCGTGCACCGGCGCATCCTGCATTCGATGAACGAGCAGGGCTATGACTGGAACAGGCCCTATCGCAAATCGGCCCGCGTGGTCGGCGACGTGATCGGTAAGTACCACCCGCACTCCAACGACGCGGTGTACTTCTCGTTGGTGCGCATGGCGCAGGAGTTCTCGCTCCGGGTCACGCTGATCGACGGCCAGGGCAATTTCGGCTCAGTCGACGGCGATATGCCGGCGGCCATGCGCTACACCGAAGTGCGCATGGAGAAGGTGACCAATTCCCTGCTCGAGGACATCGACAAGGACACGGTCGACTTCAAAGACAACTACGACAGCTCCGAGCGCGAGCCGACGGTGCTGCCGGCGCGCTTCCCGAACCTTCTCGTCAACGGCGGCAGCGGTATCGCCGTCGGCATGGCGACCAACATCCCGACCCACAACCTGGGTGAGGTGATCGACGCCGTCCTGATGCTTATGGACAACCCCGGTGCGATCACCGAGGAGCTGATGACGGTGCTGCCCGGCCCGGATTTTCCGACCGGCGCCATCATTCTCGGCCGCTCCGGCATCCGCCAGGCCTATGAGACGGGCAGGGGCTCGATCCTCATCCGCGGCAAGGTCCACACCGAGGAAATGCGCAAGGAGCGCGAGGCGCTCATCATCACCGAGATCCCGTATCAGGTGAACAAGGCGACGATGATCGAGAAGATGGCCGAACTGGTGCGCGACAAGCGCATCGAGGGCATCTCGGACATCCGCGACGAATCCGACCGCAACGGCATGCGCGTGGTCATCGAGCTGAAGCGCGATGCCGTGCCCGACGTGGTGCTGAACCAGCTCTACCGGTTCACCCCGCTGCAGGGCTCGTTCGGCTGCAATTTCGTGGCGCTGAACGGCGGCAAGCCGGAACTGATGAACCTCAAGCAGATGCTGCAGGCGTTCATCGAATTCCGCGAAGTGGTGGTCACCCGCCGCACCCGGTTCCTGCTGAACAAGGCGCGCGACCGCGCCCACATCCTTGTCGGCCTTGCGGTGGCGGTCGCCAATATCGACGAAGTCATCGCCCTGATCCGCACCTCGCCCGATGCCACTGTCGCGCGTGAGCGGCTGATGGAGCGTGACTGGCCGGCGATGGACGTCGCCCCGCTGATCGCGCTGATCGACGACCCGCGCCACAAGATCAGCGATGACGGCACCTTCCGGCTGTCGGACGAGCAGGCCCGGGCCATCCTGGCGCTGACCCTCTCCCGCCTCACCGCGCTCGGTCGCGACGAGATCGGCGAGGAACTCAACGGGCACGGCAAGGACATCGCCGAGTACCTGAGCATCCTGCGTTCGCGCGAGCGGGTGATGGAAATTGTCCGCACCGAGCTGACCGAGATCAAGGAGCAGTTCAACACCCCGCGCATCACCGTCATCGATGACGCCGCCGGCGACTTCGAGGACGAGGACCTGATCGCCCGCGAGGATATGGTGGTCACCGTCACCCATGGCGGTTACATCAAGCGCGTGCCGCTGACGGCCTACCGGGCGCAGCGTCGTGGCGGCAAGGGTCGCTCCGGCATGGCAACGCGCGACGAGGATTTCGTCTCGCGGTTGTTCATCGCCAATACGCATACTCCGGTGCTGTTCTTTTCGTCGGCCGGCCAGGTCTACAAGATGAAGGTGTGGCGCCTGCCGATCGGCGAGCCGCAGGCGCGCGGCCGAGCGCTGATCAACATGCTGCCGCTCGACGAGAACGAGCGCATCACTTCGATCATGCCGCTGCCCGAGGACGAGAGCAGCTGGCAGCAGCTCGATGTGATGTTCTCGACGATCCGCGGCACGGTGCGGCGCAACTCGCTCGCCGACTTCGTCGAGATCAACAAGAACGGCAAGATCGCCATGAAGCTCGATGAAGGGGATGGCATCGTCGATGTCGCCACCTGCACGGCAAATGACGACGTGCTGCTGACCACCGCGCTGGGGCAGGCGATCCGCTTCCAGGTCGACGAGGTCCGCGTGTTCAAGGGCCGCGATTCGACCGGCGTGCGCGGCATCAGCCTCGCCGAGGGCGACCGCATCATCTCGATGGCGATCGTCCACCACTTCGACGCGGAGTCGGCGGAGCGGGCTGCCTACCTGAAGATGAGCCGAGCCGTTCGCGGCGAAAGCGAAGCCGAAGAGACGTCCGACGACGCCGAGGATGCGGTGCCGGCGGGCGAACTGAGCCAGGAGCGCTATGCGGCAATGTCTGCCGCCGAGCAGTTCATCCTGACCATCTCGGAAAACGGTTACGGCAAGCGCACCTCGAGCCACGAGTACCGGATCACCGGACGCGGCGGCAAAGGCATCGTCGCCATGGCGGTGAACAAGCGCAACGGCCCGCTGGTCGGCTCCTTCCCGGTGGAAGACGGCGACCAGATCATGCTGGTGACCAATGGCGGCCAGGTGATCCGCGTGCCGGTCGATGCCGGCCCGGACAACCGCATCCGCATCGTCGGCCGCTCGTCGCAGGGCGTGACGGTGTTCAACACCGCTGACGGCGAGAAGGTGGTGTCGGTCGAACGCATCAGCGAGCCTGAAAGCGAGGACGACACCGAGGGCGGCGAGCCCGGCGATGACGCCGCCGCCTGACGGCGCGGTTCCCACAGTCAAGCAACGGGCGGCCTTGGCCGCCCGTTTGCGTTCCGCCATCGAGGGAAGCTTCGCGCATTGGGAGGCGGTGCCGGACCTCGATTTCGATGCGGCCTTCGAAACCTATCTCGACAAGGCGCTGGCGGCCGAGCTCATCGACATCATACGCCGTAATCCGTCACAACAACGGGTATTCCTTGATATATCCGTATTAATGACGGACCATGTAGTCGCATCGCCGGAGCGTCCGATCCGACTTGCGGCGCGGCAAATGTTGTGGCTGGCTCGCTGCAGGCAGCCTGTCTCGTGATCCGGAGTTTCAGATGATCGATCCCGCCATCCTTTTTCCCTATGTAGCCGCTTGCCTGCTGTTCGCGATCGTGCCCGGCCCGTCGGTGACGGTCGTGGTGGCCAATTCGCTGGCGAGGGGGACCAAGGCGGGGCTCCTCACTATCCTGGGCACCGAGATCGCCATGCTGACTATGGTTTTCATCGTGGCGGTCGGGCTGGACGCCGTGATGACGCTGGTGTCGGAGGCGTTCACCATCATCAAGTTCGCCGGCGCGGCTTACCTCGTCTGGATCGGGTTCAGGATGTTCACTTCGTCGGGCAAGCTCGAGATGGGCACGCCGGGGGAGAAGCTGCCGCTTGGCCGCTACGTCTGGCAGGGTGCGCTGATCAACTGGTCGAACCCCAAGACACTGCTGTTCCTCGGGGCGTTCCTGCCGCAGTTCATCGACATGAGCCGCCCGGCCTTCGAGCAGATCATGGTGCTGGGGCTGATCGTGATGGCGGTCGCCACTGCCTCTGACTGCGTCTACGCAGTGATTGCCGGTAGCGCCCGGCAGCTGCTGACCACGGCGCGCGTGCGAATGATGAACCGCGTCTCCGGCGTGATCCTGATGCTCGGCGGCGTATGGCTGGCGTTCCAGAAGCGCAGCTGATCCCGCCTGGGGCTGTCTGAATCGGCGCGGCGGTGCTAGGGCACCGCCGTCATGCCAGATCTACCGATCCTCCTTTCCTTCATCGTCGCGGCGTTCGTCGTCGTCATTGTCCCCGGCGTCACGGTTTCGGCGCTGGTGAGCACCTCGCTGGCCCGCGGCATGGCGGCAGGGCTGTGGATGGAAGCGGGGGTGCAGGTCGGGCGCTTCACCATGGTGCTGGTGGTGGCGCTGGCGCTGCAGGCAGTCACCGGCATCGTCGGGGCGGCGTTTGACATCATCAAGTATGCGGGCGCGGCGTACCTGATCTGGATCGGCTGGGGCTACATCACCAGCCGGCATGGCATCGCCACCGACACGCCAATAGCGGCGCGCTCGCCGCTGCAGCAGGCGGCGTCCGGCTTCTTCGTCTTGTGGAGCAATCCCAAGGCGCTGATCTTCTTCGGGGCGTTCCTGCCGCAGTTCGTCAACCCGGCGCACCCGGCCTGGCCGCAGGTGATTGTGCTCGGGCTGATCGAAATGGGCGCGGGTCTGGTCACCGACTGTGCCTACATCTACCTCGCCGCCAGGGCACGCGGCGCGCTTGGCGATGACCGCGTGCTGCTGGTCAACCGCGTCGCCGGCATCGTGTTGATCGGCGCCGCCATCTGGCTGGTGCTGCAGCACCAGGCGTAGACCCGGTGCATCTTGGAAAATGTGAACGAATAACCTCCGTTTGGTAGTGCACGACGGCACAGCTTCTGAATACTGACGCGACAGATCGGAGGGCGAGCGGAATGATCGTCGCTGAATCGTGCGTGCTGCTGGCTACCGAGACGGCCTACGCGAGAGCCATGGAGGCGCTGGCGGCCGATCTGGCGATCTACTTCGCGGCCGGCGTGCATCAGCCGCTCGACAACGCACGGCAAGCCATTGTCCGGATGCTCGAGCGGACCATGGAACTGCCGCTTGCCACTTACCTAGAAGGCCTCTCCCTCAACGCGTCGGAGGCCGACGAGGCGATGTCGCGGGCGCTCACTCGCATCGGCCAGTCGCTGGAGTTGATTCGTGCCGCGGCGCTGCCGCCTGAGAGGGCGCAGGCCGACTAGCCGGCCAGGCGGAACTTCAGGAAACGCTGCCCCGCATACTCGATTTCGCCGGCTGGCTGGAAGCCCAGCCGCGCTAGCCCCTTCATGCGCGCCCGGCTCGGCGGCAGGAGGATGGTGACGGTGCCCAGTGGCATCTCGGCACCGCGCCGGAGCATTTCGCGGAAGATCGTCGCTCCGTGGCCCCAGTGGCCAGGTAGCAGTACCAGCCCGAGGTCGGCCTCGTCGCCTTCCCGCTGGAAGCCGCCCCAGCCGGCGAAGGCCCCGTCGATGCGGATGGCCCACGGCCCGTAGCCGTTCTTCTGCCACTGCGCATCCTTGCCTTTCGCCCAGTCTATGGCGCGGGGCTCGTCCCAGTGGTCACCGGCGAGCGGCATGTGCCGTCGCACATCCGGATCGTTGAGTAACCCGACGAGCTCGGCGGCGGGGATGCCGGACAGCGGATGGAAGGTGATTTCGGTCATCGCCGGTTCCTGTCGAGCAGTGGGGCAGTATATCGCAGCCGCGCCGCTGATGGGCGCCCCGGCTTGCCAGAATTGCCGAGCCGTGACAGAACCCGGGCCAACAACAACGGGGAGGGCGCTCCGCCATGGCCAGACTAGTCGGCTTTTATCCCGGCTCCTTCGATCCTCTGACCAACGGCCACCTCGATGTCATCGAGCGTGCCTGCAAGCTGGTCGATACGCTGGTGATCGCGGTGGGGACCCACCATTCCAAGAAGCCGCTGTTCAGCCATGAGGATCGCGTTGCGTTGCTCAAGGCGGTGCTCGAGCCGATCGGCAAGCGCACCGAGACCGAATTCCAGTACGTCGATTTCACCGGCCTGATGGTCAATGCCGCCCGCGCCGCCGGCGCCAAGCTGATCATCCGCGGCCTGCGCGATACCACCGACTACAATTTCGAGATGCAGATGGTGGGCATGAATGCCCAGATGGCGCCTGACCTGCAGACGGTCTTCCTGCCATCCAGCCCGCATGTCCGCCACATCTCGGCCACGCTCGTGCGTCAGATCGCCGAGCTCGGAGGCGACATCAGCGCCTTTGTCCCGCCCATCGTTTTGAAGGCACTGAACAAATAATGTCCGATCCTATCAAGCGCGCCGGCATCATCCTCGGCATTCTTCTCGCCGCGGTCGCCGCCTTTTTCACCGTTTCGATCGCTGCCCCTGCGCACGCCCAGTCCGGCAAGCCGCACTGGATTCTCGAGCTCAAGGACGGTGTGGTCGATATCGAGCTGCTGCCCGAACTGGCGCCCAACCACGTGGCGCGTGTCATCGAGCTGACAGAGAAGGGCTTCTACAACGGCATCGTGTTCCACCGGGTCATCGACGGCTTCATGGCGCAGGGCGGTGACCCGACCGGCACCGGCATGGGCGGCTCCGACCTGCCGGACCTGAAGGCCGAATTCACCACCGCGGAGCACTTCACTCGCGGCATCGTCGCGGCGGCGCGCTCCAGCGACCCGGATAGCGCCAACTCGCAGTTTTTCATCATGTTCGCCGACGCGCCGCACCTCGATGGCCAGTACACCATCTGGGGCAAGGTCGTTTCGGGCATGGAGTTCGTCGACCTGATCAAGAAGGGCGCCGGCGACCAGCCGGTCCAGGACCCGGACAAGATCATCTCCGCAAAAATCGAATACAAGTAAGGAAGGCCCATCTGATGGCTTACGCTGATCCCGAGAACACCCTCGTCATCGAAACCACCAAGGGCAAGGTGGTCATCGCCATGCGCCCGGACCTGGCGCCGAACCACGTTGCGCATATCAAGAAGCTGGCGCGCGAAGGCTTCTACGATGGCATCGTGTTCCATCGCGTGATCGATGGCTTCATGGCGCAGACCGGCGATCCGACTGGCACCGGCACGGGCTCGTCGAAGTACCCGAACCTGAAGCAGGAATTCAACGCCGAGCCGCACGTGCGCGGTGTCGCATCGATGGCCCGTTCGCAGAACCCGGACAGCGCCAACTCGCAGTTCTTCATCGTGTTCAACGACGCCCGCTTCCTCGACCGCCAGTACACGGTCTGGGGCAAGGTCATCGAAGGCATGGAAAACGTCGACCAGATCAAGCGCGGCGAGCCGGTGCGCGATCCGGACTCGATGATTTCCGTGAAGGTCGCGGCAGACATCGCCGAATGATCCGGCTGGCCGCAATTGCCCTGAGCCTTTGCGGCCTCGCCACCCCGTCGCTGGCGACGGAGTGGGTGAACTGCGCGTCGCCCGACGGCGGCGCCAGTTTCGATATTCTCGTCGGCACCACCGACGTGCTCTCTGTCGCTGGCATGACCATCACGGTCGGCGAGAAGGTGTGGGCGACCGACCCCGCCTATGGCCCCGGCGATCCGGTGAGCGTCGGCCAGGCGTTCGAGACCGACACGATGATGCTGGTCGACGCAGTCGATCCGGGTGTCACCACCAAGATCGCCGAGCTGCGCCTGTTCAAGGCCACCGAGGCCGATGCCTCGATCTATGCGGGCACACTCCGCATTCCCGGGCAGGGCGCCTGGGCGGTGAGTTGCACCGGCCCCTGATGCGCGTCGACGATTTCGATTTCGAACTTCCCGCCGAGAGCATAGCGCTCCATCCCGCCGAACCGCGGGATTCCGCGCGCATGCTGATCGTGCGGTCCGGCGAGCCGCTGGAGGATGGTCGGGTAACCGATCTGTTGCGGGTGCTCCGCGCCGGCGACGTGCTGGTGGTCAACGATACCCGCGTGCTGCCGGCCGAACTGATCGGCACTCGTGTCCGGGGCGAGCTTCGCGCCAATGTCAGCTTCAACCTGCACAAGCGGGTGGATGCCAATACCTGGCGGGCCTTTGCACGGCCGGCCAAGAAGCTGCACCTGCTCGACCGATTGGAGCTGGGCGACAATGGCTCGATTGGCGCCACCGTCTCGGGCAAGGGTGAGACGGGCGAGATCACGCTCGAGTTTGACCTCAGCGGTGCGGAACTGGACGAAGCGATCAAGGCGCATGGCGCCATGCCGTTGCCGCCGTACATCGAAGCCAAGCGCCACACCGAAGAGCGCGACAAAACGGACTACCAGACGGTCTACGCCGCGCGTGACGGCGCCGTGGCTGCGCCGACGGCGGGGCTGCATTTCACCGAGGGCCTGCTGCAGCAGCTGGCCGATCTCGGGGTGAGCGTCGAGCGGGTGACACTGCATGTCGGGGCAGGGACCTTCCTGCCGGTGAAGGTCGACGACACCAAGGACCACGTGATGCACGCCGAGTGGGGCGATATCCCCGCGGCGGTGGTGGAGCGCATCCTTGCGGCCAAGGCCAAGGGCGGGCGAGTGGTGGCCGTGGGGACGACCAGCCTCAGGCTGCTGGAGACGGCGGCGCGGGCCACCGGGACGCTGCAGCCGTTCGTCGGCGACACGGACATCTTCATCACTCCAGGGTATCGCTTCAACGCGGTCGACATCCTGATGACAAACTTCCACCTGCCGCGCTCGACGCTGTTCATGCTGGTCAGCGCCTTTGCCGGGTTCGAGACGATGCATGCCGCTTATGCGCATGCCATCGGGAACGGATATCGGTTCTATTCGTATGGAGATGCGAGCCTGCTGTTCCGGGCCGATCCAGCCTAGGTCGGTCTCAATGGCATCCGCGGCGAGACAAACGTCGAGTGCCCCGCAGTCGTTCGCGTAGTACTTCCCTGCATTTGCTTGCCGCGCGTGACGGGAATATCCTCAGCTTGCGGAGGGGAACCCTCCGTCAACAGGGAGGAGCGAAAGATGTCAAAATACATTCTGCTACTCAACTGGACCGACCAGGGTGCCAAGACCGTCAAGGAGTCGACCAAGCGCTACGATGCCGCCAAGGAGGCCGCCAAGGCCGTCGGCGGTACGCTTGAAACCATTTACATGACCTTCGGCGCCTATGACCTCGTGACCGTCCTCGATGCCCCCAATGACGAGGCCGCTGCCACGTTCGTACTGCGCACGGGCATGGCCGGCAATATCCGGGCGACGACCCTCAAGGCCTTTGCCGAAGCCGACTATCGCAAGATCATCGGCAGCATCTGATCGCCGGGCAGGGTGACAGGCGCGCGCCGGCCCGCTAATAGGCGCGCATGACCGACTTCTCCTTCACCCTGCAAGCCACTGACGGCATGGCCCGCCGTGGGCGGATCGACACCTCTCGCGGCGACGTCCAGACGCCTGCCTTCATGCCCGTGGGCACCGTCGGCACCGTCAAGGCAATGTATCCCGAGCAGGTGCGCGAAACCGGCGCGGATATCCTGCTCGGCAATACCTATCACCTGATGCTCCGCCCCGGCGCCGAACGCGTCGCGGCGCTCGGCGGCTTGCACGACTTCATGGACTGGCAACGGCCGATCCTCACGGACAGCGGCGGCTTCCAGGTGATGTCGCTGGCAAAGCTGAGGAAGCTGACCGAGAAGGGTGTCACCTTCCGCTCGCATATCGACGGCACGGCGTACGAGCTGACGCCGGAGCGCTCGATCGAGATCCAGACGCTGCTCGACAGCGACATCATCATGCAGCTCGACGAGTGCATTCCGCTGCCGTCCGAGCACAAGGAAATGCTGCGGGCGATGGAGCTGTCGTTGCGCTGGGCGCAGCGGAGCAAGGACGCGTTCGGGCATCAGCCGCATCGCGCACTGTTCGGCATCGTGCAGGGTGGCGATGACGCGGAACTCAGGGCGAAGTCGGCGGCGGGGCTGAAGTCGATCGGCTTCAACGGCTACTCGATCGGCGGCCTCGCGGTGGGCGAGCCGCAGGAGACGATGTTCCGGGTGCTGTCCGAGATCACGCCGGAGCTGCCGGCGGACAAGCCGCGCTACCTGATGGGCGTGGGCAAGCCTGATGACATTCTCGGCGGTATCGAGCGGGGCGTCGACATGTTCGACTGCGTGCACCCGACGCGGGCCGGGCGGCACGGGCATGCCTACTCGCGCTTCGGTGTCATCAACCTGAAGAACGCCCGGCATAAGGACGATCCGCGTCCCCTCGACGAGACGTCGCCGAACCCGAATTGCCGCCGTTTCAGCCGCGCCTACCTGCACCACC
This sequence comes from Devosia sp. P3_B2, assembly GCF_056402875.1. Lineage (NCBI taxonomy): Bacteria > Pseudomonadati > Pseudomonadota > Alphaproteobacteria > Hyphomicrobiales > Devosiaceae > Devosia > Devosia sp. P3_B2. The sequence goes on along the minus strand of NZ_JBFUGO010000010.1, from coordinate 323,247 downwards.
TGATCCGCACCGAGGAAATGCTGGGCGCAATGATCCTGAGCCAGATCAACCTCAGCTACTACCAGCAGCTTTGCATAGGTGCCCGTACGGCGATTGAGGCTGGAAGCTTCGCCGATTATGCGGCACAAACCCGAGCAACATGGGCAGCCGGCGACTTGCCGCCGCTCTGATATCTCCCGGAGAACAGCGTCATGGCCACCCCCCGCAAGTCCCTCCTCAACCCGCTGATGAAGTCGCGGAAGCGGCTTGCGGACACGAACATGCGCGAGCTGTTCGCGGCGGACCCCAACCGGTTCAAGACCTTCTCGGTGAAGGCCGGCGACCTGCTGCTCGACTATTCGAAGAACCGCATCGACGAGAAGGCCATGGCCGCGCTGTTCGACCTGGCGCGCGCCGCCGGCGTCGAGCAGCGGCGTGACGCGATGTGGAAGGGCGAGCACATCAACACCACCGAAGACCGGGCGGTGGAGCACATGGCGCTGCGCTACATGGGCGACAAGCCGGTCAAGGTCGACGGCAAGGACGTGATGCCGGACGTGCGCGGCGTGCTTGCGGCGATGAAGGTGTTTTCGGACGCGGTGCGGGATGGCTCGATCAAGGGCTCGACCGGCGAGGCGTTCACTGACATCGTCAATATCGGCATTGGCGGCTCGGACCTTGGGCCGGCGATGGTGACGCTGGCGCTGGAGCCCTACACAAGGGCGGACCTGCGCGCGCACTATGTGTCGAACGTCGACGGCGCTCATATGCATGACACGCTGAAGCGGCTCGACCCCAAGCGCACGATGTTCATCGTGGCGTCGAAAACCTTCACCACCGACGAGACGATGACCAACGCCGCAACGGCGCGGGCATGGATCGCCGGTGCGCTGGGCGAGGCGGCGGTGCCGGATCATTTCGCGGCGCTCTCGACCAACCTCAAGGCCTGCGCGGATTTCGGCATCAAGTCGGATCGCATCTTCGGATTCTGGGACTGGGTTGGCGGGCGCTACTCGGTGTGGTCGGCGATCGGGGTGCCTGTGGCGATTGCCGTCGGGTACGAGAATTTCGAGGCGTTCCTCAGGGGCGCCTACGAGATGGACCAGCACTTCCTCAAGACCAAGCTCGAGAAGAACCTGCCGGTCATCATGGGCCTGCTCGGCATCTGGTATCGCAACGCCTGGGGGTTCTCGACCCACGCCGTGCTGCCGTACGACCAGCGGCTCAGCCGTTTCGCTGCTTACCTGCAGCAGCAGGATATGGAATCGAACGGCAAGTCTGTGACGCTGGCGGGCAAAACCGTGGACTATCCGACCGGGCCGATCATCTGGGGCGAGCCGGGCACCAATGGACAGCACGCGTTCTACCAGCTGATCCACCAGGGCACCGACGTGATCCCGGTGGATTTCCTGATCGCCGCGCAGCCGCATGAGCAGCTGCCGCCGCACCACGACAAGCTGGTGGCCAATGTGCTGGCGCAGTCCGAGGCGCTGATGCTGGGCAAGACCAAGGACGAGGTGGTGGCGGAACTGACGGCGCAGGGCCTCGACAAAGCCAGGATCAAGGCGCTGACGCCGCACAAGATGTTCCCCGGCAACCGGCCGTCGAACACGCTGATGTATCCCAAGCTGACGCCCGAGCGGCTGGGCAGCCTGATCGCGCTCTACGAGCACAAGGTGTTCGTGCAGGGCACCATCTGGGGCGTCAATTCCTACGACCAGTGGGGCGTGGAGTTGGGCAAGCAACTGGCGAAGGCGCTGCTGCCCAAGGTGCAAGGCACCGAGACGGCGGCCAACCACGACAGCTCCACCAAGGGGCTGGTCGAGGCGTACCTCAAGCTCAAGCAATGATCGAGGCGGTGGAAGAGCAAGGGGTGAAGAAAGCAGCGCCGGTCGGGATCGATCCCGATCGGCTCGCGGCCACGTTTGCCGATTTCGGCCTTGGTGTTCCCGCGGCGATCACCGAACTCCTTGGTGGCGGCGCACGCTCGTTCCGCATCGACCGCGTGGACGGCCAGCCGGTCGTGCTCAAGGTATTCAACGACGCGCTGCCGTACGCGACCGGCAAAGAGACTTATGCGTCGCAGTTGCTACGCGACCTCGATGTGCCGATGACTCGCTTCCTCGCCTCGGACGAGACCCGCACCCGGATGCCGTTCCGCTACACCATCGCCAACTACCTGCCTGGCAGGCAGGTGATGACCTTCAAGGACGCGCCGGACGTCGGCGACCTCTACCGGCAGATGGGTGAGATGCTGCGCCAGCTGCACACCGTGCCGGTGCCCGGCTACGGCGCCTTCGATGCGGACGGCCTCCACGATCCGGTGTCGACCAATACCGAATATCTCGCGCGCCGCTTCGCCCACGGCATCGGCCAGTTCCGCCGCTACGGCGGTGGCGAGGCGCTGGCGCAGCGGCTCGAGGCGATCTTCGCCGCCCATGCGGATGTCATCGCCGAAAGCCGGGGCGCGGTGTTCGCGCACGACGATTTCCAGCCGCACAACGTGCTGGGCGAGCGCGGCATCGATGGCCGCCTGCACCTCACCGGCCTCCTCGATTTCGGCAATGCGCGGGCCTCCGACCCGATCTGCGACCTCGCCAAGGCGCTGTTCTGTTCGGAGCACGATGCGCCGGGCTCGACCCCGCACATCCGGGCGGGCTACGGCTCCATCGATCATCCCGATCCCGAAGCGGCCCTGTGGATCTACACCCTCGTGCACCGCGTCACGATGTGGATGTGGCTGCGGCATGTCGGGGTGATCCTCGAGGGCGAGCGGAATGACCTGATGGCCGACCTCGAGGCAATGGCGGAAGCCGGGAAGTACACCGCGTGACGATCACGACTGAGGCCGACCTCGAAAAGCTGAAGGCTATCGGCCGGGTTTGCGCCGTGGCGCGCGATGCGATGGCGGCAGCGCTGGCGCCGGGGATCACGACGCAGGAACTGGACGACATCGGCCGGCGCATTCTCGATGCGGCCGGGGCACGCTCGGCGCCGGAGATCACCTATGATTTTCCGGGTGCGACCTGCATTTCGGTGAACGAAGAGATCGCGCACGGCATTCCGGGCGGACGGGTGATCCGGGCGGGCGATCTGGTGAACATCGACGTTTCGGCGGAACTCGATGGAGTGTTTGCCGATACCGGTGCGTCTTACCTCGTGCCGGAGGCCGATCCGCGGCTAGTGGCGCTGTGCCGGGATGGCAAGCGGGCGATGTGGGAGGGGATCCGCGCGGTGAAGACGGGTGCACCGCTGAACGGCATTGGTCTCGCCATCGGCGCCTTTGCCAAGAAGCACCGCTACACGCTGATCGAGAATCTTGCGAGCCACGGGGTGGGCGACAGCCTGCATGACGAGCCCGGTGAGATTGCCACCTGGCCGGACAAATCCGACCGGCGGGTGATCACCGAGGGGCTGGTGTTCACGGTCGAGCCGTTCCTGTCGCTGGGCGGAAAGCTTGCCGAGCAGCGCGACGAGGACGATGAGTGGACGCTGGTGGCGAGCCCGGCGGCGCCATGCGTGCAGTACGAGCACACCGTGGTCGCGACGCGTCGTGGCGCCATTGTGGTGACCGCGGCATAAGTGCGGCGCTGCGCTGAATGGTTTCTGAAGGGTCGGTTCCAAACGCGTTCAAAATCAGTGCGCTAGGGTGAATTCAACGCTGCAGATGCGGCACTGATCGAACCCAAGGACTACTGAAATGACCGTTCTCAACACCCTTCGGCAGACCGGCCGCGCCGCGGTCCTCGCCGTCGTCCTCGCCGGCACCGCCCTGAGCGCGGTTCCAGTGCAGGCAGCTCCTCTCCAGGGCTTCTCGCTCGACGTGAAGCCGCAGGGCGGCGAAAACCAGAAGCAGCTCCAACAGTACAAGAAGAAGGACTTCGGCCCGAACGACTTCTTCAACTGGTGCCTGACCGACAAGCAGATCCGCAAGGGTCTCATCAACTACGGCTTTGAGGACGTGCACATCGTCGATCACCTGAGCAAGAACCGGGTGCGCGTCGAGGCCGCCTACGACGAGTGGTACTACTCGTTCCGCGTCAACCGCTGCTCGGGCGTCGTCGACAAGATCAAGAAGCTCTACCCGATCTGGGAAGAGGAAGACGAAGACGACGACGATTGGTACTGAGATCCGAGTGGGGGAGGGGCCGGAAACGGCCCCTTTCTCGTTCCTAGAGATCGATCCGCCGGAACAGCCACCACGGCATATCGCGAACGATACGCATGATCAGCCGCCACCGGCGCGGCGCATATTGCACCGGGCCGCCGTGGTCGGCAGCGCGTCGCACCAGCCGGGCGACCTCATCGGCCGGAACCAAACGTCGCCCGGGCGGGCTGTTGGCGGTCATCGCCGTGGCGGTGGGGCCGGGTTTCACCACGACAGCGCGCGGACCCTTGCCTTCGAAGCGATGCGCGATGCCTTCGACCAACGTGGCGATGCCGGCCTTCGTCGAGGCGTAGATGAAGTTCTTCCGCCGACCGCGATCGCCGGCAACCGACCCAAGCACCACCAGCGAGCCATGGCCCTGCGCTTCGAGCAGGTTGGCGGCGGCGAGCGACCAGAGCGCGGTGGAGGTGTAGTTCGTGGTCATCATCGCTGCCGCCACCGCGAGATCGTTCGCCGCTTCGGTCTGCGTCGGCATGATGGCGTAGGCGATGTGGATGTGGTCGACGCCGCCAAGACTGGCAACGAGGCGCGGCAGTTCGGCGGCCTGATCGGACGCGGCCAGATCCACTACAGCGGTCTCGCAGCGGCTGGCGCCAATGGGCAGCAGGGACTGCGCCACAGCCTTCAGCCGATCGGCGCTGCGACCGACCAGCAGTAGCGACGCACCCTCCGCGGCGTAGATCCGTGCGGTGGCTTCGGCGATACCGGAATTCGCCCCGAGGATCAGGACGCGAAGGGGACTATTGGTACGGCTTTGCGATTCGAGTTCGTGCATGCGTCACGGCTTATCAGCCATATTGAAACATGGCGTTACGGCGGCTCGTGCCACAATTGGAACTGCGAAGTGACGCCGCGGATGGAACAGAGGCTCGTCTGCCATTTCGTCGGCCAAGGCGGGAAACCGGAAAAACCGCAATGTTCCCCGTGCCCATCGTGTCCGGTTGACACGCGGCGTCACTGCTAGAAGTAACACTGCAAACGCCCAAGGGCTGCACGATAGCGACAATTTGAGCGACCGTGTTTCTGCCCCATTGCCGTCCTGCCCGGGCCACACTGGCTCCCTAGCGTTTGTTGGTATCCGCAGCAAATCGGGGGGCATTCCGATGACTGCCTTGACCATCCGTTCGTCCGTCCTGGACGACGACATCTCCAGCGCGCTGGAGCGCGAGAAAAGCCTGTTCGTGGCCCGCAACACCGATCGTTGCAGCCACCTCCTGGTCCGCTTCGGGCCGGACGAGGCCGACAACGACAGCTTCATGATCAGCGCGGCCTTCACGCTTGATGCGGCGCGCAACTGGCATCGGGTCGAAGTGGCGGTGCCGATGCAGGAACTGCGGCGCGAGGACGGGCCGGACCGCGGCCTGATCACCGCCTTTGGCGAACTCGATGAAGGGATCAGCGCGGCACGCATAGCCCGGCTGTTCGCCCCGCTGTCCGTAGCCCAGCGCATGGCCGGGGGGCGTCGCGACTAATTGCAACCGATGGTGGCCGTTATCACGGCCGGGGAGCACATATGAAGACCTGCTGGTTCATCGTCATCGAAAGCATGGACTCCTGGTGGGTCGACTGCGAGGGCAAGTCCTATGGCCCATTCGATACTCGGGATGACGCCCAGAACGAGGCGAGGCGGATCGCCATCACCTATGGCGACGAGGGCCGCCGCTCCGAGGTGTTCGCGCCCGCCACCGACGGCACCCATCGACGCATCTGGGTCGGCCCTGATCCGGGCCGCTAGCGCTGGTCGTTGTAGGGCACCTTCACCGAACCGACGCGGCGGGCGAGCGCCGAGAACGATAGCGCGCCGTCGTCGGCGACGGTGGCATTGGCCATGCGCAGCAGCCGCGCGGGGAACGCCAGGGCATCGCGCTCCGCCGGCCGGAGATTCTCCACAGAGCGATTGTCGTTGATGGCGGTCTGTTCCGCCGCGCGCATGGCGTCGTCGACTTCCTGGCGGGACACCAGCCCCTTGCTGATCATGGTCTCGTGCATTGCCGCGATGACCAGGTAGAGGCCTTCGAGCTGCAGGTTGGCAGTGTTCATGGCTCTGCGTCCTTCCCTCTCACTGAAAGAGGCGGGCTGTAGCCCGCCTCCATTCGATGCTGCGCCAATCCTCAGCGGATGAACAGTACGATGATGATGATCAGCCAGATGGGAACGCCCAGCAGCCAGAGTCCAAGTCCTCTCAGCATTGTTCTTCTCCTCTCTGTCAGACCCGACGGAACACCGAGTGAAACGCGGTGCCCTTGTCGCGGTGATTGCCACCTTGCTGCGCGGCCCAGAACGCGCCGACGGCGCTGACCAGCAGCGAGGCGGCAGTCAGGAAGGCGGCGACGATGCCGGTCTTGCGAGCGGTCTCGGCGGCAGCCGCGGCGTCAGCCTTGGCCTTGTCGACGGCAGTCATTACGTCGTTGACACGCGTGGTCGCTTCTTCAGCGGTGAGGCCGGTGTTGGCCGCAACCACCTGGGCCAGGTAGGCCTTGTCGGGATCGCTCACCGATCCGGCGAGGGCGCCCTGGGCGATGATCCGTCCGGCTTCGCCACGAACCGCAGTGGTGTCAGTCGCAGGTGCGGCGGGCGCGGCGGTTGGCGAGGGCCGGAACAGCGTATCAACGAAGTAGGCGTTGGGATCGATGACGCTACCGGCGTCGTCAGCAACGGTGGCCGCGGCGTTGGTCAACGTCGCCGCCGCGCCTCCGACGGCATTCGCCGCCGCGGTGATGCCACCGACGGCAATCAGTCCGCCGACGACAAGCGCGCCACCCCAGACGAGCAGGCCATGCGCACCATCACGCACGTCGACCTCGTCTTCGTTGGCATCATGGTGACGCCGGCGCAGCCGTCCAGTCACATAGGCGCCGGCCATGAAGCTGGACACTTCGACCCAGAGTAGCCAGAGCGCCGCTGCGATCGCGATCCAGATCGGTGCAACATCGGGGCCGGCGTGGAAGTTGACGAAGCTGAGCCCGATCGCCGAACCGAAGCTGAGCAGCACCAGCGAGATTGCCGAAGCAATCACGATACCGGCGATGATTGCCGGCCAGTCGACATAGGAACTGTTGTCGACATTGACGGCTGGGGGCGCCGTGACGATGACATCTGTAACCGAGGGAATGGTCATGGTGCGTCCCTCAACGAAGGCCGAAGAAGGACAGTACCGCCAGGATCACGACCACGAGGCCGACCAGATAGATAATGCCGTTCATTTTCTTGTTGTCTCCTTGACCTTTACGGTCATGGAGAAAGTCGGATCGAGGCCATTGGTTGCGCCAGATCGGTAGATATTCCTAGTCGGCGTCCTTGGTGTGCCGATCGATCTGTTCGAGAGTGCTTTGATCGCGTTCGACGCGGTCGGCGATCATCTTCTTGAGCTTGTGTAACTCTTGGCCGGTCAGGTCCTCGGCGCCGATCAGCCGGTTGTCCGCCTTGCGTACTGCGAGGATCAGGTCGTCGAGCTTTGCTTGCACGGCCTCGCCGTCGCGGTTCTGTGTGTGCTGCACCACAAACACCATGAGGAAGGTGATAATGGTGGTCGCGGTGTTGATCACCAGCTGCCAGGTTTCCGAGAATCCGAAGAACGGCCCGCTCGCCGCCCACAGGACGATGAGCCCGCAGGCAAGAGAGAAGGCCACCGGCTTGCCGGCGCCTCGGGAAACGAGGTTGGAGAAGCTGTGGAAGAAACTCTGAGACATGATCGAGCCCTGCATCTGTGACGCGTGGCTATCAATCGATGGGGTGTGCAGCGAGTTCCATGGCGCTTGGCCTTGAAACTGCGCGAAAAGTGGTACGCCCGGATCGCCCGCAGAGCTTAGCGATGCGTGTGGCACGGTTTGTGGCACGCCCTCGTAGCGCGGTGCACCGCCAACTAAGATCAGCTGACCGTGCGCCGACCAAGCACGATCGCCGTCGCTAACGAAGTATCAGCGTCGCCATCGTTAGGGCCCGCTTCGCGCCAAAGCGGACTGTGATCCTTTTTGCGCATGGCTCGCCGATGCGATCAGCCAGTATCCGTTGGGAGGCGCTCCTGATCCAGCCTAAGGGCCCCCTCTAAGTCATCCGCTCGGACCTCCAGTGCTTTCACGCCGCCAGTGTTCGGCAGGATTATCGTTCTTGTCAGAAGATGTGCGGTCCAGGAAACGTCCAGGAGCTCTGCCTGACACGGACTTCGAACGTCCCCGGATTGTGTGGTTGCTCGAGGCCTGGAAGGGCGAATGGGTGACGGAAGGTCACCCATTCGGTTGTGGCGGTGTCGGATGACATGGTTCGCTCTCCTCGCTGACTATGTGGACGAAGCTGGCTCCATCGCATCGAGCAGCGCATCGACGCGGATGGTTGCGAAGTTCGAGAAGGTGTCCGACACAGCGTAGGGCAGAATGATGCGGGCGCCGTGACGAATAGCGCCGCAGGTATAGACGACGTTGGGGACGTAGCCCTCGCGCTGCGATGGATCCGGATAGACCAGCGGCTCGCGCGAGCGGGCGAGGACCTTCGTGGGGTCGTGCTTGTCGAGCAGTGCGGCGCCGATGGCGTAGCGGCGGACCGGGCCGACGCCGTGGGTGAATAGCAGCCAGCCTTCGTCGAGTTCGATCGGCGAGCCGCAATTGCCGATCTGCACGAACTCCCAGGGCCATTCTGGCTTCAGGATCGGCATGCCACCCTCCCAGGTGAGCAGGTCGTCGGAATAGATCAGGTAGAGGTTCTCGTTGTCCTGCCGGCCGATCATGGCGTAGCGACCGCCGATCTTGCGAGGGAACAGCGCCATGCCCTTGTTGCCAGCAGCACTGCCTTTGAGAGCGCGCATTCGGAAGCTGGCGAAGTCCTGTGTCTCGAGCAGTTCCGAGCGGATGCCGCGGCCGTCATAGGCGGTGTAGGTGGCGTAGTAGGTCTTAGTTCCCTCATCCTCGAAGCCGACGAAGCGTGCATCCTCGATGCCGTTCGACTGAAACGAGGTCATCGGAAAGATGACCCGCTCGCTGATGTCCTCGCCGGCGTTGAAGGCGAACTCCACCGGCTCGTCGCTAAAGGGCGGAATCGGCGTCTTGAGGCGCGGCATGCTCGCCAGCCGAGCCGTCGGATCGATGGCGACGCTGCCATCCTTCGAGATCGTGCCGGCCCGGAATGTCAGCGACGACACATGCCCCTCTCCCACCGCCCGTAGGCTCAGGATGAAGCGCAGTCCACCAGGTGGGGCGAGGCTCTGATCGGGGTGAGCAACGATGCTCGGATTGAACAGCGCCGAGGACTCGAACGAGTACTCGTGGAGGAAATAAGCGCCGATCAGCTGGCGCTGAACCGGGGTGAACACCAGGTGTTCCGAAAACGCCTCTTCCATTTCGATGGCGCGGGCATCGAACCCGGCGAGCAGGTTCCGGTGCCGTCCGTCGAAATTGTGCAGCACATCCTTGAGCTGCTGCGACGCACTTTCGGCATCGAGCGAGAGGACGCGATCGACGATGTGATTGGCGCGGGTCTTTTCGTGCGGCTTCAGGTCTTTCGGCTCGGTGGCTGGCTTGAACGGCCGGACGATCACCCGAGCCGGATCAGGTCGCAGGTAAAGTGCCTGCCGGTTGAGGAAGGTGACTGGCGACAAGGCGACCTCTGAACTGTTGATGATGTGGTCTCGCGGGGCGGTACAGCAGCGGCAGCGGCTGCAAGACGTCGACGCGTTCGATACGCCGCATGTCAGCGAGTCCGAGCAGGTACGAGACGACGGACTCGCCGCCACAGTTCTCGTTCGGACGGTCCGGATGGAGACCGTCCTTGCAGCTGCCGGTCTCGACATCGACCAAGGGCTTGCCCAGGTCGTTGCTGCCGCGGAACCACGCGAAGGCGCGCCGGGCGGCAGCGCGCCAGCGATCGTCGCCGGTGGTTTTCCAGGCTTCGAGGCAGGCGGCTATGGTCGCTGCAGCTTCGACCGGCTGCTGGTCGAAGGCCTTGGGCGGTTGCCGGACGTCTCCAAAACCTTCGGTGCCGACCGGGCGGAACAGCCCGGATGGGGAGGTCTGTCGCTGCAGCAGCCAATCGAGGGTCCGCAGCCCAGCCTCCGCGTAGCCGGGCAATCCGGTCGAACGGCCGCAGACGATCAGCGCCTCGCAGATGCGGGCGTTGTCGTAGGCGAGCCCTTCCTCGAACCACACCCAGTCGCGGGTCTCGACGTGGCGCAGCAGAGCGACGAGCCGATAGGCCAGCCGCAGGCGGAACTGCGAGGCGAAGTCGTCGCCTGACTGCACCTCGCAATATGCATTGAGCCCGAGCAAGGTGAACGCCCAAGCCCGCGGCGAGCCGAAGCTCTCCACCGGCGGCAGCGCTTCGGCGAACAAGGCTGCGGCCCAATGCCTACGTGTTGCGCTGACATCATCGCGGGCGGTGACACCGAGCGCCCACAGCGTGCGGCCGTGGCTGTCCTCGGAGCCCTGCTCCTCCAGCCAGCGGCGGTCGAAGCCCATGAAGTTGCGGAAGCGCTTGGTGTCGCGATTGAAGGCGTGCTGAACGAAGGCGGCATAGGCCGAAGTCATGGCCTCGGGCAACTGGTCGGCAGTGAAGCCGTGCAGCGAATTGGCAAGCAGCAGTCCGCGGGCATTGTCGTCGACGCAATAGCCGTGCGAGCGGTCCGGAATGGTGTGGATGGCGTGCTGGAACAGTCCGGTGTCGTCGGTCATCGCCTGCAGGTGGCCGATCGAAATCGGCGGCAGGAGCCGGCCATCACCCGGCGGCGTCATGATGTGGATGCGGGCCGGTTGCGGCGCCTGTCGCTTTTTGGCGACCGCCTGGAACAGCTCCAAGTAGCGCTCGGCAGTCTGCGTCCAGGTCATCGAACGGCTGGCGGCATAGGCGCGGTTTCGCATCGCGCGGTGTAGCGGCTCATTGCCGAGCACGTCGGCAATTTGGGCACCCATTGTCGCGGCGTCACCGAACGGCACCAGTATGCCGCGATTGTCCGCCAACAATTCCAATGCATGCCAGTAGGGCGTCGAGACCACGGCCTTACCGAGCCCGAAGCTGTAGGCCAGCGTACCCGACGTCATCTGCGCCTGGTTTAGATACGGCGTGACGTAGACGTCGCACATCGAGATGTATTCGAGCAGCGTCGGCCGGTCGACGAACTGGTCGAGGAACACGACGTGCTTGGATATCCCGAGGTCCGCTGCGCGCGCTACGAGACCCTCGCGATAGGTCTCGCCCTGGTCGCGAACGAGGTTGGGATGGGTGGCGCCAAGCACGACGTAGACCGCATCGGGCCGGCTCTTCAGCACCGCCGGCATAGCATCGATCATTACCTCGATGCCCTTATTCGGCGACAACAGACCAAAGGTGAGGATCACGGTCTTGCCGGCAAAGCCGAGCCGCTCCTTGGCGCCGTCGGGTTCGACGAAGGCGAAATCTGGAATGCCGTGGGGGATCACCCCGATCTTCTCAGGCGCCGCGTCATAGCTGCCGATCAGCAACTCGCGGCCTTTCTCGGCCATCACGACGATGCGGACAGAGATCGCGAGGATTCGTTCCATAACCAGGCGCTGTGAGGGGCTCGGCGACGCCAGCACTGTGTGAAGCGTGGTGACTACCGGAACGGTGAGCCGATCGAGCAGCTTGAGGATATGTGCGCCCGCCTCGCCACCGAAGATGCCGAATTCGTGCTGGAGCGAGACCGCATCATACTCACCCGCGTTGATGATCTGGGCAGCGCGGACGTAGTCTTCCTCATGCTCTTGCCGCACCTCAAAGCTCACGACCGGAGGGTAGACGTAGTCCCGCCCGCTATCGGTCATGGCGACGATGGCCGTCTCAATGCCGATCGGCGAGGCAGCGACCGCTTGCTGCAGATCGGTGGTGAAGGTGGCTATGCCGCAGCGACGCGGCAGTGAGTTGCCGATGAATGCTACGCGGTGGATGGCCTTCATGACTGCCCGCTCCACGGCAGCGTCGGCGCGCCCTTGGAGGAGCGGCCGAGGCCCAGCTCCGGAAAGCGCTCCGCCATCACCTCCATCGGGATGCCGTTACGGCTCTGCAGCAGGGCGGCAATCGGGCTGTTGGCGACATAGGCCATCAGCCCCTTGGCACCGCGCTCGCCGGTGCGGACCGTCGCTCGGTGCCCCTTGAGAAACATTGCTTCGCCGGAGGCGACCTGCATCAGGTCGAATGCCGCCTCGCCCTCGAGGATCAGCACCCAGGTTTCGCTCATCGCATCGACTTCCCAATGCGAGTTGGGCGCGAGGTCGATGCGCTCCAGAACGAAGTAGGGGCTCTGCGCCATTACATTGCGCACATCGGACAACCGGGTCGGGGCGAGCTGCGCGGTCGCCGGTCCGGGGGTAGATGCTCCGACACCGCCATCGAGATGCAGCTCACGCTGCCGGCCGTAGTCGAACAATCGGAATGTCGCGTCGCTGCGCTGCTGGATCTCGGCAATGACGAGGCCCGCGCCAATGGCATGGATGGTCCCCGCCGGGACCAGCAAGGCCTCATCAGCCTTTACCTCCTGCCATTGCACCAGCTCGGGGATCGAGCCGTCGGCGATGGCGGCGCGCAGCTGCGGCGCCGTCAGCTCGCGCTTCAGTCCGAGAGCGACCCGTCCCTCCGCGGTGGCGGAGAGCACGTACCAGGCCTCGGTCTTGCCGTGCGGCAGGCCGATGGACTTGGCGAACGTATCGTCCGGGTGCACCTGGATGGAAAGAGGTTCATCGGTGAAGAGGAGCTTCAACAGCAGCTCCGGTTCCGGCGCGTTACGGTCAGCACGCTGGAACCAAAGCTCTCCTACGGCGACGCCATCGTGACCGAGTTCGCTCCACGGCCGCAGGTCGGTCTTGCCCCAGGGTTTGCGCACCACCGTCGTCGATGAAAGTTCCATGGTCATGGCAAGTCTCCTGGGGTGGTGGGGGCGATGGGCGGGGCGTCGATGACGCCGCTATGCGCGCTTCTTGTTCGATGGGGAACTGGAGAGATTGGCCTTGGCCAGCAGTCCATCGGTGGCGGCCGGCGCCGCCACCTTGATCTGCTTGGGCTTCTTGGCTTCGCGATTGCTGTGTTTCTGGCTCTTGGCCATAGCAGGCTCCTTGCACCGATGGTGCGGTTGGGAACGACGGTGGGGGTAGGGGTCAGACCGATGCGAATGCCCGCTCGGCGAGGTGCGGGTGAGCGGCAGCGACGCCGAAGCCCCGGCGGCTCGCATAGAAGCCGCGGCTCGCCAATGCCGTCGAAACACCATCGCAGTGGCCGGCGAACATGGCGTCGTCGTTCGAAACGGTCGCGATGTAGCGCCAGGGCTGTCCTGTAGGATGGTGCGGCAGCGCCGCAGGGTTGTCCGCGTCGCCGACGAGAGACGGACCACCAGCCCGCGCCCCGAGTGGGGCGCCGGTTGCATAAATCTTCAAAAGCACTTGATGTCCTAAGTCTGCCCAGCGTGCCGAGAAATCACGGCACACCGATATCAATCAGCTCGGGCAGCAGGGAGCTTTATAGCTCTGCGCCTTTTCAGGCGCGTTGTCCAATTTATTCGGGATCGCAATTATCGCGGGCCAGACCAGATACTTTTGAGGTGGACGTAAAAGCTTTAGCTATCGGCAGTTTAGCTCGCTACTCGAACGAATTTGTGGGACGCGCCGGTAAACCGAGTGATATGCCCGCCCCAAGGAGGAGCGCCGATGGCCACCATGTACTTCGTCCAGGGCTTCCGCTCGAAAGGGCGAAAGCTCGAGCCCGACCTGCCGCAACCCGCCAGAAGCCCCGAGGCAGCAATCGCCGCCGCCGAACGATTGTCGCCGACACGCTCAGGCGTCTGGGCCTACTCCGCCAACATCGACCAGGAAACCGACACCTACGACGAACCACGCGAGCTGTTTCGTAGCGGCACCCTGCCTCCCGGGCTGGGGGAATAGCAGCTTGCCTGTTCGGGGCACTTCGACCGGAACCGACATCGACCCTTATTTGTTCGCTTCCTGCAGCACCATACCCGTACTGCGGTCAGGCGCCGCTTCCTCGGTCCCCACTCCCACCTCCTGGCCTAGGTACCCACCCGCAACCCGACCGCACGGCCCGCATCAAGGCTGCGCTGCGGAACCCGGAAGGGTACGACGCCCGGTCGCTGCCGGCTCAGAAGTTCCACGCCCAGATCATCTCGTTCGACCGAGCGGCGTGATCTACACACTGGCACAAATCTGGCACAGAAAGTAACTCTCTGACTGGAGAGTTCCTTAATAACGGCTCTAAAGTACTGAGTTGATTGGAGGATTTTGGTACGCCCGGATGGATTCGAACCATCGACCATCCGATTAAAAGTCGGATGCTCTACCACTGAGCTACGGGCGCCCGGGGCGGGATATGATCCCGCACATGTCAACGATCCTGCCACCTGGGCGGATCGGCGCGGAACATAGGCATTGTGCCCCTGCTGTCAATTGCTATCGGCGAATGGCCGTCAGTTGAGCAGTGGAACCGGCTGGCCGGCATAGGGGGTGGGCTCGCACGGCACACCCGCGCGATCGAGCCGGGCGCAGAGTTCGACGGCGGAGGCGCGGTCGACCAGCGGGCCGGCGACGATGATCTTGCCGTCGGTGCCGTCCTTGTCCGCGAGCACCGGCGACAGGCCCACCAGCATGGTGCCGACCTGCGCAAGCATCTCCTGCCACTGCGCCTCGGCAGTGTCGGGCTGCACGGGGAAACCCAGCGCGACGCCGGGAGCGGTGCCGTCGGGAATGAGGGGCTGCGGCATGGTGCCGGCGAGCGGCACGACCTTCAGCTTCACCTCGTCCGAACCGGGGAGGAGGGGACGCTGCTGCACGGAGACGGAGCCACCGTCGGTTTCGAAGGTCAGGGTCTTGCCGGCGGTGATGGAGCCGGTGGGGGTGTTGTCGACGGCAGTGGGCGCCTTGGCTTCGGCGGCGCGCTCCAGCAGCTTGGGCACGCTGATTTCCAGCGCACCGACGCGCTGGGTCACGGCGCCCGCGGCTTCCTCGTTCATCGAGAAGCGCTGCAGCAATTGGGTGTTGTCGCGCTTCATCTTCGACGTCTCTTCCTCGAGCGTCGCGACTTGGCTATGAAGCTGGTTGAGGGTCGAGCCCTCTAGGCGCGAGGCATGCAGCGCGCCGTAGACGCTAGCAGGGATCAGGCCGGAGAGATTTGCGCCAAGGATTGCCACGGCCCAGATGCCGAGCGCCGTGATGCCCCACAGGGTGACGTCCACCGAACGAAACTGATCAGCTGCCTTGGCCAAAAGTCATATCCCTCCAAAGCCCACGAATCAGGGCCATTTGTGACTTTACCACTCCGTAACCGTGTTATCGGATTCCCAACAACTTGCTGCCATAAACACGGGGGAAACGATGACCCTGAAGAGGGCCCCTCATGACTGAATTGCTGTCGATCATCCTGGCTGCGGGCGAAGGCACCCGCATGCGCTCGGCCGTGCCGAAGGTGCTGCACCAGGTGGGAGGCCTCTCTATCGTCGGCCATGTCGTCAATGCCGCGATAACAGCGGGTTCGAGCCGTGTTGCGGTGGTGACCGGGCCGGGACACGACGCGGTGCGGGAGGCGATCAACGTCTTCGCTCCTGCGGTACAGTTCTTCGAGCAAACCGAGCGCAAGGGTACCGGTCACGCCGCAGCCATGGCACGCCCGGCGTTCGCCGATTTTGGCGGCTACATTGCCGTCATCTATGGCGATCACCCGCTGCTGCGCCCGGAGAACTTCCGGGGAGTGCTCGATCGGCTGGACGCCGGGTGGGACGCGGCGATTCTCGGCTTCGAGCCACCCGATACGCTGACTTATGGCCGGCTGATCACTGACGGCGAGCGCCTCCTTGCCATTCGCGAGCACAAGGACGCGACGCCCGAGGAGCGCGAGATCGGGCTCTGCAATGCCTGCATTCTCACCTTCCGCGCCGAAGTGTTTCGCTCGCTAATCGACAAGCTCGATGCGAACAACGCTGCGGGGGAGTACTACCTCACCGATCTGGTCGAGCTCGCCAATGCCGCCGGCTACAACGTGAGCTACGCGGTCGCGCCGGAAGTGGATGTGATGGGCGTCAACGACCGGGCGCAGCTCGCTCGGGCCGAGGCGCAGTTTCAGGAACTGCGGCGCGACGATTTCATGCGCGCGGGGGTGACGCTGAAAGATCCGGCGTCGGTGTATTTCTCGTACGACACCGAGATCGGGCGGGACGTGACGATCTTCCCGAACGTGGTGTTCGGCCCGGGCGTGAAGATTGCCGACGGGGTCGAGATCCGGGCGTTCTGCGATATCGAGGACGTGAAGATCGGCGAGGGCTCGAGCATCGGGCCGTTCGCGCGCATCCGCGGTGCTGCGGAACTGGGCAAGGACGTGCACCTGGGCAACTTCGTCGAGGTGAAGAAGTCGGTGCTCCATGACGGCGTGAAAGCCGGGCACCTGAGCTATCTGGGCGACGCCGAGATCGGGGCGAAGACCAACATCGGGGCCGGGACCATCACCTGCAACTATGATGGCGTGAACAAATCCAAGACCACCATCGGAGCGAACGCCTTTATCGGCTCGAACTCGTCGCTGGTGGCACCGGTGACTATCGGCGACGGCGCGTATATCGCTTCGGGTAGCGTCGTCACCCATAATGTCGAACCGGATGCACTGGCCATCGGCCGGGCCCGGCAGGAGAACAAGGCTGGTTATGCGCCCAAGCTGAAGGCGCGTGCTGAAGCCGTCAAACGCGCCAAAGCTGGCAAGTAGGGAGGCTCATATGTGCGGCATCGTCGGGATCATCGGGACGGAACCGGTCGCGCCGCGGCTGGTCGATGCGCTGAAGCGGCTCGAGTATCGCGGCTATGACAGCGCCGGGGTCGCGACGATCGACGGTGGCCAGATCGGCCGCCGCCGTGCCGAGGGTAAGCTCGGCAACCTCGCAGCGAAGCTGAGTTTCGAACCGCTCAACGGCAATATCGGCATCGGCCACACCCGCTGGGCGACACACGGGGCGCCGACCGAGGGCAACGCGCATCCGCACGCGACCGACAAGGTGGCGGTGGTCCACAACGGCATCATAGAGAATTTCCGCGAGCTGCTCGCCGACCTCGCCAAGGACGGCTACCTGCCGAAGACGCAGACCGACACGGAATCCGTGGCGCTGTGGGTCACCCGCGAGATCGATCGCGGCCTCGATCCCGAAATGGCGGTGGCGCGGACGCTGAAAGAGCTGCGCGGGGCCTTCGCTCTGGCCTTCATGTTCAAGGGCGAAGATGCGCTGCTGATCGCGGCTCGCAGCGGTGCGCCGCTGGCCATCGGCTATGGTACAACCGAGATGTACCTGGGCTCGGACGCAATGGCGCTTGCCCCGTTCACCTCGCGGCTGAGCTATCTGCTTGACGGAGATTGGGCCGTGCTGACCAAGAGCGGCGTCACCATCCGCGATGGCTCCGACGCGATCGTGCAGCGCGAGATGCTGGTTTCGGCTGCCTCGGCGCTGCTGGTCGACAAGGGCAACCACCGCCACTTCATGGCAAAGGAAATCTACGAACAGCCCGAGACCGTCTCGCACACGCTCAGCCACTATGTGGACATGGGCGCCGAGAAGGTGGCGCTGCGCGAGACGCTGCCGTTCGATTTCGCTCAGCTGTCGCGGCTGACCATTTCGGCCTGCGGCACGGCGGCGTTTGCCGGTACGGTCGCGAAATACTGGTTCGAGCGCTATGCGCGGCTGCCAGTCGATGTCGACGTGGCGTCGGAGTTCCGTTATCGCGAGCCGCCGCTGGAGAAGAACGGGCTGAGCCTGTTCATTTCGCAGTCGGGCGAGACGGCGGATACCCTCGCGGCGTTGCGCTATTGCGCCGGGCAGGGGCAGCACATCGCCTCGCTGCTGAACTCGCCGGAATCGACCATGGCGCGCGAGAGCCAGGTGGTATTTCCGACGCTGTGCGGTCCCGAGATCGGTGTCGCCTCGACCAAGGCGTTCACGGCGCAACTGACGGCACTCGCCAGCCTTGCGATCGCGGCGGGCGTGGCGCGGGGTACCATCGGGCCTGCGCAGGAAGCCGAACTGGTGCGGAGCCTCACCACGCTACCGGCTGCCATCTCGGCAGCGCTGGCGCTCGAGGGGCACGTCGAAGCCATCGCCAAGCGGCTGTCCAAGGCCAAGGACGTGCTCTATCTCGGCCGCGGCCAGATGTTCCCGATTGCCATGGAAGGTGCGCTGAAGCTCAAGGAACTGAGCTACATCCACGCCGAAGCTTACCCCGCGGGCGAACTCAAGCACGGTCCCATCGCGCTGGTCGATGAACTGATGCCGGTGATCGTCGTCGCGCCGTCCGACGAGCTGATGGCCAAGACCCTGTCAAACATGCAGGAAGTCGCGGCGCGCGGCGGCAAGATCATTTTGATCACCGACGAAGTCGGGCAGCAGACCGTGGGTCCCGACGTGGCGGAGGTTATCGTGCTCCCCAAGGTCGCGAGCTTCGTCGCGCCGATCCTGGCGACGATCCCGGTGCAGCTGCTGGCCTATCATACGGCGTCGTTCATGGGCACGGACGTCGACCAGCCGCGCAATCTCGCCAAGAGCGTCACGGTTGAATAAGCCATTCTTCGAGGCAGAGCCCGAACTGAACGTTCATGGCGAGCCGCTGAAGCCGTGTTCGCTCAACCCGCTGACCGGGTTCTTCCGTAACGGCCATTGCATGACTGGGCCGGAGGATGTCGGCCGGCACACGGTGTGCGCCGAGATGACTGCCGAGTTCCTGGCGTTCTCGAAGTCCCGCGGCAATGACCTCAGCACACCGATACCTGAATATGCGTTCCCGGGCCTCAAGCCGGGCGATCGTTGGTGCCTCGTCGCCTTGCGTTGGATCGAGGCCCTGGAGGCCGGGATGGCGCCCAAGGTCGTGCTCGAGGCGACGCATCAGTCAGTGCTCGAATATGTCGAGCTCGAGGTGCTGAGGAAGTACGCGATCGACTAGTCGGGGATGAGGCGCTTCCCGAAGCTGTAGGACGCGTGCTGCTCGTAGCCTTGGCGCACGTAGTAGGCGGCGACGGCCTCGTTCTCGGCGCGAACCAGTAGGTTGAGCTTGGGGCAGCCCATTGCGGTGAGTAACCGCTCGAGTTCGGCGAGAAGCGCGGCGCCGTAGCCCTTGCCGGCATGCCCCTCGGATGCCGCGAGATAATAGACCGAGCCGCGATGTCCATCGTAGCCGCCCATGGCGGTCGCGACGATCTGCCCGTCCAACTCGCCGACGAGGAACAGCTCGGGCTGCACGGCGAGTTTGCGCTCGATGTCCTTCAGCGGGTCGTTCCAGGGCCGCGTCAGGCCACGCGCCTGCCACAGTGCAATGACCGCGTCGGTATCGCGGCGATCGAAGGGGCGGATATGCATGGGCTAGCCCGCTCTCAGCAAAGGGATCGCGAGGTCTTTGCGGAACAGATAGAGCAGGGTGCGCAGCGCCTCGCCATCCGTACCCGTAAGTCCGGGGTTACGCGTCAGCGCATCCTTGGCGTCTTCGTGAGCCCACTCGAGCAGATGGCGGTGCACGTCGGGGACGGCGAGGTGGTAGCCGGGCATGCCGGACTGGCGGGTGCCGAGCACGTCGCCCTGGCCACGGAGCTCGAGGTCCTTCTCGGCGATGACGAAGCCGTCTTCGGTGCCCTTGATGGTCTCGAGGCGGGCCTTAGCGGTTTCGCTCAGCGGCTCCTTGTAGAGCAGCAAGCAGGCCGAGCGCTGGCTGCCGCGTCCGACGCGGCCGCGGAGCTGGTGGAGCTGCGCGAGGCCGAAGCGTTCGGCATGCTCGATGATCATGATGGTGGCGTTGGGAACGTCGACGCCGACCTCGATGACAGTGGTGGCGACGAGCACCTTGGCTTCGTTGCGCTGGAAGCGATCCATCGCTTCCGCCTTGGCGGTGGCGCTCATGCGGCCGTGGATCAGCACCACCTGGTCGCCGAAGACCTTCTTCAGCTCCGCGAAGCGATCCTCAGCGGCGACGACTTCGAGATGCTCGCTCTCCTCGACCAGCGGGCAGACCCAGAAGGCTTGCGCGCCTTCCTCGATGCGTGAGGCGAGCCGCTGGATCACTCGGTCGTACTCACCGATCGACAGCACGGCGGTGTCGATCGGCTGCCGGCCGCGCGGTTTTTCGCGCAGGATGCTGACGGCCATGTCGCCGAAATGGGTGAGCACCAGTGTGCGTGGGATCGGGGTGGCCGTCATGACGAGGAGGTCGGCGTGTGAACCCTTTTCGCTGAGCGCGAGGCGCTGGTGGACGCCGAAGCGGTGCTGCTCGTCGACGACGGTCAGGCCCAGGTTGTGGAACTCGACGCCGGACTGGAACAGCGCGTGGGTGCCGACGACGATGCTGGTCGAGCCATCGGCAATGCCCGAGAGCACGGCGCGGCGTTCGGCGGCGCTCATCTTGCCGGTGAGCAGCACGATGCCGAGACCGACCTGGTCGCACAGCGGCTTCAGCGTCTTGTAGTGCTGGCTGGCGAGGATTTCGGTCGGCGTCATCAGTGCCGACTGCGCACCGCTCTCGGCCATCCCGGCCATCGCCATCAGCGCCACCACGGTCTTGCCGGCGCCGACGTCGCCCTGCAGCAGGCGGGACATGCGCTCGGGCGCGGCGAGGTCGTTGCGGATGTCCTCGACGGCGAGGCGCTGGCCTTCGGTGAGGGTGTAGGGCAGGGCGGCCTGCACCCTGGCGGTAATCTCGCCGGTAAACGTGCGGGCGATGCCGCGTGGGGCGATCAGCTGCGAGCGGACGATCAGCAGCGCCAGCTGGCCGGCGAGGTACTCGTCATAGGCGAGGCGCATGCGGTTCTTCGACCAGAGCTGCGCGTCCTCCGGATCAACCGGCGCATGCGACGAAGTCATGGCGGCGCGGAAGGTGGGCCAGCCGAACTCGGTGATACGCTGGGCGGGCATCCATTCGGGGAGATCGGGCAACGACTCGAGCACCTGGCGGGTGAGCTTGATCAGGGCGCGGGAACTCAGGCCCTGGGTGAGCGGATAGACCGGCTCGACCAGCGGCATGTCCTCGAACTTGTCGGCCTCGACGACGTAGTCGGGGTGGGTGATCTGTTTTTCGCCCTGGAAGAAGCCGATGGTGCCGGAGACGTAGCGCGTCTCGCCGACCGGCAGGAGTTTCTCCACCCAGCCGCCCTGTGCCCGGAAATACACCAGCTGGATCTCGCCGGTCTCGTCATGCGCGAACACGCGGTGTGGGATGTTCGGACGACCCTTGGGCGGCGGCTGATGGCGGTCGATGTGGAGCTTCAGCGTCGCGATGTTGTTGTGCACGGCGCCGGCGATGCCATCCATGCGGCGGCGATCGACGATGCCGGTCGGCATGTGCATCAACAGGTCGAGCGCGATCGCTTCTTGTCCCTCGGGTGCGCCGAAGAAGCGGGTGAGCAGCGCGGACAGTTGCGGCCCCACGCCCTTGATGGAGTGGAGCGAGCGAAACAGCGGATCGAGGGCAGGCGGACGGGACACGAGTCGGGGAACCTCCGGGCCAGAACCTAGCCGAGACAGTTCAGGTCTGCCACGTGACAGAGGGTCGATATCCGCGTAAACACGCCATCCACATCCCCGAGACCACCCAATCATGGCCCTTCAAAAAGACGCCGGTGAAGAATTGTCTATGCGGCTCCGGCGCCTCCGCTATCGCGCCTGGCACCGCGGCACCAAGGAGATGGACCTGATGCTCGGGCCCTACGCAGATGCCCGGCTGGGGGAGATGGAGGTTGCGGAACTCGATCGCTTCGAGACGCTTCTGGAGGAGGCGGACACCGATCTCCTCAAGTGGCTGATGGGGCAGGAGCCGACGCCCGCCGACGCCGACGCCGAACTGCTCGCCGATTTGCTCAAGTTCCGAACCGCCAAATGACCGACCAGCGCGCCGACCGCACGATCGCCAACGTCCCCGACGGCATGCAGCCGGTGGTGCTCGCGCGCCTGGTCGAGGACCGGCTGAAGGCCGCACCCGATGCGACCGTGAGCGCGGTGTTCGTCGCCCGCGACGGCCGGCGGCTGCAGCGCATGGTGGAGATCCTTGAGCAGATGATGCCGGGGCACCAGATCCTGACGCTGCCGGCATGGGACTGCCTGCCGTATGACCGGGTGTCGCCGAACGGCGTGACCATCGCGGCGCGGATGACGACGCTCTCGACCGTCGCCAGCGGTGCGGCGAAAGGCGCGATCGTCCTCACCACGGTCAACGCGCTGGTGCAGAAGTTGCCGCCGCGCGACGCAGTGGCGGGGATGAGCTTTGCTGCCGCGGCGGGGCAGGTGGTGGACAGCGAGAAGCTGATCGCCTGGGCCTCGGGCAATGGCTATCTGCGCGTGCCGACGGTGCGCGAGACGGGTGAATACGCGGTGCGCGGCGGGTTGATCGACCTGTACCCGGCCGGCGTCGAGTTTCCGCTGCGCTTCGACTTCTTCGGGAAGCAACTGGAGACCATCCGGACCTTCGATCCGGATACGCAGCGCACCACCGGCAACCTGAAGCGCATCGCGCTGGCGCCAATGAGCGAAGTTCTCCTCAGCGACGAGGCGATCCGTCGCTTCCGGGCACGCTACACCACGATGTTCGGCGGAAATACCGTCGATGATCCGCTCTATGCGGCGGTGAGCGCTGGGCAGCGCTACCCGGGCGTCGAGCACTGGATGGCGTTTTTCTACGACGAGTTGGACCACCTCGGCGCCTATGCCGGCGATGCACCGTTCGTGTTCGACGATCAGGCGAGGGAAGCGTTCGCCGACCGGCAGACGCAGGTTTCCGACTACTATCAGGCGCGCGAGGATGCGCGGCACGAGAAGCAGTCCTCGCAGGGCGCCGCCCCGTATAAGCCGGTACCGCCGGAGCAGCTCTACGAGATGGAGCGGCATCCCTACGCGCTGGCACCGGACAGGGGCGTGGTGCAGCTGTCGCCGTTCGCGACGCCCGACATGAAGCATGCCGACGATGCCGGTGGGCGCGTAGCGCCGAGCTTCGCCGCAGAGCGGCAGGCGCAGGACGTCAACCTGTTCGAGTCGGTGGTGAACCTGTTCCGCGCCGAGCGGAAGAAGGCGCGGAAGACCATCATCGCGTGCTGGTCGGAAGGTTCCCGCGACCGCATGGCGCAGGTGCTCGCCGATCATGGTCTTGCGCATCCGCGCCTGGCCGAGAACTGGCGCGACGCGGAGACGACATCGCCGGAGACCACGGCGCTGGTGGTGCTGGGGCTCGAGACCGGCTTCCAGACCGACGACATGCTGGTGCTGTCCGAGCAGGACATCCTCGGCGAACGCCTGCTGCGGCCACAGAAGCGCAAGCGGGCCTCGGATGCGCTGACCGAAGCCGCTGGCCTCGCCGCCGGCGACCTCGTGGTGCACGTCGATCACGGCATCGGGCGGTTCCTCGGGCTAAAGACCATCGAGGTGCAGGGCGCGCCGCACGATTGCGTCGAGATCGAGTACGCGCAGAACACCAAGCTCTATCTGCCGGTCGAAAATATCGAGCTGCTGTCGCGCTATGGCGCAGACGCGATCATCGAGCTCGACAAGCTCGGCGGCGTGGCGTGGCAGGCCAAAAAGAGCAAGCTCAAGAAGCGCATCCGCGACATGGCGGAGCAACTGATCAAGATCGCAGCGCTGCGGCAGCTGTCGACCGTGCAGCCGATGGACGTGCAGCCGGCGCTCTACGAGGAGTTCGCGGCGCGGTTCCCGTACGACGAGACCGAGGATCAACTGGCGGCGATCAACGCCGTGTTCGAGGACCTGTCGTCGGGCCGCGTGATGGACCGGCTGGTGTGCGGCGACGTCGGCTTCGGCAAGACCGAAGTGGCGCTGCGGGCCGCGTTCGCAGTGGCGATGTCAGGGCGGCAGGTGGCGGTGGTGGTGCCGACGACGCTGCTGTCGCGGCAGCACTTCAAGACCTTCACCGAGCGCTTCTCCGGGTTGCCGCTTAGGATCAGGCAGGCGTCGCGTCTGGTCTCTTCGAACGAGCTGAAATCGACGAGGGAAGAGCTGACCAAGGGCACCGTCGACATTGTCATCGGCACCCACGCGCTGCTCGCGAAATCTATCCAGTTCAAGGATCTCGGGCTTCTCATCATCGACGAGGAGCAGCACTTTGGCGTCGGCCACAAGGAGCGGCTAAAGGAGCTGAAGGGCAATGTGCACGTCCTGACGCTGACCGCGACACCGATCCCGCGCACCCTGCAGCTGGCGCTCACCGGCGTGCGCGACCTGTCGCTCTTGGCGACGCCCCCGATCGACCGCTTGGCCATCCGCACGTTCGTTTCGCCTTTCGATCCGCTGAGCGTGCGCGAGGCACTGCTGCGCGAGAAGTATCGCGGCGGGCAGGCGTTCTACGTAGTGCCCAAGATCAAGGACCAGCCCGATATCGCCGAGTTCCTGCGCCAGCAGGTGCCGGAGGTCAGCTACGTCGTGGCCAACGGCCAGATGCCGCCGAGCGAGCTCGACGACATCATGAACAACTTCTACGACGGCAAGTTCGACGTGCTGGTGGCCACCACGATCGTCGAATCGGGCCTCGATATCCCGAACGCCAACACGCTGGTGGTGCACCGGGCCGACAATTTCGGGCTCGCACAGCTGTACCAGATCCGCGGCCGCATCGGCCGGGCCAAGCAGCGCGCCTATGCGCTGTTTACGATCCCGCCGGACCGCAAGCTCAACGACACGGCTGAGAGGCGGCTGACGGTGCTGCAGTCACTGGAAACGCTCGGTGCAGGTTTCCAGTTGGCGAGCCACGATCTCGATATCCGCGGCGCCGGCAACCTGCTTGGCGACGAGCAGTCGGGCCACATCCGCGAGGTCGGTTTCGAACTCTACCAGGCGATGCTGGAAGAGGCGGTGGCGGCGCTGCGCGACGGCGATGCCGAGTACGAGGATCGCGGCGAGTGGAGCCCGACAATTTCGCTGGGCATGCCCGTGATGATCCCCGAGTACTATGTGCCCGACCTGCAGCTCAGGATGCAGCTCTATCGTCGTCTCGGCGATCTCTCGGATGCGCGCGAGATCGACGCGGCCGGTGCCGAGCTGATCGACCGCTTCGGGCCGTTGCCGGAAGAGGTCGAGGCGCTGCTGAAGGTCATCCTCGTGAAGGCGCTGTGCCGCACGGCCAATGTCGAGAAGGTGGATGCCGGCCCGAAGGGCGCGGTCGTGACCCTGCGGCACAAGGAATTCCCGAACCCCGCCGGACTGGTACGCATGGTCTCCGACCCGCAGATGCAGGTCCGGATCAAACCCGATCAGAAACTCGTGTTCAGTCGTGACTGGCCGAGCCCGGAGGCGCGGCTGAAGGGAACGGCGGCAATTCTGTCAAGGATGGCCCGGCTGGCCTCGGAGTCAGGCGCTGCGGCAACACTTGCAGGTTAAAGCTTTCGGAAGCCCTCTCGGTCATGTTATTGCCGCGTTTCGTGCCTTGAAGAGCGCACGAACAAGGGTGGCCGGGAGAGCCACCGATGGTAGGACACCACAAGGAAATTCAATGACCCTCAAAAAGCTCGTCGTTGCTGGTTTCGCGGTCGCCGCACTGATGATGCCCTCTTTCGGGGCGCTCGCGCAGGACGCCGCCCCGGCAGCCCCCGCCGAGGGTGCGGCCGCACCGGCGGCGCCTGCTGCGGATGCAGCCGCCGCGCCGGCAGCCGCTGCCAACCCGGGCCAGAACTGGCTCAAGGTCTGCGACCCGATCGACGGCGGCAAGCAGGCTTGCATCATGCGCCAGGTCGTCGTCGCCAACGGCCAGTTCCTCGGCTCGTTCCTGTTGCGCGACGATCCGGGCCAGGAAAGCCGCCTGCTCGCCGTTGCGGCGGTGCCGCTCGGGGTGCTGCTGCCCTTCGGCCTCACCTGGCAGATCGACGGCGGCAAGCCGATCCGCGTGCCGTTCATGCTCTGCGATCCGCAGAGCTGTGCCACCCAGCTGGTGATCAACGAGGCCTACGTGAACAGCCTCAAGAAGGGCGGCGTGCTGAAGCTCACCGCCAAGAATCGCCAGAACAAGGATCTTGTGATCGACATCACGCTGGCCGGTTTCACCACCGTCTATGACGGCGAGGCGGCGATGACCTTCGACGAGTTCAACAAGCAGTCGACCGCGCCGACCGCGCTGGAAAAGCAGCTGCAGGATCGCGCCGAAGAACTGCGCAAGCAGCTCGGCACCGATGGCGCTGCTCCGCCGGCGACGCCTCCCGCACAGTAAGCGGGTCCGACGATTGAATTGAAAAGGGCGCCCTCGGGCGCCCTTTTTCGTGTCAGCGGCTGCCCATGCCGAGGCCGAAGGCCTGCTTGCGTAGCGGCGGCAGCAGGCGCAACGCCCAGAGGCCGCCAGCGCGCAGCGCTTGTGCCGGCAGGAAGTCGCTGAGCAGGGAGCGGAACAGCGCGTCGACCATGCCGCCGGTGCGCTCGAGATCGTCGGCGCGGCGAGCGGCGTAGTCGGTGCTGACGGCGTTGGCCCAGCCGGGAGCGCCGCGGTTCACGTTTATGAGCGACGCAGCGAGGTCCGCGACATCGCGCAGGCCGAGATTGAGCCCCTGGGCGCCGATGGGCGGGAAGGCGTGCGCTGCCTCGCCGGCTAGCACGATGCCATCCATGCCGGCCCGCTCAACGGTAAGCGTCGAGAGCAGGAACATGTGCGCCGGCGTCAGCAGCTTGATGTCGCCGAACAGCCGCTGCGATTTCTTGAGGAAGATCTCGCGCAGCCCTTCCGGGCCGGCGGCCTGCGCTGTCTTCAGGACCTCGCGATCGTCGATCCAGACGAGGTTGGCGCGAGCGTCGCCGGCAGGGACCAGGGTGAACGGCCCCTGCTCGTAATGAAACTCGACGGAAGCGCCGCCGAGCGGCCGGCCGAGCTCCAGGTCGCAGACCAATGCCGACTGGGTAAAGCCGTGCTCGCGGGCGCGGAAATCCGTCGCAACGCGCACCAGCGACTTCTTGCCGTCCGAGCCGACCACCAGCGGCGCTTCGATGATGCTGCCATCGGCGAGGGTGAGCACCCAGCCGTTGTCGCCGCGATCGATGCTGGAGAGGGCCACTTCGCGCGTCTCGAGATTGTCGCGCGTTGCACGCGCCGCCTCGAAGGCTTCGAGCAGCTTGATGTTGGGGAAGTTCCAGCCGAAGGCATCGAGGCCCGCGTCCTTGCTGTCGAACAGCGTCTCCGGCGCCCGGATCAGCCGATCGGTGGCGTCGATGATGCGGATCTGGGTCAGCGGGTGGCCCAGCGCGGCAGGGTCGGTGACCAAGCCGGAAGCGCGGAGGTAGTCGACACTCGGCCCCATCAGGGCGGAGGTGCGGCGATCGGGCGGCCCCTTGGGCGCGAGGTGGACGGTACGCAGCCCGGCGCGCGCTACGGCGACCGCAGCAGCGACCCCGGCGAGCCCACCACCCACGACGACAGCTTCGGGCGCGCCGCTCATCGGGCCAGCGCCAGCCGCTTGTCGCGTCCGCTCGGGATGATCAACGCACCGGCATAGGAGCCGGCGAACATCGCAAGGAGGAACAGCAGCAGGTTGTCGGGCCAGAAGGCGATCAGCGAGATAGCCGGGCCCGGGCAGATGCCCGACATGCCCCAGCCGATGCCGAACAGCGCGGCGCCACCGACCAGCGGGGCGTCGATATGGTGGAACTCGGGCTCATGGAACTGCGCGTCGAACAGCGGCGCCTGGCGCCGGCGGCCGATGCGGATGGCAATGAACATCACCCCGATCGCCGCGACGATGACGAAGGCGAGGCTCGGATCCCAGCCGCCGGTGGGAATGGCGGTGAAGTCGAGGAAGCGCAGGACCTTCAGGGGATCCACCATCTGCGAGATGTAGAGCCCGGCACCGAACAGCAGGCCGCTGACGGCGGCGGTGGCGAGATAGGGGAGGCGGATGGAGGCGGCCATGTCAGACGATCCCGGTGATGGCGACAGTGAGGATGGCAACGGAAAAGAACACGCCGACCGCGACGAACGAGCGCCTCGATAGCCGCGCGATACCGCAGACGCCGTGGCCGGAGGTGCAGCCGTTGCCGATCTTGGTGCCGAATCCGATCAGCAGGCCCGACACAGCGATCCAGAGCGGGGTGGGGATGCCCCAGCCCGCCGGCGGTGCGGCAAGCTGCGCCGGCTGA
The DNA here is from genome assembly GCF_056402875.1 of Devosia sp. P3_B2. Taxonomy (NCBI): domain Bacteria; kingdom Pseudomonadati; phylum Pseudomonadota; class Alphaproteobacteria; order Hyphomicrobiales; family Devosiaceae; genus Devosia; species Devosia sp. P3_B2. The sequence goes on along the minus strand of NZ_JBFUGO010000010.1, from coordinate 295,045 downwards.
CCGCCGGGACCGCCGACGCCCAATCCTGGGAAGAGGTACGACGCCGCAAGGGCGCCTAGTACCAGAGCCGCGAGGAACACCAGGCGCCACACAACGGTGCGCGCCGGCGGCAGCAACTGCCCAAAAATCCCAGAGATGCCGGCGATGCGGCCGTTGCCGAGCCACAGCACCGCCGAGGCGAGCCCGATGAGCACACCGCCAATCAAGGCGGGGATAGGAGAGAACGAGTCCATTGAGGAACTTTCGAATGGGATCTGGCACTTACAGTATCAGCGGCAGGGTCGACGGACCAGCTTCGGGACGATGCGATCATCCCACGGCCAGGGGGCGCGGTGAAAAACCGCACCCTGTGCTGAGCGGGCCGCGAACTCTTTCAACTGTGGGCTCAGCGCCCTAAGTATGTCGCCACGCCAAAAACAAAACGGAGCTGTCGATGCTGGAACTCCTCTACGATCCCAACGTGTGGGCCGCCTTCCTGACCCTCACTGTGATGGAGATCGTTCTCGGCATCGACAACATCGTCTTCATCTCAGTACTGGTTTCGCGCCTCCCCAAGGAGCAAGCCGACAGGGCTCGCCGCCTCGGCCTGTCGCTGGCGCTGATCTTCCGCATCCTGCTGTTGCTGGTGATTTCGTGGGTCATCGGCCTGACCCAGCCGGTATTCGACTTCAACGGCTTTGCCCCGTCGTGGAAGGACATCATCCTCATCGCCGGTGGCGCCTTCCTGATCTACAAGGCGACGCACGAGATGCATGCCGAGATCGAGGAGCCGCACGAGCCGGACCTGAAGAAGCAGGCGAGCATGGCCTTCGCCGCGATCATCAGCCAGATCATCGTGATCGATATGGTGTTCTCGATCGACTCGATCGTTACGGCCGTTGGCATGGCCGACCACGTCGAAGTGATGATCGCCGCGGTTATCGTCGCGGTCGGCATCATGTTCGTGGCGTCCGGCCCGGTGGCCGACTTCGTCGCCAAGCATCCGACCACCAAGATGCTGGCGCTGGCCTTCCTGCTGCTGATCGGCGTGTCGCTGGTCGGCGATGGCCTCGGTTTCCACATTCCCAAGGGCTATATCTACGCCGCGATGGGCTTCTCGGTGCTGGTCGAAGCGATCAACATCATTGCCAAGGAGCGCCGGAACAAGCGCGCCGCCGCAGCCGGCCTGCCGCACAAGGCCGCGGCCGCCGCGCTGGTGCCGGCAAACGCCGCCGCCGAGGCGATCGCGCCGTCCAAGCCGAAGCCCAAGTCCACGCCGTCGTCGCGCGCCCGTGCGAAGCCCAAGTCAGCCCCGAGGAAGTAAGCCATGAGCCGCGCCTTCGTCGTCCGAGAGTATGGTGGCCCCGAGCAGCTGAAGCTCGAACAGGTCGAAGTTGGTGCGCCCGGCGAAGGGCAGCTCAAGATCCGCAACAAGGCGATCGGGCTCAACTTCGTCGATGTCTACCAGCGCAGCGGGCTCTACAAGACGCCACTACCGTTCACCGCGGGCAACGAGGGGGCCGGCGAGGTGATCGCTGTGGGGCCGGGCGTCGCCGGCTTCAAGGTCGGCGATCGCATCGCCTATCAGGGACCAGTAGGGGCCTATGCCGACGAGCGATTGCTGCCGGCCGAGAAGGCCGTGCATCTGCCGGACGGCATCAGCTACGAGGTGGCCGCCGCCGCGTTGCTGAAGGGCGCCACCGCATTCTACCTGCTGCACTGGACGCATGAGCTGAAGGCGGGCGAGACCATCCTAGTCCACGCGGCCGCCGGCGGCACCGGGCAGATCCTCACGCAGTGGGCCAAGGCCATCGGCGCCAATGTCATCGGCACCGCCGGCTCCGAGGAGAAGTGCGAGATCGTTCGCAAGAACGGCGCCGACCTAGCGATCAACTACAAGACCGACGACTTCGTGGCGCGGGTGAAGGAGTTCACCGGGGGCAAGGGCGTCGACGTGGTCTATGACGGGGTGGGGCAGGCGACGTTCGAGCCGTCGCTCGACTGCCTCAAGGTGCGTGGCCTGATGGTCAGCTTCGGCAACGCCTCGGGCCCCGTGTCGATCCCAAAGCTCGGCATCCTTGCCGAGAAGGGGTCGCTTTATGTCACGCGACCGACCGGGGCGGGGTACTTCCGTACGGCGGAAGACCTGCGCATCGCCGCAGACGCACTGTTCAACCTGATCGAGCTGGGCAAGATCAAGATCGCCATCGACCAGACTCGCCCCCTCGCCGAAGCCGTGGAAGCGCAGAAGGCGCTCGAGGCGCGGGCCACCACGGGCTCGACGCTGCTCTTGCCGTAAGGCGCGGCTGACGCTAAACGCGTGACCGTCGGGCAGGTGGCAGAGCGGTTGATTGCTCCGGTCTTGAAAACCGGCGAACGTGAAAGCGTTCCGGGGGTTCGAATCCCTCCCTGCCCGCCATTCCACCAGATCGACAGCTGGAGCGACCGGACGGATGCCCGGTCGCCAAGAGCCGACTAGCGCCAGCCGAGCGCGGGCGCTACGTGGGTCAGGATGGATTCGATTACGTGGGCGTTGTAGTCGACGCCGAGCTGGTTGGGGACGGTGAGCAGCAGCGTGTCGGCCGCCTTGATGGCTTCGTCCTCGGCCAGTTCCTTGATCAGCATGTCGGGCTCGGCGGCGTAACTGCGGCCGAAGACCGCCTGCTTGCCCGGCTCGATGTAGCCGAAATGGTCCTGGCTCTGGCCATCGCCGCCGAAATAGGCGCGGTCCATGTCGTTGACCAAAGCGAAGATCGAGCGGCTGACCGAGACGCGCGGCGTGCGCGTGTGGCCGGCATCGGCCCAGGCCTTGCGGTAGGCGGCGATTTGCTCGGCCTGCTGGATGTGGAAGGGCTTGTCGGACTCGGCCATGACGAGGGTCGAGCTCTGCAGGTTCACCCCGAGCGTGCCGGCCCATTGCGCCGTGGGGGTCGTCGCGGCGCCCCACCAGATGCGGTCGCGCAATCCCTCCGAATGGGGCTCGAGACGCAGTAGCCCGGGCGGATTGGCAAACATCGGCCTTGGGTTGGGCTGCGCGAAGCCCTTGCCCTGCAGCACGTCTAGGAAGACCTCGGCATGGCGGCGGGCCATGTCGGCGTCGGTCTTGCCTTCCTCTGGGGCGTAGCCGAAGTAGCGCCAGCCATCGATTACCTGCTCGGGCGAGCCACGGCTGATGCCGAGCTGCAGGCGGCCGCCGGCGATGATGTCGGCGGCGCCGGCGTCCTCTGCCATGTAGAGCGGGTTCTCGTAGCGCATGTCGATGACAGCGGTGCCGATCTCGATGCGGCTGGTCTTGGCGCCGACGGCCGCCAGTAGCGGGAACGGTGAAGCCAGCTGGCGCGCGAAATGGTGGACCCGGAAATAGGCGCCGTCAGCCCCCAGCTCTTCGGCCGCGATCGCAAGGTCGATTGATTGCAGCAAGGCGTCGGAGGCCGACCGGGTCTGCGACTGCGAGGAGGGCGTCCAATGCCCAAACGAGAGAAAACCGATCTTCTTCAATGTCGTGCAACCTCGAGTTTTCGCGGAAAGGGCGGCTCACCATGGGGCGGCGCGGCCTTATGACGGTATTCCGTCGACGGCATTTAGCAAGAACCGGGCGCCGACGCGACCCTTGACAGTCCTTGCGAAAGAGAGCGCCGTAACTTTGTCCGCCGGATCACGGCGGCATCAGGCTCATCGCCCGTTCTTCAACCGAAGGGGACTGACATGCCAAACCACGTCTACAAGAAGATTGATCTCGTCGGCTCGTCGTCGGTATCCATCACCGATGCTGTCGAGGGGGCCATTGCGCGGGCCAGCAAGACCACGAGGAACCTCGAATGGTTCGAGGTCGAGCAGGTGCGCGGCTCCATCTTCGAGGGGAAGGTCGCCCAGTATCAGGTGGTGCTGAAGGTCGGCTTCCGCATCGAAGATCCGAGCTGATCGCTTACGGGCGCACCCACTGGGTCTGCACCACGCCACGGTCGATCAGTTCCATGTCGCGAGCTTCGAGGCCCGCGCCGGGAAGGACGAAGCGTGGGTGTCCCTTGCTGAAGCAGGGGATGCCATCCTCGAGGCTGAGCCCACGAACTTCCGACAGTACGAAGCGGTCGTAGAAGGGGATGAAGTGGTCGAACGTGCCGGTCCCGCCGGTGATGGCGATCACGCCTTCGGCGATGCCGAGGCGCTCGAGCACCACGCCGATCTCCATGCCGGACGGGTTCCACAGTGTGGTCAGCGCGTCGTCCGGATCGGGCCGCAGGTCGGCCACGGAGCGGCTGAGCACGAGACGGCGACGGCCGGGATTGGGATGCCGTGTGTGCCCGAGCCGTCCCAGCACCACCAACGCCGCCGCGTCGAGCGCCGCCTGGAAGATGCGCCAGTCGGCCTCGTTGCGCAGCGCCGGCGGCATGGTGCCGTCGGCGGCGGCGATCATGCCGTCCACCGAGACGATGGCGTGGCCTTCGACGATGACGCTGGAGTCGGGAATGGACATGATCCGGCTCTAGCGCGCCGCACGACCGGCAGCAAATGGAGATTGGGGCTTTCGGCGCGGCGGGCCCATGCTAGGTCAGGAGCGTGAGCGTCCGGAGCCCAAATTGACACCGCTGATCCTGCCACTGGGCGACCGGGGACTGCTGGTGCGGTTCGGCGAGACGTTGTCCGACGAGGCCAACCGCGCGGCGATTGACCTTGCGACGCGGGTTGAGGCGGCAGACGTTCCCGGTGTCGTCGAGGTAGTGCCGAACCTTGTCTCGGTGCTGCTGCGTTACGAGCCCGCGACGATCACTTTCGACCGACTGGCTGGTGAGGTGCGGCTACTGATCTCCGGTCCGGGTAACGCGGTGCCCCCTGGGAGGCAGCACAAGGTGGCGGTGACGTTCGATGGCGAGGACGTCGAGGAGGTGGCGAGTCTTGCGAAGCTGTCGGCTACAGCATTCGTCGCGGGCCACAACGCCGCGCCGCTGCGCGTGCTGGCGACCGGGTTTGCGCCGGGGTTCATTTATTGCGGCATGCATGCGGAGGCGCTGATCGTGCCGCGGCGCACGGTCGTGCGACGGCAGGTGCCGGCTGGTACCGTGCTGTTTGCGGCGGGGCAGACGGCGATAACGTCGACGCCGATCCCGACCGGGTGGCATGTCATCGGCCGCACCGGCTTTCGGAATTTCGATCCTGCTCGTGAACCACCAACGACGGTGCGCGCCGGCGACCAGATTCGCTTCGAGGTTGCCTCGTGAGCTCGATCCGCATCGTTCGTGCCGGGCCGCTGGTAACACTGCAGGATGGTGGGCGGCCGGGGCTGCTGCGACATGGGATCAGCGCCTCGGGTCCAATGGATCGCGCGGCGTTCGAGCGCGCCGGGGGCTGGCTCGGCGCGGCTGGGGCGACCGGGATCGAGTTCACGATGGCAGGGTTGAGCTTTGCGGTCGGCGGCAGCGTGAGCATGGCCTGCGATGGTGGAGTGTTCGAACTGAGCATCGACGGCGTGGCTCAGTCCTGGCCGACGCGGGCGGTGCTGAAGGCGGATGCCGTAGTCGACATCAGGCCGGGCCCGGCGGGCAATTATGGCTATCTGCGGTTCGATCGGGAGATCGACGTGCCCTTGGTGATGGGCAGCCGGTCCACCAGTTCGATCGCCGGGATTGGCGGGTATGGTGGACGGGCCCTGATGGCTGGTGATGTCCTGAGCCTTGGCGACTCGTCGCCCCGGCGTCCATCGCAACATCCGCGGCCGACGCCGGTGACGGATGGCCCCATTCGTATCGTCTGGGGTATCCACGCCGATCGCTTCTCGGCCGTGACGCGTCAGCGGTTCGTTACGGAAAGCTTCGTCGTGTCGCCGCAGTTGGACCGGATGGGGGTGCGACTGGGAGACCGCGGTGGGGTGTTCGCCGATGCGAAGATACTGTCGCTGGTTTCCGATGCCGTGGTGCCGGGGGATATCCAGATCCTCGGCGATGGAACACCGATCGTGCTGATGCGGGATCACCAGCCGACCGGGGGCTATCCGCGGATCGCGACCGTTGCATCGGCGGATTTCGATCGGTTCGCGCAGTTGCGGCCAGGGGCCGAGGTGCGGTTCGAGCCAGTGACGGTGGCGCATGCTGAAGGACTGAAGCGGTGAACGAACTCGATCTCAATGCCGACCTTGGCGAGGGCATGCCGCACGATGCCGCGCTGCTCGACATCGTCTCGTCGGCCTCGATTGCCTGTGGCGGGCACGCAGGCGACGAGACGACGATGCGGCTGGCCCTGCGCGCTGCCAAGGCGCGCGGCGTGGCAGTGGGGGCGCATCCGGGGTTTGCCGATCGCGAGCATTTCGGACGGCGTCGGCTGTTCCTGCCGCCGGAGCAGCTAGACGAGCAGGTGCGCAGCCAGGTGCGGATGCTGGTGGAGTTCGCCGAGGAGGAAGGTGTCCCGGTGCGCTATCTGAAGCTGCACGGGGCGCTGGCCAACATGGCCGCCGAAGAGCCGGCGGTGGCGGCGTTGTGCTTCGCCTCGGTCACCGGACTGGTGCCGGGGCTGGCGGTGCTGGCGATAGACGACAGCGCACAGGTCGAGGTGGCGGAGACGCTTGGCTATCCGGTGGTGCGGGAGGCGTACGCCGATCGCGCCTATCAGCCCAACGGGCTACTGGTGCCGCGGTCGGAGTCGGGGGCGGTGCTGCACGACGCTGGCGCGATTGCAGAGCGGGCAGTGCGGCTGGCGCGGGCTGGGGAGTTGGTGGCGATCGACGGGTCGGTGATCCAGACCCGGGCCACCTCGCTCTGCATTCACGGCGATACCGACGAGGCGGTAGCGATTGCGCGCGCCGTGCGGCAGGCGCTGCAGGCGGAAGGGATCGCGATCCGCGCGCCTTACTGAGGTTGCACCGACGCGCGACTTGTTCCATATCGGCGGCTCCAGCCCAAGGAGCCTCCATGACCGCCAAGATCATCGACGGAAAGACCTATGCCGAGGGGCTGCGCGCGCGCATCGCCGGCCATGTCGAGCGGCTGAAGCGGGAGCACGACGTGACGCCGGGGCTGGCTGTGGTGATCGTCGGGCATGATCCCGGTAGCCAGATCTATGTGAGTCAGAAAGCCAAGCAGACCGTCGAGGTCGGCATGCACTCGGAAAAGTACGAGCTGCCCGAGGACGCTTCGGAGGCCGAAGTGCTGGCGCTGGTCAAGAACCTCAACGAGGATCCGGCCATCCACGGCATCCTGGTGCAGCTGCCGCTGCCCAAGCAGATCGACCCCAACAAGGTCATCGCCACCATCTCGCCGGACAAGGATGTCGACTGCTTCACCCCGGCTAGTGTAGGCAAGGTGCAGATCGGCCTTCCCGGCCCGGTATCGTGCACGCCTCTCGGCTGCCTGATGCTGCTGCGCGACACGCTCGGCTCGCTCGAGGGACTGAACGCAGTGATCGTCGGGCGCTCGAACCTCGTCGGCAGGCCCATGGCGCAACTGCTGCTGCGCGAGAACTGCACGGTGACGGTGGCGCACTCCAAGACCAAGGATCTCGCGGACGTTGTGCGCCGGGCCGATATCGTCGTTGCGGCGGTGGGGCGGCCCCAAATGATCAAGGGCGACTGGATCAAGCCGGGAGCCACGGTGATCGATGTGGGCATCAACCGCATCCCGGCGCCGGAGCGCGGCGAGGGCAAGACGCGGCTGCTTGGGGACGTCGACTTCGCGGCCGCGTCGGAAGTGGCAGGAGCGATCACGCCGGTGCCAGGTGGTGTCGGGCCGATGACCATCGTGTGCCTGTTGGCCAATACGGTGACGACGGCATCGCTGATCAACGGCATCGAGCCGCCGAGGGATTTGACGCCCTAGGACTTCGAGGCGGCGTACGCGTCGGCCAACCGCTTCGGGGCGCGGAACCGCCAGGCGTCCTCCAGTCGCAGCGACAGTTCTTCGTCGCCAATGACTTCGAGCCGCACCAGCAGACCCGGCCAGCCTTTGAAGTGGTCAGTCTGCCAGTAGATGTCGGGCGCCATCTCCATCAGCAGCTCTTTCTGCTCAAGCGGGCAGTGGAGGACCATCTCCTGCGGGCCGCGCACCGAGGCGAAATTCTTGCCCTTCACTTTGATCGATGGCGCGCCGTAGCTGGTGGACTGACTGACCTCGGGCAGGCCTAGCGCCGAGCACAGGCGCAGCATGCGGGCCATCTCGGCTTCCTTGGTCCTCGCCATCGCCATCTCCCTCTGAGCGAAGCAAAAAACAGCGGTCGACTGGGCAGCAAGTCTGGCGCATCTGCAACCGATTGGCTACACCAGCCTTGAACCCGAAGCGCCAGCCTCCCGGGGTCTCCATGACCAACGAATCCGACATCGCGGAAATCGGGGAAACCCGGCCCGATCCGAACGCGCTTCGCGGCCCGGACGATCACCTCAACCAGGAGTGGATCGAGCGCCTGCGCGCCCACTTGTCGGCTGGCGAAGAGCATGATGTCGCCGAGATGATGGAGCCGCTGCACGCATCCGATGCGGGCGACGTGCTGGAGGCGCTGGAGCAGGACGAGCGCGTCGCGCTGGTCCAGATGCTGGGCGACAAGTTCGACTACCTGGCGCTGACCGAGGTCGACGACAACGTTCGTACCGACCTGATCGAGGAACTGCCTGCCGAGGACGTGGCGCGCGGCGTCGCGACGCTCGACAACGACGACGCCGTCTACATCCTCGAGGACATGGATGCCGGCGACCGCGAGGAGATCCTCGCGCAGCTGCCGGCCTTCGAGCGGCTGAGCCTCAAGCGCAGCCTCGATTTCCCCGAGGACTCCGCCGGCCGGCGGATGCAGACCGATTTCATCGCCATCCCGCCATTCTGGGCGGTCGGGCAGACCATCGACTACCTGCGGGTCGAGAAGGATCTGCCGGACGAGTTCTTCCAGCTCTACGTCGTCGATCCGAGCTACCGGGTGCTGGGCACCATTCCGCTCGACAAGTTCCTGCGCGCCAGGCGGCAGGTGCGGATCGAAGACCTGATGAACCGCGATGTCCTCACCGTCGATGCGACCGAAGACCAGGAAGAGGCAGCGCGCGACTTCGAGCGCTACGATCTCGTCGAAGTGGGTGTGGTCGATGAGAACAAGCGGCTCGTCGGCGTGCTGACGGTCGACGACATCGTTGACGTGATCCACGAAGAGGCCACCGAAGACATCAAGCTGCTCGGCGGCGTGGGTGATGAAGAACTGTCGGACAACGTGCTGTCGACCGTGCGCAGCCGTGCGCCGTGGCTGGTGGTGAACCTCTTCACTGCGATGCTGGCCTCGTTCGTCATCAGCCTGTTCAACGGCACAATCGAGCAGATGGTGGCGCTTGCCGCACTGATGCCCATCGTCGCCTCGATGGGCGGCAACGCCGGAACGCAGACCATGACGGTGACGGTGCGTGCGTTGGCGACGCGCGACCTCGATCGCGGCCGGGTCCGCCGGCTGATCACCCGCGAAGTCACCGGCGGCTTCCTCAATGGCTGCATCTTCGCGGTGCTGATCGGGTTGGTCACCTGGCTGCGCTACGCAAATCTGAGTCTGGGGCTGGTGATCGGCCTCGCCATGATCATCAACATGATTGCGGCAGGCAGCGCTGGAATATTGATCCCGCTGAGCCTCAACAGGCTGAAGGTCGACCCCGCGATCGCCTCCTCGGTGTTCGTCACCACCGTGACCGATGTCATTGGATTCTTCGCGTTTCTTGGGCTGGCGGGGCTGTGGTTCGGGCTGTTCTGAAAGCCGTCCACAAGTAATACACGACCTATCCACTGTGGCTTTCCCGCCACTTCCCAACCACGCCCTTGCCGGGTTAACGAATCATTACTGTCGCAATTCCGTCACTGTGTGTGGTTGCGGCAGCCCTGTGAACGGCAAGAAGGAGCTTTGATGAGAGGCCAATCAAAGACCGAATGGTGGCGTTCGGCAGTGCCGACGGTGTCCTGGACACTGGTCTGTTTGCTGGCAATGTCACTCGTGTTCACTATCGTTGCCGGCGCCTAGGACGGAGCGCAACTGGACCTGAAGGTCCTTCGATAGTACAGAATTTTGGAAGGGCGCCGGGCCACCGGCGCCCTTCCGCATTTGAGGCCTACCATGAAGCTAATCTTCGGCAACCGTAACTACTCGAGCTGGTCGCTGCGCGCCTGGCTGGTGCTCCGCCACTTTGGAATCCCCTTCGACGAGGACCTGGTCCTGCTCAGCGGCGAAGGCTGGAAAGAAAACCTCCGCAAGAAATCGCCGAGCGGCCGGGTGCCGGTGCTGGTGGATGGCGACGTCGTGCTCCCCGAGACGACCGCCATTTTTGAGTACCTGCACGACAAGTACCCGGCCAAGGGCATCTGGCCGTCTAACCGGGTCGAGCGGGCATATGCGCGCTCTGCTGCAGCCGAGATGCATGGCGGTTTCAACGCGCTGCGCGACGCTGCGCCGATGAACCTGCGTGCCTCGCATCCGGGCAAGGTCGATTTCGACGAGGTCGCCGATGACCTGAAGCGCATCGAGCGGCTGTGGGGCGATCTGCTGTCGCGCTCGGGCGGGCCGTATTTGTTCGGCGCGTTCAACGCCGCGGACGCGATGTTCGCGCCGGTCGCCACTCGCATCCGCACCTACGAGCTGCCGGTCAGCGACCTGGCGCAGGAATATGTCGAGGCGATCTATGCGCTGCCGGCGTTCCAGGAGTGGTTGGCCGAAGCGGTGAAGGAGCCCTGGGTGGTCGAACAAGACGAGATTGACATCATCAACGCCAAGCGGGACGCGGCCGGCAACGCATGATGCATATGATCAAGCTCTGCGTCGGTGTGGCGACGCTGGAGGAACTGGAGAGCTATCGCAACGAGCGGGCTCACTGGTGGGGCGCCGACTATGGCGAGGACGTCCATGTCCACCGCACCCGCACCATGCCCAAGCGCAAGGACGAGATGGAGGGTCAGGGCTCGATCTATTGGGTGATCTCGGGTGTCGTGCGCTGCCGCCAACCGATCCTGCGGCTCGCCGAAGCGGTGGATGAGCAGGGCCTGAAGTGCTGCGACATCATCATGGCGCCGGATATGGTGCGCACGATCCCGCGGCCGAAATCGCCGTTCCAGGGGTGGCGCTATCTCGACCCGAAGGACGCTCCGCCCGACATTGGCGAGGGCGGCTTCGAGGAGGAGGGCTCGATAGAGATCGCCGAGGAACTGGCACGATTGGGATTGATCTGATGGACTTGACTGAGATCAAGGGCGTCACTGTTGGCTTCTACGAGGGGCCGACCATCGCGACCGAAGCGGACTCGAACGATGTAATCGGCTCGACCTACGGGTTGGGCGTCGATCTCATCGCGATTCCTGTGGAGCGGCTGGTGGATGACTTCTTTTGGCTGAGCAGCAGGCTGGCCGGTGCCGTGCTGCAGAAGTTCCAGCAGTATGGCTTCCGGGTCGCCATCCTTGGCGACATTTCCCGCTTCACCGTCGAGAGCCCATCGCTGCGCGACTTCGTCTATGAGAGCAACAAGCGCGGGCAGGTCCTGTTTCTCGCCGACCGCGCGGAGCTGGAAGCGCGGCTTTAGGGTGACGGTCCACGCCCGTCATCGGCAGATGCTGAAACACCCCTTGAACGGTGCAGGCGATCTCATCAATAGTTCCGGCGGGCAGATACATACCGAATCCCGAAATCGCGTCGCTTCGGGTCACCGGAGCGGCAGGGGAGACTGATGGGCAGGACAGGGACGCATGTCATTGTCGTGGGCAATGAGAAGGGCGGCTCAGGCAAGTCGACCACTGCATTCCATCTCGCCGTTTTCCTGATGTATCAAGGCTTTCGCGTCGCCTCGATCGACGTCGACAGCCGCCAGCAGACCCTCACCCAGTACGTCCGCAACCGCCGCAACTGGGCCCAGGCACACGACCTGAAGCTGCCGCATGCGACGCACTATCACCTGCCACTGTCGAAGTCGGATTCGGTCAAGGAGAACCAGCGAGTCGAGTTCGACCTGTTCCGGCAGGCGATCATCGAGGTCGAGGGCGACGCGGACTTCCTGATCGTCGATACGCCGGGTTTCGACACCCATCTGACTCGGCTGGCGCACTCGCTGGCCGATACGCTGATCACCCCGCTGAACGACTCGATCATCGACCTCGACGTGATGGCGCATGTGGATCCGGTAACCGGCGATCCGCGGGAGATGAGCCATTACGCACGGCTGGTGCAGCGGGCGCGGACCGAGCGGCTGTCGATCGATGGGCGGACCATCGACTGGGTGATCGTGCGCAATCGCATCTCGATGCTGCCGTCGCGCAGCACCAGGATCGTACAGGGCGCCATAGAGAAGATTGCAGTAAGGCTCGGTTGCCGTGTGGCAGAAGGCATAGCGGAGCGCGTGATCTTTCGCTCGCTGTTCCCCACCGGCATGACCGTGTTCGATCCTCTCGATGAAGAGATGCTCGGCGGGCTGCCTTCGATGTCGCATCTCAGTGCCCGGCAGGAGTACCGGGCGTTGGTCGAGGCGCTGAGGCTGCCGGTAAGCGAGCGGGCCAAGGCGCGGATCGAAGGCGAGAAGGCGCTGGCCGCCACGGCGGGCGAGCCGGTCACCTTCGAGCACATGGCCGGCGAATAGACCTCGGGCGCGACGCGGCAGAACTCAGGTTCGCCGGGGCAGGGTGATGTGGACGGCGCGGGCGCCATCTGGATCAAACACGTCGAGTTCGATCTCGACATGCGGCATCAGCATGCGCCGGGTGCGGGCGCTGAGCGCCATCACCACGCCGAGCAGATCCCCGACACCGCGGCGCTTGAGGCCCGGATTGAAGCGCGTCACCATGGCGTTGACCGCCTGCCTGCGGACAACGGCATCTTCGGACGCGAGAGCCGACTGCCCTACAAATCGGGCGAGTTCGGATAGGCTAGACGTATCGCTCATTTGGGCTACTCCAACACAGGCCACAAATTCGCTTCCCTGGGGCGGCTGCTTTTTGCGTGCTTAGGACTGCATCGCGAGGCAGCTCATCTTGGCTTTCTTGAGCTCGTTGCACACACCGGCCGCGTCTTCACGGCCACCGAAACCGCCGAAGCGGGCGCGGAAGAACACTTGCCCGTTCTTCTCGAACCGTTCGACGTAAGAGCGGAACCCGGTGAGGTCACCAACCTTGGACGAGGCATCGGTGATCAGCGAGTTGGCGCCGCCCTCGGTGGGCGCTGCGCCGATCTGGACGATCCAGCCACCGGTGACGGCCTGCGGCTCCTCGGCCACGGCTGCAACCTGCAGCGCCGGCGGAGGGGTCTGGTCCTCGATGATATCTGGCGCGGTGTCGCCGATGCCGCCCGACGTCATCAGGTCGATCGGCTGGCCTTCCTCGCCGATGCCGACAGGCGGCAGCAGCGGAGCGGACGGGGCGGTCTGGCCCAGCGGGGCCGGGGCTGCGCCGAGCGAGAAGGTATCGCTGAGCCAGGCGCCGATCACATCGAGCGGACGCTCTTCCTGCGGGGCGATGCTGGCGATGGTCGGCCGGGTGGCGAGAGTGTTCGCTGCCTGTACTGCCTCGTCGAAGCCGAGGTCGGCCGGACGTGCCTCCGGCAACGGCGCGGCTTCGCCGATCGAGGCGACCACGATATCGTCGGGCTGCTGCGCGGCTTCTACCGGCTGCAGCTTGGCCGTGACGCTCACCGTGTCGCTACCGAGGCGGAAGGACGGGTAGGGCGCTGGCATGACCGGCACCGGATCGGCGGACGCGACCATGACGGTGGCGCCCTTGCGGCCCGGCTGCGGGATCATCGCGACATCGAGATAGCCGCCGCTGCGGCTCTTGGGCAGGTACTTCTTGACCAGTTCGCGCACCTTGGCATCGCGGGCGCCGCTGGAATCGAAGCCGAACCCGGCAACGACGATGTGGTGTCCATCGGCGCGGGCGGCGGTGAGCAGGTTGAAACCCGAGGCATTGGTGTAGCCGGTCTTGATGCCGTCCACGCCGTTGTTGCCGAGCAGGCGGTTGTGGTTGCCGTAGGTGCGCTTGCCGTACGAGAAGCTCTTGGTCTGGAAGAACTCGTAGTAGTTCGGGAAGTGCTGGTAGACGGCGATGCCGAGGATGGCCTGGTCGCGCACCGTGGTCACCTGGCCCTTGTCCGGCAGGCCCGAGGCGTTGCGGTAGGTGGTGCTGGCCATGCCGAGCGCCTTGGCTGTCGACGTCATGCGCTTTGCGAACGCGCTCTCTGAGCCTGAGATGTTCTCGGCGATGACGCGGGCAATGTCGTTGGCGGAAATGGTGACGATCGCCTTGATGGCGTTCTCGACAGTGATGGTCGAGCCGGCCTTGAGGCCGAGCTTGGTCGGCACCGCCTGCGAGGCGTATTTCGAGACGGTGAACTTGGTCTTCAAGGTAATGTTACCGGCCTCGAGTTCCTGGAACAGGACATAGAGGGTCATCACCTTGGTGACGGACGCCGGGTAGCGCGCGGCGTTCGCCGAGCTCTCGTACATCACCTTGCCGGATTTGGCGTCGATCACGATGCCCGCGAACTTGCGCGGCACGGATCCGGCGTCGGCTGCGCTGACCATGGGCAGGATCAATGCGAAGGCCAGCATCACCGCTGCCGTAAGGCGCGAAAACAGCCCGCGCATAAGGGAAAAATGCTTTTGCGAAAGCACCCGGTACTCCAAATACTCTCGGGCGGTAACGCCACCCGTACTCTACTCTTGGAGAAGCGGCGGTAGGTCCTCCCCAAACGAGACCCGCCACGCTCCCTGTCAGACGGCAGCTTAGGCAAGCGGTCTTACCATTCCGTAAAATGCGATGGATTTCGGGCACTTGGTTAAGCGGAGGTGACCCGCGCGACCTGCTCCAAAGTTTAGGTAGTTGGGCACTTAACAGTGGGGGAGTTTTGCCTACATAATGGCCTCACCATGCTGCTTCGAACCGATCTTCCCCAGACCCGAGCCATGCGTGCAGCCATCGACCTGACGCTCCTGACGGTTGGCGCCTCTGGCGTGCCGCTGCGCGGGGCCGACGACGACCGCAAGGACGGCAACGGCAATGGGGGAAGCAAGAACGATACGGCGACCATCACCAAGCCGAAGACCAAGAGCAAGCGGCCCAGCCTCTACCGGGTGCTGCTGCTGAATGACGATTACACTCCCATGGAGTTCGTCGTCCTGGTGCTGCAGGATGTGTTCAACAAGACCCGCGAAGAGGCCATGCGCATCATGCTTCACGTCCACAACCAGGGCGTAGGCGAATGCGGCGTGTTCCCCTTCGAGGTGGCCGAGACCAAGGTCACCCGGGTCATGGACGCGGCGCGCAAGAACCAGCACCCACTTCAGTGCGTGATGGAAAAGCAATAGGAACCGACATATGCCCTCTTTCTCCCGCGGACTTGAGAAGGCCCTCCATCAGGCAATGAACCTGGCCCGCGAGCGGGCGCATGAGTTCGCGACCCTGGAGCACCTGCTGCTTGCCCTGACTGACGACCGCGACACCATCGCAGTGCTGACAGGTTGCGACGTCGACATCGAGGCTCTGAAGTCGGACCTCGAGGACTTCATCAACGAAGAGCTCGACAGCCTCGTGGTGCCCAATGGGCAGGACGCACGGCCGACGGCAGCATTCCAGCGCGTCATCCAGCGCGCGGTGATCCACGTCCAGTCGTCCGGTAAGGAAGAGGTTACGGGCGCGAACGTGCTCGTCGCCATCTTTGCCGAGCGCGAGAGCCACGCTGCCTATTTCCTTGAGCAGCAGGACATGACGCGGCTCGACGCAGTCAATTTCATCTCGCACGGCATCACCAAGTCCGGCCAAACCGAGGAGCGGCGCGTGCGTGGCGCCGAAACTCCGAGTGGCAGCGGGCAGGGCGAGGAAGGCGAGCGGTCCGGCAACGGGCAGAGCTCAGCCTTGGCCGACTTCTGCGTGAACCTCAATGAGAAGGCCCGGGCCGGCAAGATCGACCCGCTGATCGGCCGCGACGCCGAGCTGCGCCGCACGATCCAGATCCTTTGCCGGCGGTCGAAGAACAACCCGCTCTATGTCGGCGACGCCGGCGTGGGCAAGACCGCCATTGCCGAAGGCCTGGCCCGCAAGATTATCGAAGGCGACGTGCCCGAGGTGCTGCGCGAGTCGGTGATCTACGCACTCGACATGGGCTCGCTCCTGGCCGGCACCCGCTATCGCGGCGACTTCGAAGAGCGGCTGAAGGCCGTGATGAAGGAGCTCGAGAAGCACCCGGACGCCATCCTGTTCATCGACGAGATCCACACCGTGATCGGCGCCGGTGCCACTTCGGGCGGCGCGCTCGATGCCAGCAACCTGCTGAAGCCGGCTCTGGCTTCGGGCAACATCCGCTGCATCGGCTCGACCACCTACAAGGAGTACCGCCAGTTCTTCGAGAAGGACCGGGCCTTGGTCCGGCGCTTCCAGAAGATCGACGTCGCCGAGCCGACGATCCCCGATGCGATCGAGATCGTGAAGGGGCTACGGCCGTATTTCGAGGACTACCACAAGCTCAAGTACACCGATGACGCCCTGAAGGCGGCCGTCGAGCTGAGCGCGCGGTACATCAATGATCGGAAGCTCCCGGACAAGGCGATCGACGTGATCGACGAGACCGGTGCCAGCCAGATGCTGCTGACCCCGGAGAACCGTAAGACCACGATCGACGTGGAGGATATCGAGCAGACCATCGCCACGATGGCCCGCATCCCGCCCAAATCTGTGTCGAAGTCGGATACCGAACTGCTCGCCAACCTGGAGAGCAACCTCAAGACGGTGGTGTTCGGCCAGGACCAGGCGATCACTGCGCTCGCTTCGGCGATCAAGCTGGCCCGTGCCGGCCTGCGCGAACCGGAAAAGCCGATCGGTTCGTACCTGTTCACCGGCCCGACCGGCGTCGGCAAGACCGAGGTGGCAAAGCAACTGGCGGATACGCTGGGTGTGGAACTGCTGCGCTTCGACATGTCCGAGTACATGGAGCGGCACACGGTTTCGCGGCTGATCGGTGCCCCTCCGGGCTATGTCGGCTTCGACCAGGGCGGCCTCCTCACCGATGGCGTGGACCAGCATCCGCACTGCGTGGTGCTGCTCGACGAAATCGAGAAAGCCCACCCGGACCTGTTCAACATCCTGTTGCAGGTGATGGACCACGGCAAGCTGACGGACCATAACGGCAAGTCCGTCGACTTCCGCAACGTCATCCTGATCATGACCTCGAACGTCGGGGCCATGGAGCTCTCCAAGGCGCCGATCGGTTTCGGCCGCAAGCGCGAGCAGGGCGACGACGAGGATGCGGTGAACCGGATGTTCACGCCGGAGTTCCGCAACCGCCTCGATGCCATCATCTCGTTCGGGCCGCTGCCGCCGGCAACGGTGCGTCGCGTGGTCGAGAAGTTCGTGCTGCAGCTCGAAGGCCAGCTGGCCGAGCGTGGCGTGACGATCGAGCTGACCCCGGAAGCGGCCGAGTGGCTGGCCGTCCGTGGCTATGACGAGAAGATGGGTGCGCGTCCGCTGGGCCGTGTGATCCAGGAGCACGTCAAGAAGCCGCTGGCCGACCAGGTGCTGTTCGGCGAACTGCAGAACGGCGGTTCGGTCACTGTCGCCGTGGTCGGTATCGGCCCGGATGCCAAGCTCGAGCTGATCGCGGTTCCGCCGCGGCCGGCCCGGCCCAAGGCGATCCCGGCACCCAAGGCCAAGAAGCCCGCAAAGGCGGCCGACAAGCCGGCAGAAGAGAAAAGCTGAGTTTCCATGCAGGGACTAGACGAGGCCGGGAGCGATCCCGGCCTTTTTCTTGAGGGCGAGGGTTTGGGGAGGGACGAATGGGACTTGAAGGCAAGACCATCGCCATAACCGGCGCGGCGCGGGGGTTGGGAGCGGCCCTCTCCATCGTCGCGGCCGACCGCGGCATGATCCCGCTCCTGCTCGGCCGGAATGCGGCGGGCATTGGAGCGGTGGCCGAGGCGATCGAGGCGCGGACGGGGAAGCGCCCGGATGCCTTCGTGTGCGACCTCGCCGATCCGGTGTCGGTGGCCGGTGCGGCAAGCAAGATCGGCGCGGTTTGCCCGGAGCTCGACATCCTGGTCAATTCCGGGTCGCAATGGGTGGGCGGGGCTTATCAGGCGATGACCGACGCGCAGATCGCGGCGGTCGTGGATTCCACCGTGACCGGGACCATGGCGCTGACGCGGCGGCTGCTGCCGCTGTTGCGGGCGCGGCCAGCGGCGGACATTCATACGGTCGTCTCGATGAGCGGCTTGCCCTATGCGCGGATGCGTGGATCGTCGGTTCCGTTCGTGGCGGCCAAGCACGCACAGAACGGCTTCGTGCAGGCGCTGACCGAGGAGATGATCGGCACGAGCGTGCGGGTAACGTCGGTGCATCCGGGACACATCGAGGATAGCTCGCCGCTCGAGGAGGGCTGGGACGTGCCGCGCGGCGCGGCCGATCCCCTGACCGATCGCGATGTGGTGGAGGCGATCCTCTATGTGCTCGGCCAGCCGCCGAACGTGGCGATCCGCTCGCTGGTGATCGAGCGGCAGCAGACCGAGTTCCTGTCCTGACCTAGGCCGGAACAGCGGGTTCCGAGGCGCTTCGTCGGGTGATTTCGCGGTGCGCTGCGACGATTGCAGCTTCGATGGTGCTTTCGTAGAGCACCTCTGGCGGCCGTACCCCGTGCGACGTCAGGGACTTTCGCACGGCAGGCGTGGTGCCCGAGATCAGCAGCACGACGTGGTGGCGGGCGGCTTTGCGGGCGATGCCCTCGATGGTGTTGGCGGCGGTCGAGTCGATGAAAGGTACCGCCGAGAAGTCGATGACGAAGGCGCGGTGCTGGTCGGCGATGCGATCGAGGACCGAGCCGACCGTTGATGCCGCGCCGAAGAAGAAGGCGCCGGTGATGCGGTAAACGGCGACATCGGGATCGGTGGCGATGCTGGGATCGTAGGGCCGGCGGGCCGCGCCGGCGGTGTCCGCCTGATCCTCGGGGATGGGCGGTACATGCACCTCTACGCCGGCCGATTGCGCCATGCGGTGGATGAACAGCAGCGCGCCGAGCGCGAAGCCGACGACGATGCCCTCGGTGAGGCCGCGGAAGACCGTGAGGCCGAAGGTCGCGAGCAGCACCACGGCGTCGCCGGGTGACGTCCGGAGCAGCGTGGCGAAGGCCTGCTTCTCCGCCATGTTCCAGGCAACGACCACCAGCACACCAGCCAGCGCCGCAAGCGGGATGAAGCTCGCCAGAGGTGCCGCGACCAGCATGAACAGCACGATGAAGGCGGAGTGGAACATGCCGGCGAGCGGGCTGCGGGCGCCCGAGCGGACGTTGGTGGCAGTACGGGCCACAGTGCCGGTGGCGCAGATGCCGCCGAACAGCGCCGAGCCGATATTGGCTATGCCCTGGGCGACGAGCTCCATGTTTGATCGATGCCGCCGGCCGGTCATGCCGTCGGCCACCATGGCGGAGAGCAACGACTCGATGGCCCCGAGCAGGGCGAATGAGATGGCGTCGGGCAGGACGGCCTGCGCCTTGTCGAGCGAGAACGACGGCAGCGAGGGACTGGGCAGGGAGTTGGGGATGCCGCCGAAGCGGGTGCCGATCGTCTCGACGGGCAAGTTCAGCAGCGCCGCGGCCAGCGAAGCGGCAATGACGGCGATGAGAATGCCGGGCCAGTGCGGCCGCCAGCGCCTCAGCCCCACGATGATGCCGACGCTGAGGGCAGCGATGCCGAGCGCGGCGGGGCTCGTCGTGCCAATGCCGCCGGCAAGCGCCTCGAGTTTGGGAAGAATATCTCCGGGAACTGCAACCGGCAGCTTGAGTCCGAACAGATCCTGGATCTGGCCGACGAACAGGATCACGGCGATGCCGGAGATGAAGCCGACGGTCACCGGGTAGGGGATGAACTTGATGTAGCTGCCGAGGCGGAACACCCCCATCAGCAGCAGGAATATCCCGGCCATGATGGTGGCGAGCAGCAGCCCGTCGAGCCCGTGCCGGCTGATGGTGGCGGCGACCAGCACGGTGAAAGCGGCAGCCGGGCCGCCGATCTGGAAGCGGCTGCCGCCCAGCGCCGAGATCAGGAAGCCCCCGATAGCGGCCGTGAACAGCCCCCGCTCGGGCGTCGTGCCGGAGGCGATGGCAATGGCCATGGAGAGCGGCAGCGCGACGATGGCGACAGTCAGCCCGGCCAGAACGTCCGCCCGCAGGTCGGCTAGACCATAGCCCTCGCGGAGGACAGTGATCAGTTTGGGGGTGAACAGGTCGGCGAGTGCAGGTGGCGGCGCGGCGCGGGAAGTCGGGGCAGTACTGGCCATCGGATCATTCGCCTTTCGCGAACAAGCGCGGCGATCATCGGGGGCTGGGGCCGTGATCGCCCGTATGACGTCTGGAACTCAATCGATCTTGGGCATGGGTCGTCGGAGGCGCACGCCGCGGCCGCCCGTGTCGCTGCGGGCGTTGTCGCCGATCAGTTCGACGCCAGCCTCGTTCAGCGCTTCGATCACCTTGGTGAGGGTTTCGACGATGCCGCGCACGGTGCCGTCGCTGGCCTCCATCCGCTGGATGGTCGGCAGCGACACCCCGGCCATGTCGGCCAGCGTCTTCTGGTCGATGCCGAGCAGGGCCCGGGCGGCGCGGAGTTGCGAGGCAGTCATCATCGTGTGCTAACGCCTGGACCAGCAAGTCTAGGGTAGAATGTCGACGAACTAATGCTCAGAACATCACTGTTGAGAGGCTAGCACCTCTGCCCGGAGTCGCAAAGCGTGTGGACTAGTCCGGCCTGCGGACGATGAAACCGGCCATGAACAGCAGGTACACCGCTCCCGGGATGACCAGCGCCCCGACTTGCCAATATCCGTAGGCGGCAGCGCCAATGAAGGCGCCGAACAGTAGCGCGAACCAGACCAACAGGTGCTGGGCCCAGCGCAACGGCGGGGCTTCGCGGCGGACGGCGCGCGCCATATCCTGGCCCACAGCGAACAGCGTCCCGGTGACGAAGGTCGTGCCGAGCCGGGCGGCTCCGGTTTGCGGCAGCACCGCATTCTGTGCGCCTGCGGCAGCCGCCAGCGCGAGCATCGCCTGTGCGGCGGAAAAGCCGTTGGTGTGGAGCGTCAGGGTGATGAGCAGGCCGGCAATCACGATGGCCAGGACGCCGACCCGGCCGCGACGATTGCCGATGCTGGAGACCAGGCTGCCGAGAAAGCTGCCGATGACGAACATGACCACCAGGCCGGCAGGGAGTGCCAGCGCGGGGCCCAGATGTGCGAGGCCGGCGCCCAGCTGCGTGGTGTTGCCGCTCATGAACGAGGTGTAGAAGCCGCCCAGTTCGATGAAGCCGACGACGTCGATCATGCCCGCGGCAGCGGTCAACAGCAGGCCCAGGGAGAGATGCGGCGCCGGAGTCACGTCAGATTGGCTGCAATCGCCTTGGCCTGTGCGGCAAGTTCGGCATCGTCAGCCTTGCCGCTGTCGCCGTGCCGGCCGACGGGGATACCCTCGTAGACCGGGATGACGTGGAAATGCAGGTGGAACACCGACTGGCCGGCCGGCGCTTCATTGTACTGCACGACGCGGATGCCGTCGGGGTTGAGGGCGGTCTGGGTGGCCTTGGCGACGCGCTGCACCTGGCTGATCGCCCTGGCGAGGACCGCCGGATCGGCATCGAGCAGGTTACGCGAAGCGGCCTTGGGGATGATCAGGACGTGACCCTTGGACTGCGGGAAGATGTCCATCATGACGAAGACATCGGCATCCTCGTAGACCTTGTGCGATGGGATTTCGCCCTTGATGATCCTGGAGAAGATGTTGCTCGGATCGTAGGCGGTCACGAGGCAGTCTCCATCACGTCGTCGGTGTCGTAGAAGTTGCCCGGGTAGCTCTCGATCGTCTCCTCGACGATGTCGGCGGCGAGGCCGGTGCCATCCTCGAGAACGAGGCGGTCGCGGAGTTCGGTCGCGGCGATCTGGAACGTGGTGTCGGTGGCGAGTTCCTCGAGCGCCGAGGCGAGGATGCCCGGGGTAAGTTTCCGCAGGCGCACCGGGGCAGGGCCGCAGCCCAGTTCGTAGACGCGGCGGCCCCAGTAGGGCTGGTCGAAGAAGTGCGGTACGACGAAGGTCGGGCGACCGGCATAAAGGCCGGCATACGTGGTGCCGGCGCCGCCATGATGGACCAGTGCCTTCATCAGCGGGAACAGCTTGGTGTGGGGCGCCTTGTCGATGGTGTAGACCGTCTCAGGTAGGTCTTCGGCCTTGATGCCGCCCCAGCCCTTGCCGACGACGGCGCGGCCGCCCCATTCCTTGAGCGCCTTGGTGATGATTTCGGTGTTCCGCGCCGCGCCCCAGGGCATCGAGCCAAAGCCGAGATAGATCGGGGCTTCGCCGGCATCGAGGAACTTGCGGAACGACGTGTCCGGCTGCCAATTGGTGATGTCGTCCAGCCGCCAGAAGCCGGTGACGGTGGTGGTCTCGGGCCAATCGCCGGGGCGGGGGGAGATCACCGGGGAATAGGCGTGCAGCGCCGGGATCGGCTCGCCACGGGCGTTCTTGGAGAAGCCCGAGCGCTTACGGCTACGGAGGCCGAGGAGCTTCGCGCGCATGCGGTCGCGCGGAAAATCGTAGTAGCTCTGGTGGGCCGCCTGGACGACGTAGCTGAGCCGGTTGAACAGCGGATCGAGGCTGATGCGGTTGAACAGCGGTTCGGGCTGCGGGCCGTCATAGCCGAAGTACGGGAACTCGCCGGTCGGGTTGATCGGCTGGAACGCCGTCATGATCGCCGGGATGTCCAGCGCCTCGGCGATGTCGACGGCGAAGTTGGTGGTCTGGTGGAAGATGATGGCGTCGACGTCCTGGGCGGTGGCCCAGAGGTGCCGGCAGGCCTCCTTCATGATCTTCTGGCCGTCGCGGAGCAGCTTTGGCGCGTAAAGCAGCGAGTTCTTCGACATGACGTTGTCGAACTGGCTCTGCCGCATAAAGGCCTGGATGTCGCTGCCCAGCGTCGCGAACTCGACACCGTGGCCGGTGACGAAACCCTCGAAGTCGCTGGTGGCGCAGAGGACCACCGAGTGCCCGCGCTTCTTCAGCGCGAGCGATAGCGCGACGAAGGGCTGGACGTCTCCCATCGTACCAATCGCGGCTATGGCGATGCGCTTGCTCATTCAGTCTCCGTCGGCCTCGGGATGAGGCGGGGCGTCATATCCATCGCGAGTGTGGTCTGGCTGAGGCGGCAAGGTACCGCGCCAGACCCAAACCCGTCCAGTGTGGTGCTTTCGAACCACAGCGGCGAAGGCCGCGCAACTCCCAGCTATTGCGGGTCCCCATGTCTGAATGGGGTGTAGCGCTCCAGCGCCTCCTGTTCGCGCGCCACCGATGCGCGTTCCTGCGCGACGAAACGGGACACCGCGTCGCGGAGACCCGGGTGGCCGATCCAGTGAACGGAGCGGGTGGTGGCGGGAGCGTAGCCCCGCGCCAGCTTGTGCTCGCCCTGCGCGCCGGCCTCGACCACGGGCAGCTTGTGCGCGATGGCGAAGTCGATGGCCTGGTAGTAGCAGAGCTCGAAATGGAGGAACGGCACGTTGCGGGTGGCGCCCCAGTAGCGGCCGTAGAGCCGGTCGTGGCCGATCATGCTGAAGGTGCCGGCGATCGGCTCGTCGCCGTCGTAAGCGAACATCAGCAGCACGCGGTCGGCCATCGCCTCAGAGAGCAGCGAGAAGAAACGGCGGTTGAGGTAGGGGCGGCCCCATTTGCGGCTGCCGGTATCCTGGTAGAACTCGAAAAAGGCGTCCCAGACCTCCTCGGTGAGGTCGGCGCCGGTGAGCCATTTCACCGTCAGGCCCTCGGCCTCCAAGGCATCGCGGCGCTCACGACGGGTAACCTTGCGGTGACGCGAGGAGAGGGT
Organism: Devosia sp. P3_B2; assembly: GCF_056402875.1. Taxonomy (NCBI): domain Bacteria; kingdom Pseudomonadati; phylum Pseudomonadota; class Alphaproteobacteria; order Hyphomicrobiales; family Devosiaceae; genus Devosia; species Devosia sp. P3_B2. Next base: position 271,267 of record NZ_JBFUGO010000010.1, on the reverse strand, counting down.
GCCGAGGAAGTCCTCGAAGCTGGAGAAGCCATCATTGTGCCAGTGATACTGGGTGTCGTGGCGGACAAGCCAGCCCGAGGCACGGGCGAGGTCGGCTTCGGCCTCGCTGACGAAGGTGGCGTGGACCGATGAGATATTGTTGCGGGTGGCAAGCGTCTCGGCGGTGCGGATCAGCGCTGTGCGGCTTGCGTCGTCGCTGGCGAGGAAGCGCGGGCCGGTGACCGGGGTGAACGGGACGGCGCATTGGAGCTTTGGATAGTACTCGCCGCCGGCCCGCGCGAAGGCATCGGCCCAGCCGTGGTCGAAGACATATTCGCCCTGCGAGTGCGACTTGAGGTAGAGCGGCATGGCCCCGACCGGGGCGCCGCCACTGTTGCTGAGCAGGATGTGCTGCGGCTGCCAGCCGGTGCGGTTGGAGGCAGAGCCGGACTGCTCCAGCGCCAGCAGGAAGCGGTGATCGAGGAAGGGGTTGTCGACTACCCCGTCATGACTCGGGGCCAGTCCGTTCCATACCTCCGCGGGGATCTCCGCGATGGAGCTGAGCACGTCGGCGCTGAGCGTTTCCTCAGGCACTTGGCGGATCGAACCCCTCGAATACGATCTGGTCGGCCTTGCCGAGCACGGCGAGCGCCGCAGCCGGCGACTTGATGGTCCAGGCGGTGACCGGCATGCCGAACGAGCGGAACAGCTTCACTGCCGGCAGATCAAGCGACTTGTCGCGGCATGAGATGAAATCGAAGCGGCTCGCCGGCCAGTGCAGCAAGTGGCGCAGCACGAACTTCGTGCCGTCGCTCAGATGCTGGTCCCACTCCGGTTCATCATAGGCATAAGTGACGATGCCGACGGGCATGGTGGCGCCGCGCTTCTTCACCTCGATGATCAGCTTGGGGTCGAAGGATTCGAGCGTCACCGGACCCCGATAGCCATTGAGGCCATCCATCACCGTCTGCGCCAGCACTTCGGTCGTGGCCTGGTTCGGCTGCTGTTTCAATTCGATCTGCAGCAGTACGCGTCCGTTGATCTGGGCGAGGAACTCGTCGAAGCGCTGCGGGGTATCGCCGGCGGCACTGTCGAGCAGGGTGTAGCTCGCGAGCTCCGCCATGCTGCGCGCGCCGACCGGGCCGGCGACGCCGGTCAGCCGGTCGAGATCGTCGTCGTGGAAGATCATCGGGATGCCGTCGCGGCTGAGCTGGACGTCGCACTCGATGGCGTAGCCGCGCTCAATCGCCGCGGCGAAGGCGCTCGCGGTGTTCTCGATGATGCCGCGAGCGCGGTCATGCAGACCGCGATGGGCGATTGGGCGGTCGAAATTGGGTTTGGCGCTCATGCTTCTAAGCCGTCATATGGGGTTCAGGACGCGCCGGCGCTAGCAGCCCCGCATGACACTTTCGCGTCGCCGCCGCCTCAGTCCTCGACTTCGATGATGCCTTCGACTTCGACGGCGGCGCCGAGGGGCAGGGAGGCCATGCCGACGGCCGAACGGGCATGTTTGCCCTTGTCACCAAGCACGCCGACGATGAGGTTCGAAGCGCCGTTGGCGACGAGGTGCTGTTCGGCGAAGTCAGGCGTCGAGGCAACGAACACCGTGAGCTTCAGCACGCGCTTGACCTTGGCGAGGTCGACGCCGGCGCTATGGACGATCTGGCTGAGGAAGTTGACTGCAGCGAGTTCGGCGGCGTTGCCGCCCTGGACGACGTTCATGGTATCGCCAAGCAGACCGACCGCCACGCCATCGGGGCCCGAGGAGATCTGGCCCGAGACATAGATGATGTTGCCCGTGCGAGTGACCGGAATGTAGGTCGCGACCGGCGCTTTCGGCTGCGGCAGCTCGTAGCCATATTCGCGGAGCTTATCGAGGGGGCTGGTCATCCTGGTTCTCTTCGTCTTTGTCTGCGTTGCGGGCGGCGCGAGCCTTCACCCGGTCGTATAGCTTGCCGCGGATCACCGCGTCCCGTCCGAAGCGATCGCGTACACGATCAATGGCCCGTTCGGCGGCAGCGCGCCGCGCGATTCCCGGCTCGATCAGGTCGACCGGATCGACGCCGTCTGCCTCCGAAATGCCGCTGACGCCGATGCCGATCAAGCGGAACGCCGTCCCGTCGATCTCGCGGGCGAGAAGCTGCAAGCCGGTCTCGTAGAGCACGTTGGCAAGCTGTGTCGGGATCATCAATTGCCGGGCCCGGGTGCGCAAGCGAAAACCGGCGGACTTGAGCTTGAGGGTAACGGTATCGCCGAGGATCGACTTGGCCTTGAGGCGCTCCGACAGGCGTTCGCAGAGGGCCAGCAGCTCGGTCGACAGGTCGTCGAAGCTCTTGAGGTCGGTGTTGAAGGTGGTCTCTGCAGAAACCGTCTTCATCTGGTCGTCGGTGGAGACGATGCGCGCATCTTCGCCACGGGCCAGACGAGCGAGGCGGGCGCCGGAATCGCCATAGAGACGCATCAGCTTTTCGGGTGGCGTCGCCTGCAGCTGGCCGATGGTGTCGAACCCGTCCTTGCGCAGCGTTTCCGCGAACACCTTGCCGACGCCGTAGATCAACGTGACCGGTTGGCGGGCGAGGAAATCCACGGTTTCGGCCCGGCCGATCACCGCGAAGCCGCGCGGCTTGTCCAGGTCCGAGGCGACCTTGGCGAGGAACTTGTTGTGGCTGAGGCCGACCGAGATGGTGACGCCGATCTCCTGCTCGACCTTGCGGGCAAAACGGGCGAGGACCACGGCGGGCTTGGCCTTGTGCAGAGTCTCCGTGCCGGTGAGGTCGAGGAACGCCTCGTCTATCGACAGCGGTTCGACCAGCGGGGTCAGCTGGTCCATCAGCACGCGGATCTCGCGGCTGACCGTGACGTATTTCTGCATGTTAGGCGGGATGATCACCGCGTGGGGGCAGAGTTCCTTGGCCTTGAACATGGGCATGGCGGAGCGCACGCCGTACTGCCGGGCGATGTAGCAACAGGTCGAGACCACGCCCCGCACGCCACCGCCGATGATCAGCGGCTTGTCGACGAGGCTCGGATCGTCGCGCTTCTCGATCGAGGCGTAGAAGGCGTCGCAGTCGACGTGGGCGATGCTCAGCGCGCCGAGCTCGTCATGGGCGATGATTCTCGGTGAACCGCACGTGCGGCAGCGGCTGGGGGCGTCGAGAGCCTCCAGCGTTGCCGAACAGTCGCGGCAGATCGATAGCATCGCTCGGTCATCCCGCCGGGTTGAGCCTGGCCCAGACGCGCATGAAGTCGTCGGGCTTGAAGCTGTTGTTGGCGCAGAGCGCGAGGAGCAGCGCCTCGTTGGTGGCGAAGTAGTCGATCAGGCCGCTATCGAGCCCGTCACCCCCGGCGGCCTTGCGCAGCGCATCGGGCGAGTAGCCGGTCAGGCTCATGAACTCGGCGAGTTGCGCCGGGTTCTCGGCCAGGTGGTGCAGGCACAGATCGCCCAGCGTGCGGGAGGTGAGTTCGGCGGTTTTGGGCAAGGGCAGGGGCTCGGTTGTAATCGATTGATGTTACCCCGAACTTCGGGCAGAACACGAGTACCCGCCAGCCCCCTTTCCGGGTGGATTTGAGTCTGCATGCCCAAGACTGTGATGATCGTTGAAGACAATGAGCTCAACATGAAGCTCTTCAACGATCTGCTTGAATCGCGTGGATATTCCATCATCCAGACCCGCAACGGACTGGAGGCGCTGGACCTTGCCCGGGCGCATCGCCCCGACCTGATTCTGATGGACATCCAGCTGCCGGAAGTCTCGGGCCTGGTGGTCACCAAGTGGCTGAAGGAAGACGACGAGCTGATGGCGATTCCTGTCATCGCCGTCACCGCCTTCGCCATGAAGGGCGACGAGGAGCGTATCCTGCAGGGCGGCTGCGAGGGATACATCTCCAAACCGATCTCCGTGCCTCACTTTTTGGAAACCATTGCCCGCTACATTGGACCCGCCAACTAGGCTTTTGCCTTGGCTGGCAACGGCAGATTTCCTCAAATCGCGGGGGCTTGAGGTCTTTGACGGCGCGGGTGCTGATCGTCGACGATATTCCGACCAATGTACGCCTGCTCGAGGCGCGGCTTTCTGCCGAGTATTTCGATGTGGTCACGGCGTCGTCGGGCAAGGAAGCGCTCGCCATCTGCGCCGAAGGCGAGATCGACATCATCCTGCTCGACGTGATGATGCCCGAGATGGATGGCTTCGAGGTCTGCGCGCGGCTGAAGGCTGACCGCAAGACCAGCCACATCCCGGTGCTGATGGTCACCGCGCTCGACCAGCCCTCCGACCGCGTGCGCGGGCTCGAGGCCGGCGCCGACGATTTCCTGACGAAGCCGGTCGACGACATCCAGCTGATGGCGCGGGTGAAAAGCCTTGTTCGCCTCAAGGCGCTGACCGACGAGCTCAGGGCGCGTGCCCGCACCGGCCAGGAGATCGCCATCGAAGACGCGATGCGCGCCATGGACACTATCGACCACGAGGATGGCCGCATCCTGCTGGTCGATGCCGACGTCCGGCACGCGGAGCGGATCAAGGGCTACCTGAGTGCCAACAATCGGGTGGATGTGCTCGTCAACCCGTCCGACGCCGCGCTGGCAGTCAGCGGTGGCGACTTCGAGCTGGCACTGGTGTCGATGGCGCTGGGCGATTTCGATCCGCTGCGAATCTGCTCGCAGATGCGCACCGCCGAACAGACACGCACGCTGCCGATCATCCTGATCGCCGAGGAGGACGACCGGCCGCGCGTGGTGCGGGGGCTCGACCTCGGGGTCAACGATTTCATCATGCGCCCGGTGGAGCGCAACGAGCTGATGGCGCGGGTGCGGACGCAGATCCGCCGGCAGCGCTACGCCGTGGAACTGCGCCAGAGCGTCAACAATACGCTGGCGCTGGCGGTGACCGACGAGCTGACCGGGCTCTATAACCGGCGCTACTTCGAGCGGCATCTGTCGATCCTGTTGCAGAAGGCGCAGCAACAGGACCGCGACATGGCGGTAATGCTGATCGACATGGATTACTTCAAGGCGGTCAACGACACGCACGGCCACGACACCGGCGATGCGGTGCTGCGCGAGTTCGCCGATCGGCTGCGCCGCAATATCCGCGGCGTCGATCTCGCTTGCCGATTCGGCGGTGAGGAATTTGTGGTGCTGATGCCGGACACTGACTTTCGCCAGGCGCAGGGCGTTGCCGAGCGGGTGCGCGGGGCAGTGGCGGAGAAGGGCTTTGACGCCGGCAACGGGCGGCCGCTGGCGGTTACGGTGTCAGTCGGGATGGCGCTCAACGAGCACGACACCGATACCCCAGAGATGCTGCTTAAGCGCGCCGACGTGGCGCTTTACCGCGCCAAGCGCGAGGGCCGGAACCGAGTCGTATTCGACGCAGCGTAGTTGCGATCGTCACGATTCCGTCGCATAGCGAAATCATTAAGGTTAAGGATTAGTAACGTTGTGGAGCGCCTATTTGCTCCGCAGCGAGAAAGGGTTAAGTTAGCCCCATAGAACAACGCCGACACTATCGGTGTCAGCAGTCACCCCTACGGTTCTCCTCAGGTCCGCCGCAACTCCTGGGTCCGTAGGGAGGCTGGTCCGTAGCGGGCAAGAGTGGCCTCTTCGACATGCCGCTACGGACCAGCCACTCATCGAACGCCCGTCCCGTTTACCGGGGCGGGCGTTTTCCATTCGTGATGCCCATAACGCAAAACCCCGCGCCAAGGGGCGCGGGGTTTTGAAACCGGCACGAAAGCGGCAGATTATTTGATCTTGGCTTCCTTGAACTCGACGTGCTTGCGCACGACGGGATCGTACTTCTTGAACGAGAGCTTCTCGGTCTGGGTACGCGAGTTCTTCTTGGTGACGTAGTAGAAGCCAGTGTCGGCGGTCGACACGAGCTTGATCTTGAGGGATACGGCTTTGGCCATGGTCAGGTTCCTTGAAACGGCTTGCCGCGCGCTATCCGCGGGGCACTGAATTCAACCGGCCAACCGGCCCGTGGAAATTTGGCCGGAAACTACGGATTTTCGGGCCGATGTCAAGCGGACACTAGGCGGCCGGGGCCGCCCATTGTGTCAGACGTCGCTGCGCGAAGTATCGCCGCGGCTCGGGTCGAACCCGTACATGTGGTTGGCCCACTGAAGGCCAACGACGGCGCCCTTGATCGAGGGCAGCATGATCAGCGGCAACAGAATCGCGGCGGGGATCATGGTCCAGACGTAGAGCATCGGATCGACCGGGCCGCTCATCTCGGCATGCAGCATCCAGCCGATCAGCACGTGGCCAACGATGAAGATGGCGATATAGGGCGGGAAATCGTCGGCACGCGCCGCGCTCAGCTTCTCGCCGCATTCGCTGCAAGTGTCGTTGAGCTTGAGGTAGGAACGGAACAGCTTGCCCTTGCCGCAGTTCGGGCAGCGGCACATCACGCCGTTGCCGATTGCCTTCCACAGCGAACGCTGCTCGCGCACAAAACCGATCTCGACCGCCATCGCTATCTCTTTCGTTTGGCGAGCTTGCGATAGGCGCCCGCCTTGCCTCGGCTGCTAGATGGTCCTTTGCGGCCGCGCCCACCAGATGACGGAACGCCGCGGCTACCTTCGCTCAGGAGTTCGAAGCGAAGAGCCCCGGCAACGGGGGCGACCTCGAGCAGGCGGACGCTGACATCATCGCCGATGCGGAAGGTTTCGCCGGTGCGATCGCCGACCATCGCCTGCATCTCCTCGACGAAGCGATAGTAGTCCTGCCCGAGGGTGGAGGCGGGAATGAAGCCGTCGGCGCCGGTATCCTTCAACCGGACGAACAGGCCCGAGCGGGTGACGCCGGAGATGCGGCCCTCGAACTTGGCGTTGACGTGAGCGGCGAGGAACTCCGCCAACAGCCGGTCGATGGTCTCGCGCTCGGCCAGCATAGCGCGGCGCTCGGTCGACGAGATGTGCTGGGCGATGCCCGGCAGCTTGACGATCTCGCCTTCGGTCAGCCCGTCCTTGCCGAGGTCGAGCGCAGTGATCAGCGCGCGGTGCACGATCAGGTCGGCATAGCGGCGGATCGGCGAGGTGAAGTGGGCGTAGCGGTCGAGATTGAGGCCGAAATGGCCGTAGTTCTCGGCCGCGTACTCGGCCTGCGCCTGGGTGCGGAGGATGATCTCGCTGACTTGCTGGATCTTGCCGTCGGTGCGGGCCTTGTCGAGGATGCGGTTGAAGTCCGAGGGACGCACCGCGTCGGACTTCGGCGCAGGCAGCTGCAGCGAGCTCAGGAAGTCGCGCAGCGCCACCAGCTTCTCCTGGCTCGGCGTATCGTGCACCCGGTAGAGCAGGGCGCTCTTGTGCTTCTCCAGCGTCTCGGCCGCCGCGACATTGGCGGCGATCATCATCTCTTCGATCAGCCGATGCGCATCGAGCCGCTCGGGGACTTTGACGTCGACGACCATCCCGGCCTTGTCGAGGATGATCTTGCGCTCGGGCAGGTCGAGATCAAGCGGACCGCGATTGTCGCGGGCCTTGGCCATGGCACCGTAGGCGGCCCAGAGCGGGCGGAGGATAGTGTCGAGGATCGGGCCGGTCTTGTCGTCCGGCCGGCCGTCGATGGCGGCCTGCGCCTGCTGGTAGTTGAGCTTGGCGGCGGAACGGAACAGCACGCGGTGGAAGCTGTGCGAGCGCTTCTTGCCATGCTGGTCGAAGACCATGCGCACCGCCATCGACGGGCGGTTCTCGCCTTCCTTCAGCGAGCAGAGGTCGTTGGAGATGCGCTCGGGCAACATCGGCACGACGCGATCAGGGAAATAGACCGAGTTGCCGCGGATGTAGGCTTCGCGATCGAGGGCCGTGCCTGGGCGGACGTAGGCCGAGACGTCGGCGATGGCGACATAGACGATGTGGCCGCCGGCGTTCTTCGGATCGGTGTCCGGTTCGGCATAGACCGCGTCGTCGTGATCCTTGGCGTCGGCCGGATCGATGGTGACGAGCGGGATGTGCCGCCAGTCCTCGCGGCCCTTGATCGTGGTTTCCTTGGCTTCTTCCGATTCCTTCAGCACAGAGGCCGGGAAGCGGTAGGGGATATCGAGGTTGTGGATCGCGATCATCGAGACCGCGCCCTCGGTCTTCGGATTGCCGATGACGAGGGTGACCTTGGCCTTGGGGATCATCAGCCGGCCGGTGAGCTTCACCTCCACTTCGACCAGGTCGCCATCACGGGCGCCGCCGAGGTCGCCACCCTCGATGCGCATTTCCTTCTGCTTGCGATCGACCGGGATCAGACGTGCGCCGTCTTCGTCCATGCGGACGATGCCGATCTGGCCGCGCCGCGGCTTGTCGAGGATCTTCATCGCCCGGGCAGTGTAGTTCGGCAGCTCGCCATCGCCGGCGCTGATGCGGGCGAGGATGCGGTCGCCCGGGGCGGGAGCAACACGGGCATCCTTGGGCTGCTTGACCATGACGCGGGGCCGCGCGCCTTCCTCGTCGTTCCACTGAGCGGGGAAGGCGTGGAGGTTGTCTGGGTCGGCGTCGGTTGGGATATCGAGCACGGTGACGGCGGGCAGGGCGGCTGTGGGCCGGATCTGCTTGCGGGTGCGGGCGATGAAGCCCTCACCCTCCATCTGCTTCAGCAGCACCTTGAATGGGGTGCGCATGTCGCCATGGATGCCGAAATGGCGCGCCAGGTCGCGCTTGCCATCGAGGGTCGGCTGCTGCGCCATCGCTTCGAGGATGGCTTCGCGAGAGGGGAGGTTGCCGACGGCGAACTGCCGCGGGCCTTTGGGAGTAATCTTGGTTTTTGGCGCTTTCGCCATTGTCTCTTTCTTTAGGCGGGTGTCTCCGCCTTCGTCTTCGATGCGGCCTTGGGCTTGGCTGCTGTCTTTGCAGTCGATTTGGCCTTGGCCGCTGGTTTCTTTGTCGCCGCTTTCTTCGCTGGGGCTTTCTTAGCACCCGCGCTGCGCGACGAGGATTTCTTTGCGCCGGATGCGCCTCCCTTGGCCGCGATCAGTTCGAGCGCCTGCTCGATCGTCACGTCTTCGGGCTTCAACTCCTTGGGCAGCGTTGCGTTCACCTTGCCCTGATTCACATAAGGGCCATAGCGGCCGGCGCGGACCGAGATCGGACCAGCGTCGTGCTCGAAGGTCTTGATCGCCGCCGGCGTACCGGAGCCTCCTCGGCCGAACCGTCCGCCGCCCGCCGCCTTCTGGGCGAGGAGATCGACGGCGCGGTTGAGCCCGACCGTGAACACTTCCTCGACTTCGGGGAGATTGGCATAGGTGCCATCGTGCAGGATGAATGGTCCATAGCGGCCGATGCCGGCGCTGATCGGCTTGCCCGTCTCCGGGTGCATTCCGACTTCGCGTGGCAGCGTCAAAAGCTGCAACGCCTTCTCGAGCGTCAGACTGTCGGGAGTCCAGCCTTTTGGGAGGGACGAGCGCTTCGGCTCGGTTCCGTCGCCAAGCTGTACATATGGACCGAAGCGGCCCGACTTCAAGGCCACCTCCAACCCGCTCTCGGGGTCGGTGCCGAGGATGCCGTCACCTGCACCGGCTTCGCTGGCCCCGCCAGCGGCGGCATCAGAAAGCTGCATGGTGTAGCGGCACTCGGGATAGTTCGAGCAGCCGATGAAGGCGCCGAACTTGCCCAGCTTCAACGACAGCTGGCCGGTCCCGCAATTCGGGCAGCGGCGCGGATCGGAACCGTCGGCCTTGGCCGGGAAGATATGGTCGGCCAGCATGTCGTTGAGAGCATCGAGCACCTCGGAAACGCGCAGGTCCTTGATGTCTTCGACGTGGCGCTGGAACTCGGTCCAGAACTCGCGCAGCACGTCCTTCCAGGCAAGTTTGCCGTCGGAGATCAGGTCGAGCTGCTCCTCGAGGCTGGCGGTGAAGCCGTATTCGACATAGCGATCGAAGAAGCTCTCGAGAAAGGCGGTTACGATGCGGCCGCGATCCTCGGGGATCAGCGTGCGCTTTTCGAGCCGGACATAGTTGCGGTCCTGCAGCACGCTCATGGTGGCGGCGTAGGTGGAGGGCCGGCCGATGCCGAGCTCTTCCATCTTCTTGATCAGGCTCGCCTCGGTGTAGCGCGGCGGCGGCTGGGTGAAGTGCTGTTCGATCAGCGCTTGTTCAAGCTTGGGCCGGTCGCCGACGTTGAGCGGCGGCAGCTCGCGGCTATCCTCGTCGTCCTCGCTATCGGCAGTGCGGTCTTCCTTGGCCTCGACGCCATAGAGCGCCAGGAAACCGGAGAAGGTGACGACCGAGCCAACGGCGCGCAGCGCGATATCGCGGCTGGTAGCAAAGACTGAGATATCGGCCGTGGTGCGTTCGATTTCGGCCGAGCGCATCTGGCTGGCGAGGGTGCGCTTCCAGATCAGCTCGTAGAGGCGATGGCGGTCCGGGTCGTCGCGCACGGTGTCGGGGTGGCGGAACATGTCCGTGGGACGGATGGCCTCGTGCGCCTCCTGGGCGTTCTTGGCCTTGGTCTGGTAGATGCGCGCCTTCTCGGGGATGTAGTCGGCGCCGAAATTCTTGACGATGGCGCGGCGCGCCTGGTCGATGCCTTCCGGCGCCATCTGCACGGCGTCGGTTCGCATATAGGTGATGATGCCCTCTTCGTAGAGCCGCTGCGCGATCTGCATGGTGCGGCTCGGCGAGAAGCCGAGGCGCGACGAGGCGTCCTGCTGCAGGCTCGAAGTGGTGAAGGGCGGATAGGGGTTGCGCTTAGTCGGCTTCTTGTCGACCGACGACACGCTGAACGTGCCGGCCTCGATCGCCTTCTTCAGCGCCTCGGCTTCGTCGCCGGTGCCGACGTCGAGCTTGTCGGTCTTTTTGCCATCGACCGAGTAGAGCCGGGCCTCGAAGGATTTGCCCTTCTCGCTCAGCTTGGCGCCGATCGACCAGTATTCCTGCGGGCGGAACTTCTCGATCTCGCGCTCGCGGTCCGAGACGATGCGCAGCGCAACGGACTGCACACGGCCGGCGGAGCGGGAGCCCGGGAGCTTCCGCCAGAGTACGGGCGAGAGCGTAAAGCCAACCAGATAATCGAGGGCGCGGCGCGCCAGGTAGGCATCGACCAACGGCTCGTCGATCTGGCGCGGATGCTGCATCGCCTCGGTGATCGCGGCCTTGGTGATCGCGTTGAACACAACGCGGCTGACCGGCTTGTCCTTGATCAGCTTCTTTTGCCGCAGCACGTCGAGCACGTGCCACGAGATCGCTTCGCCTTCGCGATCCGGATCGGTAGCGAGGATCAGTTCGTCGGCGTTCTTGAGCGCATTGCCGATATCGGCGAGCCGCTTCTTGGAGTTGGTATCGACCTCCCAGATCATCGCAAAGTCATCGTCGGGCAGCACCGAGCCATCCTTGGCCGGCAGGTCACGGACGTGACCGAAGCTCGCCAGGACCTCATAATCCTTGCCGAGATAGGTGTTGATTGTCTTGGCCTTAGCCGGACTTTCAACGATGACGAGCTTCATGGGATAGGGCTTTCGGGAGTGGCGTTCGAACGCGGCGCAACATGGTGAAGCGGGTTGGGGCTGTCAACCGGGCGGGCAGCGCCGGTCGGCGTTCCCCCTATGGGGGAAGAAACTTGGGCTCAGCAAAGCATAAAGAGACTCGTGCTAAGCCGAGGACGGTTTGGGGGCCGGCATGCGCATAGTAAAGGCGGCGATCATCTTCGTCCTGGCGTTCCTCGCCTTTGCGCGCCTGGCGCCGCAGGACCCCTACAATCCGCAGCATATCACTCGCGTCGCTCTGGCGCTGTCGTTGAGCGAGGGGCGCGTCGACATTGACTCGTTCGCCGCGCAGACGGTCGATAAGGCCTTCTTCAATGGCCATTACTATGCCGACAAGCAGCCGGGCATCTCGTTCCTCGCGGTGCCCGTCGTGGTTGGGACCCGCATGGCGCTGCAGGCCGCGGGGGCGCCGAGCGACCTGACTGATCTCGATACGCTGGCGGTCTACGTGCGGGCTGTAGCCGTCGCGACGGTGTCGTTGCCGGCCGCGCTGGCAGTGATGCTGCTCTATCTGATGGCGTTGCGGCTTGGCGCCGGCCATGTGGTCGCGACTTTCGCCAGTTGCGCGCTCGCGCTGGGAACACCGTTCTTTGGTTGGTCGACGACAGTGTTCGCCCATTCGCTCTCGGGAGCGATGCTGCTCGGCGCGCTGTCACTGATCGTGCTCGCTCGACCATCGGGCTGGGTGCCGCCGCTGGTGGGGCTGTTGCTCGGCTACCTGTTGGTCGTCGACATAACGGCGGCACCGGCCGGGGCCATAGTCGGACTGTTCGCGTTGATCCGCTCGGATCGCCGCGGGCGGGATTTCGTCGGGCTCGCGCTTGGTGGGATCGTCGGGCTGCTGCCGCTGCTGGTTTACAACCAGCTGACCTTCGGCTCGCCGTTCCGCCTTGGCTATTCGCAGGTGCAGGGCTTTGAGGGCATGCAGCAGGGGTTCTTCGGCATCACCTTCCCGCAGCCGATGGTGCTCGGCGAACTGCTCTTCGGCCATTATCGCGGCCTGCTGCCGCTGGCGCCGGTGCTGCTGATGGTGCCGATCGGGCTGGTGGCCATGCTGAAGCAGGCGCCGATCCGCGGCGTCGGCATCGTGATCGTCGGGGTGGTGCTGAGCTTCCTCCTGATCAACGCCAGCTACTTCTATTGGGACGGCGGGTCATCGACGGGGCCACGGCACCTGGTGGCGGCGCTGCCGCTGGCGTGCCTCGCACTGGCGTTCGCCTGGCCGCCGGGATGGCCGGCCAAGACCGTGGCTTTGCTGTTGCTGCTCATCAGCCTGCTGATCTCGATGGTCTCGGCCAGCGTCGACAGCATGTCGCCGCCGTGGTTCGCCAATCCGCTCTTCGACTACCTGCTGCCGGGCTTCTTCAAGGGCGGCTGGCTGCGGGCGACGGGGGCGACGGCGGTGCTGTGGGTCGGCTTCGCGATTATCGCCCTGCTGCCGGATCGCTCAGGGGCGGAGCGCCACCAACTGGCCGCTTGACCATTCGACGCGGCCTTCGAGGTCGAGTTCGAGCAGCAGCGTCTGCACGCGGCTGATGGCGATGCCGGTGGACTTGATGACGTCGTCGACCGCGACCGGCGTGATGCTGAGCGCGTCGACCAGGCGGGAGCGCTCGTCCTCCGATGGCGGGGCGGGATCGAACACATCGGCATCGGGGAGCCAGTCGGGTTCGAGGAGGCTCGTGCGCGAGGGATCGGCCTCGCGCAGCGTTTCGATGATATCGGCGGCACCGGTGATCAGCTTGGCACCCTGCTGGATCAGCGCGTTGCCTCCTTCGGCACGCGGGTCGAGCGGCGAGCCGGGTACCGCGAAGACCTCGCGGTTCTGCTCCAGCGCCAGACGGGCGGTGATCAGCGAGCCGGAGCGCTTGGCGGCTTCGACAACAACGGTGCCAAGCGTGAGGCCGGAGACGAGGCGGTTGCGGCGGGGGAAGTCACGGGCCCGCGGCTCCCAGCCGAGCGGCATCTCGGTGATCAGCGCACCGCCGTTCTCGACGATCTGATGCGCCAGCGGAATGTTCTCGTCGGGATAGATGCGGTCGAGGCCGCCGGCGAGCACGGCAACGGTGCCGGTGCGGAGCGCTGCCTTGTGGGCCGCCGCATCGATGCCGCGGGCGAGGCCGGAGACCACCGTGTAGCGCGCTTCGCCCAGATCGAGCGCCAGCATCTGCGCGAACTTCTGCCCGGCGGTGGAGGCGTTGCGGGCGCCGACGATGGCGACGCTGCGCCACCAGTCGAGATTGTAGCCGCCGGCGATGGCGACCAGCGGCGGGGCGCCGGAGATGTAGCGGAGGAGCGGCGGGTAGTCGGGCTCGCCCGAGCCGACGAAACGCGCGCCGAGCCGCTCGGTGCCGGCGATCTCATCTTCAGCTTCGGAGACTGAGGGAATGCGGGAGGGTGTGCCGAGGCGTTTCAGCAGGTCGGGCAGGGCGGCGAGGGCCGCCTCAGCCGAGCCTTCGCGGTTGATCAACTGGCGGAAGGTCTGCGGTCCGACATTGTCGGTGCGGATGAGCCTCAGCCATGCAGTGCGCTGCGACGGCGTCAGTTCGATGCCGTCGCGCGCCATGATTTCAGCCGGCCTTGGGCTTTTCCGAGCCGATCTTCGGCTCCGTGCCGTTCCACAGCCGCCGGATGTTCTGCCAATGCGTGAAATAGAGCACGAAGCTGAGCAGCCCGCAGGCCGCGGCGAAGGTGAAGCCCTGCATGTCGGTGCCGGCGAGCGCGTAGGCGAAGACGGGGGCCGTTGCGGCAGCAGTAAGCGCGGCGAGCGAGGAGAAGCGGCGAGCCACGGCGATCAGCAGCCAGACGGCGCAGAAGATCAGGCCGACGACCCAGCTCCAGGCCAGCAGCACGCCGATATAGGTAGCGACGCCCTTGCCGCCCTTGAAGCCGAGCCAGACCGGGAAGCAGTGACCGAAGAACGCACCGATGCCAGCGCCGTAAATGATGAACTCGGCCGCGAGCGGCGAGTCGGCGCCCGGGGCGAGGAAGTAGCGCGCGATCAGGACGGCGGCGGCGCCCTTGCCGGCATCGAGCAGCAGCGTGGCGACAGCGAGCCAACGGTTGCCGGTGCGGAGCACATTGGTGGCGCCGATATTGCCCGAGCCGATCGACCGGATGTCGATGCCGACGGCGCGTGTCAGCAGCATGCCGAACGGGATCGAGCCGAGGAGATACCCCAGTACGGTTGCGATCAGAAAGTTCATGCGTCGGCCCCCTCAGCGGTTGCAGCATGGCTGAAGACCGGACGGCCTGCAACGAACGTATGCATCACGGCGCCCTGCATCCTCGCGCCCTCGAAAGCGGTGTTGCGGGAACGGGAGCGCAGTGCAGCCTCCTTCACCACCCACGGGAAGTCCGGATCGAAGATGATCAGGTCGGCCGGAGCGCCGACTGCGAGGCGGCCCGAGCTGAGGCCAAGCAGCTCAGCCGGGCGGCTGGTCATGGCGCGCAGCAGGGTGAGCAGCGGCACGTCACCGGAATGAACGAGGCGGAAAGCTGCAGCGAGCAGGGTTTCGAGACCGACCGCGCCGTAAGACGCCTCGGCGAACGGCTGGCGTTTCACCTCGCTATCCTGCGGATCGTGCCCGGAGTGGATGGTGTCGATGGCGCCGGAGTTTAGACCATCGATGACCGCGCGACGATCGTCCTCGGAGCGGAGTGGCGGCGACAGCTTGAAGAACGAGCGGTAGGGCGCGACGTCGTTTTCGTTGAGCGAGAGATTGTTGATCGAGATGCCGGCCGACACCGTCGAGAGGCGACGCTTGGCATTGGCCATCAGATCGACGGCGGCGCCGGTCGAGATCTGCGCCGCGTGGTAGCGCGCGCCGGTGAGGGCGGCGAGCTGCAGGTCGCGGGCGAGGGGGACAGTCTCGGCTTCGCCGGGGATACCCTTGAGGCCGGAGACGGTCGCCAGCGTGCCCTCGTTCATCACGCCGTCGCCGACCAGCGTGTGGTCAGCGACATGGTGGATGATCGGCAGGTCGAAGTTGCGGGCGTAGGTGAAGGCGGCGCGCAGCAGGCCTGCGGACTGGATCGACTCGCGGCCGTCGGTGAGGGCAACGGCGCCGGCTTCCTTGAGCAGGCCGAACTCGGTGATCTCCTCGCCCTTGAGGCCGCGCGTGATGGCGGCGGCGGGGAGGATGTTGACCGACGCTTTAGCGCCGGCGCGACGGAGGACGAAATCGACCAATGCGCCGTCGTCGATCACCGGCGTGGTGTCGGGCATCAGCACGAAGCTGGTGACGCCACCGGCGGCGGCTGCCTCAGCTGCACTGGCGAGGGTCTCGCGGTATTCGTGGCCGGGCTCGCCGGTGAAGACGCGCATGTCGATGAGGCCGGGCGCAACGATCTGGCCCTTGGCGTCATAGGTCTCGGCGCCGTCGGGGATGCCTTGCGGCGCACCATTGGTGATGCCGGTGATCTTGCCGTTTTCGACCAGCACCGCGCCGGGGGCGTCGCGATTGGTGGCCGGGTCGACCACGCGGGCATTGGCGATGACGATGGGCTTGGTCATGGCTCGTTCCGCTGCGGATCGGCAAGGAGAGTATCGAGCACTGCCATGCGCACGGCGACGCCCATCTCGACCTGCTCGGTGATCACCGACCGCGGCCCGTCGGCGATGGCCGGGTCGATCTCGACGCCGCGGTTCATCGGGCCGGGGTGCATGACGATCGCGTCCGGCTTTGCGTAGCCGAGCTTTTCCTCGTCCAGACCGTAGAAGTGGTAGTACTCGCGCACTGACGGGATCATCCGGCCGTTGGCGCGCTCGTGCTGCAGGCGCAGCATCATCACCACGTCGGCGCCTTCGAGGCCCTGGCGCATGTCGGTGAAGACTTCCGAGGTCAGCGCCTCGATGCCCTTTGGCAGCAGTGTCCTCGGCGCGATGACGCGGGTACGGGCCTGCATGGCGCCGAGCAGCAGGAGGTTCGAGCGGGCGACGCGGGAATTGGCGATGTCGCCGCAGATGGCGACGGTGAGGCCGGCGAGGTAGCCCTTGTGCTGGCGAATGGTTAGCGCGTCGAGCAGCGCCTGCGTCGGGTGCTCATGGGCGCCGTCGCCGGCATTGATCACCGAGCAGCCGACCTTCTGGCTGAGGAGTTCCACTGCGCCTGACGAGCCGTGGCGGACGATGATCACATCCGGCCGCATGGCGTTGAGCGTCGCGGCGGTATCCACCAGCGTCTCGCCCTTGGCGACCGACGAGGTCTTCACCGACATGTTGGTGACCTGCGCGCCGAGGCGCTTGCCGGCGATCTCGAAGCTCGACTGGGTGCGGGTCGAGTTCTCGAAGAACAGGTTGATCTGGGTCTTGCCGGTCAGTGTCGGCAGGATCTTCCGCGGCTGGCGGGAGATCGGGATCATCGCCTCGGCCCGATCCAGCAGATCGACGATCTCGTACTGGTTGAGCTGGCTGATGCCGAGAAGATGGCGATGGCGGAAAGCCGGTCTCGCAGCCCCCTGGCCGCCGGTGACCGATGCTGGCGAGGAAGTAGCCATGCCGCTCCGTTCCGAATGTTCGCGGGGGCATACCGCACGAGGCGTCGGCTGTATAGTTTAACTGTACATTTTCCCCACGGGTGCCAAGGCAGACTCTACAAGGAGCCTCGCCGCAGCCGCTCCAGAGCGCCCTGCAGGATGTAGCTGGCGGCCAGCTTGTCGACGACCTCACGGCGCTTGTCGCGCCGGACATCCGCTTCGATCAGCGTGCGGGTAACGGCGGTGGTAGAGAGCCGCTCGTCCCAGAAGACGATGGGGATGGTGATCTTGGCGGCGAGATTGCGGGCAAAGGCGCGGGTGGATTGGACGCGGGGGCCCTCGGAGCCATCCATGTTGAGCGGCAGGCCGAGCACGATGCCGACCGCGTCGTTCTCGGCGATCAGTTCCTGCAGCCGAATCGCATCCTGCGTGAACTTCAGGCGCTTGATGGTCTCGAGCGGGGTAGCCGAGTAGCGCATGCCGTCCGAGATCGCGACGCCGATAGTCTTGGTGCCGAGATCGAGCCCGAGCAGCTTGCCTGCAGGAGGCAGGGCGGTCAGCGGGTTGAGAGCGTCGTCTGTCACGCGCATCCTTTGCATCAGCTTCAGTTCTGGCTACCTGTGGCGCTGACAAGAGGCAAGCGATGAAACTCACCTGGTTCGGCGGCACCACGATCCGCATCCACATCGGCGGCAAGATACTCGTGGCGGATCCGTCCGGAGTTGGCGGCGTGGTGCCCGAGGAGTTGGTCTCGGGGGCCGATGCGACGTTTGCGCTCGATGGCAGTTTGCCCGAGATCGATCCGGTGCTGTGGCAGCCCGGGCGGGCAGGGACAATGCTCGATGAGGATGTGCTGGGCGAGGTGACGGCGCACGGGCTGGCCGGCGGCGCGCTGATTGCGGCGGTCGGCGAGGCGCCCCTGCTGTTGCTGGCTGGTGCCGTGCCTAAGGCCGGGCGCTGGGCGCGGGATGCAGTGGTTGTGGTGTTTGGCGGCGAGGGCGACAGGCTTGCGGCCGAAGTGCTGGACGCATTCGGGCCGCGGCTGATCGCGGTTGCCGGGCCCGATGCGGTGGGGGAGAGGGCGATCGCGGCGCTGCGCGATCGGCTCGCTGGCACGGCGCTGGTGGCGCTCGAGGCCGGCATGGCCTTGGAAGTTTGATGGCGCCCATCAACGCTTTTCGTTTTTCTTCCCCCGGTTCCGTTGCTAGAACGCCGGAAATCGTGACGTTCGGAGTGACCCCATGTCGGTAGATGCCGCCACCGTGAAGCGTATTGGGCGCCTCGCCCGCATTCGCATCGAGGAAGGCGAGGTCGAGACCTATCGCAATGAGCTCAATGCCATTCTCGGTTTCGTCGAGCAGCTCGGTGAGGTCGACGTGACGGGCGTCGAGCCGATGACCTCGGTGACGCCGATGACGCTGCGCCGGCGCGAGGACAAGGTCACCGACGGTGGCTACCCGGACAAGATCGTCGCTAACGCGCCGCTGACCGAAGACAACTTCTTCATGGTGCCCAAGGTCGTCGAGTAGCGCCATGGTCACCATCGCCATCGAGACGCCGCTGCAGGATGATGTCCGCGGGTTGGTCGAAGAGTTGAACACGCACCTGATTCCGCTGTCGCCGCTGGAGTTCCAGTTCAAGATGACGGTCGAGCAGATGGCCGGCGCCGACACCACGCTGTTCGTGGCGCGCAACGAGGTCGGCGAGGCTGTCGGCTGCGGGGCGCTGAAGGTGATCTCGGCCGACGAGGGCGAGGTGAAGCGGATGTACACCCGGCCGTCGGTTCGCGGTCAGCGGGTGGGTTCGCGGCTGCTCGAAGCGATCACCGAGCTGGCGCGGTCGAAGGGGATCTCGCACTTGCTGCTGGAGACCGGGACGGGGCCGGGGATGAGCGAAGCGCACCGGCTTTATACCAACTCGGGCTTCACCGAGCGCGGGCCGTTTCTCGACTATCCCGAGAGCGAGTGGTCGGTGTTTTTCGAGAAGCGCATCGGGCAACCGGCCGTCGCTTGATGCGACCAGTGTTGCGAATGTTGCGATAATCGCAACACAGCTATAGGAACGGCGGTCGACTAATCTCCCGCGTCCTTTCCTCGCGAGCCAAGCCTTTGACCGACCTTACCCGCCTGACCCTTGCCGCCGCTCGTGATGGGCTGAAGGCCAAGGATTTCACCTCGAGCGAACTCACCGGCGCCTATCTGACGGCGATCGAGGGGGCCAACCCCAAGCTCAATGCCTATGTGGCGGTGACCGGCGAGCAGGCGCAGGCGCAGGCAAAGGCCAGCGACGCCAAGCTTGCGGCCGGGCAGGGCGGTCCACTGGAGGGGATTCCGCTGGGGATCAAGGACCTGTTCGCGACCAAGGGCGTCCATACCCAGGCGGCGAGCCACATCCTCGACAGCTTCAAGCCCGAGTACGAATCGAGCGTCACCAGCAACCTGTGGCGCGACGGCGCGGTGATGCTGGGCAAGCTCAACATGGACGAGTTCGCCATGGGCTCGTCGAATGAGACCAGCTACTACGGCCCGGTGATCAACCCGTGGCGGGCGAACAACTCGAACGCCCAGCTGGTGCCGGGCGGCTCGTCCGGTGGTTCGGCCTCGGCGGTTTCCGCCTGGCTCTGTGCCGCGGCGACGGCGACGGATACCGGCGGCTCGATCCGCCAGCCGGCAGCCCTGACCGGCACCGTGGGCATCAAGCCGACCTACGGCCGCTGCTCGCGCTGGGGCGTGGTGGCTTTTGCATCGTCGCTTGACCAGGCCGGCCCGATCGCCCGCACCGTCGAGGACGCGGCGATCATGATGACCTCGATGTCGGGGTTCGACCCCAAGGACTCGACCAGCGTCGACCTCGCCGTGCCGGACTTCGCCGCGGCGGTGGAGCGCGGCGTGAAGGGCCTCGTCATCGGCATTCCGCGCGAGTACCGCATGGACGGCATGCCGGCCGAGATCGAGGCCTTGTGGCAGCAGGGCATCGCCTGGCTGAAGGCCGAGGGCGCCACGGTGCGCGACATCTCGCTGCCGCATACCAAGTACGCGCTGCCGGCCTATTACATCGTGGCGCCGGCCGAAGCGTCTTCGAACCTCGCCCGCTATGACGGCGTGAAGTACGGCCTGCGCGATACCGGCAAGGACATCACCGACCTTTACGAGCTGACCCGCGCCGATGGTTTTGGCCGCGAGGTAAAGCGCCGCATCATGATCGGCACCTATGTGCTGTCGGCGGGCTATTACGACGCCTATTACGTGCAGGCGCAGAAGGTCCGTACGCTGATCAAGCGCGACTTCGAGATCGTCTTCAACGACGGCGTCGACGCCATCCTGACCCCGGCGACCCCGTCGGCGGCGTTCGGCATCGGCGACGAGGACATGAAGGCCGATCCGGTCAAGATGTACCTCAACGACGTGTTCACGGTGACCGTGAACATGGCCGGGCTGCCGGGAATCGCGGTTCCGGCCGGCAAGGACGGCGCAGGTCTGCCGCTCGGCCTGCAGCTGATCGGCAAGCCGTTCGACGAGGAAACGCTGTTCGCGGCGGGCCGTGTCATCGAGCGTTCGGCCGGCATCGACTTCTCTCCTGACAAGTGGTGGTAGTCACCATCAGAGTCGAAACCGCTTGAAGCCTAGCGGTTTCAGCACTATTTGCCGCCCATGCGCAAATTGAGACTTGTCGACCTCCCGGCCAAGCCGGTGGTTTCGTTTCAGAGGATTGGCTCCATGGCCGATGTGTTCACGACCCTCGACTGGTCGGCCCCGCCCAAGGATATGTCCAAGCCTCTGCAGGCCCTGTGGTGGATGAAGAAGGGCGAGTTGCGCGTCGGCCCCGAATGGGAAGAAGCGCATCGCATCGTCCAGGCGATGGAGGGCACGTTCGAGTTCGACTGGGTGCACGCGCTGCTGCACTGGATCGAAGCCGACATGGGCAATGCCGACTACTGGTATCGCCGCGCCGGCCGCAAGCGCGCCACGGCAAGCGTGTCCGCCGAGTGGGAACACATCGCCAAGGAATTGAGCGGCGTCACGCAGCACTAGAAGCCCGACGGCCTTGGGCCTCGGGGTTTCTTGTCAGTCTTGCCGTTTCTTGCGAAAGCGGCATGGGCGGGACTTCGTCCCTGTGGCGGTCGTCCGCCGAACTGTACAAGGTTGGGACTCTCGCCCCGCCCATTGCGAACGGTCTTTTGGCCCGATGGTGCGCAAAGCGGACGCTTCCACCAAGCCCTGGCCGGGACGCCTCCCAACCAGCCCGAACCCTCCCCGCGACGCCGCGTAGCGCCTCGCATCGGAAAGGTGGAGGGAAGGTACGAGATGGCCGGAGTGCGGGGATAAGTTTCTTTGCAGGTCGAGAGAGACGGCCCCCTCCCGGCCTCCCCCATGACGGGGGAGGTGAAGAGGGGACCATCGACGCTACCTGTTGTCGTACTCGCTTCGCACCAGTTCGAGGCCGCGCCGGGTGATGCGGTAGGGGCGGCCGCTGCTGGAGGCGATGGCGTTCTTGTTCTTCAGTTTGCGGAACAGGCTGAGGTTGCATTGCTGCATCAACCAGCCGTCGCGGTTGAGGCATTCGACGCGGACGACCTTGCCGTTCGGGGCTTTGAGCACGTGAATAGCGCCGCCCTGCGCGAGTGCGTGCAGCACCCGCTGTTCCTCGCGGGAAATATCCATGAAAGTCTAGACCTTGGGATGCGTGGAAAGAAGGCCCGGCCAGCATCTCGCCTGGCAGGTCGCCTGGTTCCAAACCCCGTCGCAACGCGTCGTGAGCCCTAGGGCTCAGCGGGCGGACGGGGTACTACGCAATCTCAACTTTGCTAGACATGGGGCAGTCCATTTCTTGACGGCGCCGCGATATCGCCTTGCCGATGAACGATGGCTGAATAGCCGATGAGCGGATTCTGCGCCAGCGTTGCGGTTGCAATCCCGGTTCCGCCGGTGCAAACCAGCAACAGTGAAAGTCCTGTCAACGAGTGCCTCCCCCGTGACCAAAGCCCCCGCCGAATGCCAGACCAAGGAAGATGTACGCGTCGAGATCGACCGGATCGATCAGGCGCTGCTGACCCTGCTCGCCGAGCGGCACGGCTATGTGACGCGGATGGCTGAGATCAAGACCGATCCGCACGAGGCGTATGACCCGACCCGCATCGAGTCGATCATCGCCAAGCAGCGCAAACGCGCCGAAGAGCTGGAACTCGACGAGGACCAGGCAGAGTTGATCTGGCGCACGCTGATCAACTGGAATGTGAACTACGAAAAGGGCATTATCGCTGCACGCAAGCGCCACGGCTGAGTTAGGCTGGTTGCAGTGGAGACTTCGATGACGTCGCCGGAGATCACGATCCGCAAGGCTGTGGCGAGCGAGGCAGAGCGTCTCGCCGACATCGCGCTGCTCGCCTGGGAGCGCGACCTGAAGCCCTTCCTCAGCGGGGAAGCGGCTAGCCGCCAGAACGAGAAGCGCCGGCTTGGCATTGCCGTCCACGAACTGCTGGACCGCACCATTGTCGCCGAGATCGACAGCTCTCCGGTGGCCTGGTGCGCGCGGGCGCGGAGCCGGCCCTACATCCCGTATCTGTTTGTCACCCCGTCGCTGCAGAACCAGGGCATCGGCTCGCTGCTGCTCAGGCGGATGGAATCGATCATCGAGCTCGAGGGCGCCGACCGGGTGCAGCTCGATACGCTGAGCGACAACGTGCGGGCCGTGAACTTCTACCAGCACCAGGGCTATCGCATCCTGGTGCTGAAGCGCGAGGGCGCCACCGGCAGCGACCCGCAAACCAGCGTGCGGCTGGAAAAGCGGCTCTCCCCGTACCGCGGTCCGCTGACCGACGACGAAGACTGAGAAATCAACGTGAGCATGACGGTGCGGCGCGCCCGGCCGGAGGAGGCCGTGATCCTTGGCGACATTGGCTTTGCCGCCTGGAAGGCCAGCGCCTTTGCCGAGGGCGACGCCGGCAGGGTCGATCGCGACCGGTTGCGCGAGGAGTTCCGTGGCTTCGGGGTCAGTCATGCACCGACCATCCTCGTTGCCGAAGCCGGCGGCCAGGCGCTCGGCTGGGGCGCACGCGAGGATAGCAACCAGCTGATCTCGGACCTCTGGGTAGCGCCTCAGGCGCAGGGGCGCGGTGTCGGCAGTCTGCTGCTGGAAGCGCTGGTCGCCGAGATCAGGGCCGCCCACTACCCATTGGCCGAGCTCGAGACGCTGGCCAGCAACGCGCGAGCGATCGGCTTCTACCAGCGGCACGGATTTGCTGTCGTCTGGCGCAGGGAGAAGTTTTCCGCCTCGCTCGGTTATGCCATAGACAAAGTTGGAATGAACAAGAGCCTTAGCCCATGACCCTCATCGATACCCGCACCCCCAACCCCAAGAGCTTCATCAAGGGAGCCACCGGGGACTGGGAGATCGTCATCGGCATGGAAGTGCATGCGCAGGTGACATCCGAGAGCAAGCTGTTCTCCGGCTCCTCGACCGAGTTCGGCTCGCCGCCGAACTCCAATGTGAGCTTCGTCGACGCGGCGATGCCCGGCATGCTGCCGGTGATCAACGACGAGTGCGTGCGCCAGGCGGTGCGGACCGGGCTGGGGCTCAAGGCCAAGATCAACAAGCGCTCGATCTTCGATCGGAAGAACTATTTCTATCCGGACCTGCCGCAGGGCTATCAGATCAGCCAGTTCAAGGATCCGATCGTCGGCGAGGGCTCGGTGTTCCTCGACATGGGCGGCGAGGAGCACATCGAGATCGGCATCGAGCGGTTGCATCTTGAGCAGGACGCCGGCAAGTCGATCCACGACCAGCACCCGAACCTGAGCTTCGTCGATCTCAACCGCTCGGGCGTGGCGCTGATGGAGATCGTGTCGAAGCCCGACCTCCGGAACTCCGACGAGGCCAAGGCGTACCTCTCGAAGCTGCGCACTATCCTCCGCTATCTCGGCACCTGCGACGGCAACATGGAGCAGGGCTCGATGCGCGCCGACATCAACGTTTCCGTGCGCAAGCCCGGCGGCGAGTTCGGCACGCGCTGCGAGATCAAGAACGTCAATTCGATCCGCTTCGCCGGCCAGGCTATCGAGTTCGAGGCGCGTCGCCAGATCGACATCCTCGAGGATGGCGGCAAGATCGACCAGGAGACGCGGCTCTACGACCCCAAGACCGGCGAGACGCGCTCGATGCGGAGCAAGGAAGAGGCGCACGATTATCGCTACTTCCCCGATCCGGACCTCCTGCCGCTGGAATTCGACCAGGCTTTCATCGACGAGCTGGCCAAGCACCTGCCAGAGCTGCCGGACGACAAGGAAGCCCGCTTCATCAAGGAATACGGCGTGACGCCGTATGACGCGATGGTGCTGACGCTGGAGCGCGAGACGGCCGACTACTACGAAGCCGCGGTGAAGTTCGGCGGGACCAAGCGCGACGGCAAGGCGGTGGCCAACCTCGTTACCGGCGACATCGCAGCGTTCGCCAACAGCCAGGGGCTGTCGGCGTTCGAGACGCACATCAAGCCGAGCCAGATCGCCGGCATCGTCGACCTCGTGGCGGCCGGGACGATCTCGTCCAAGGGCGCCAAGGACCTGCTGCAGGTGATCATCGCCGAGGAGCCCGAAGGCGAGCCGGCCGAGATCGTCGAGCGGCGCGGCATGAAGCAGGTGACCGACCTGGGCGCCATCGAGGCGGTGATCGACGAGATCATCGCAGCCAACCCGGGCCAGGTGGCTGCCGTGCAGGCGAAGCCGACCATGCTCGGCTGGTTCGTCGGCCAGGCCATGAAGGCCTCGGGCGGCAAGGCCAACCCGCAGGCGCTGAACGAGATCCTGAAGAAGAAGCTGGGGCTCGAGTAGGAGGGGCCGATGGCCAAGGGCTACTGGGTCGTCAACATCGAGGTCAGCGACCCCGAGACGTACAAGCAGTACCAGGCCTTAGTCCGGCCCTTCCTGGCCGCCAATGACGGCCGGTTCGTCGTTCGGGGCGGCCAAGTGAGCGTCGTCGAGGGCCAGGTCGGCCCTCGCGTCGTAGTGGTCGAGTTTCCGAGCTACGACCACGCGTTCCGCGCATACCACTCGCCGGAATACCAGGAGGCAATGAAGACGCGGCTGAACTCCAGCACCGCCAACTTTGCCATCGTCGAGGGTTTTGACGGCTGACGCACGAATAGGCGCCGGTTTCGGAACCGTCCCCCGCTCCGCATCGTTGACGAGAAACCCCCGTCAAAGGAGCCTGCGATGTCCGTGCTCAACCGTGTCCTGTTCAATGTCCTCTGCAAGGACCTCGCCGACAGTACCAAGTTCTACAAGGAGCTGTTCGGACTCGAGACGATCTACGACAGCGACTGGTTCGTGGTGCTCACGCCGAAGGGTCAGGCGAATGTGCAGATCGGGTTGATCGACCAGATGAGCCAGTTCACCCCGCGCCACGCCTGGGGCATGCACGAGGGGACCTACCTGACCTTCGAGGTGGACGACGTGTTCGAGGTGCTGGACCGGGCGCGCGCCATGGGCGCCGAGGTGGTGTCCGAGGCGATCGCGCTCGACTACGGCCAGACGCGTGGGCTGATCCGCGATCTCAACGGCATGGTGATCGACGTGTCGACGCCAACCGCCCAGCTTGCCATGCGCGAGGACGTGATCATCGAGGATGGCGAACGCCGCACTGCCATCGATCAGCAGCAGCCGGAGGACCGCGGCTCGGCATCGCGGCCCGTCTGGTAGCTAGGTCGGCTTGCCCACCGTCATTGCGGCACGGAACGCCGGATCGGGATCGAGCCAGGTGGATTCGGGCATCGCACCGACGGCATCGAAATATCGGCTCATGAAGCAGCGGTAGGAGGCGCAGAAGGCTATGTCGGCGATCTCCCGGTCGGTGAAGCCGTGCTTGCGGAGCCTTTCGACATCCTCCTCGGTGATGAGGCTGGCGTCCCGCGCAACCTGCTCGGCGTAAGCCAGCATCGCAACGGTCTTGGCCGCGAGGCCGGCGCTGCGGAAATCGTGCTGGATGGCGAACACCTTCTCCTTCGAGCCCAGGTCGTTCACCAGCAGCTTGGCATAGACATGCGAGCAGTAGGTGGACGGGATCTGCTTGGCTGCGATCAGGGTGATCAGCCGCCAGCTCACCAGGCCCAGCGAGAAGCTGTTGCGCGCGGCATGCAGCAGATGCTCGACCATCGGGGAGAGGTGCGGCAGCGCTGTCCAGCACTTGGTGCCTTCCATGACGAAGCCAAGCGCCTTGGCCTCATCCCGGTAAATCTCGGCGATCTCGCCAGTGGCATCCTTTTCGTCGATCGTTCCGATAAACACGTCTGGCCTCCTCAGGTCATATGATGACTGAGGACACTAGGTCGCGAAGCTGAACCGGACTTGAACGGAAGTGCTCTATCACCGGTTAGGGCAGGGAGGAGATCAGGCCGGCGCTTTGCGCCAGCCTTTCACCAGGCGGCCATCGATGAATACGAGGCCGAGGAAAATCACGATGATGCCGAGGATGTGCACCAGCTCGAAGCGCTCGTGCAGGACCAAGACGCCCAGCAGGATCGCCGAGATCGGGGTGATGAAGGTGTTGAGCGACAGGTTGGTGGCGCCGACGCGGGGCAGCAGCCAGTAGACCAGGAGGAAGCTGAAGCTGGTGGAGAACACCGAGATGCCGAACAGCGCCGCCCAGGTCTCGGGCAGGGTGATCACTGGGATGCCGCTGAAGAACAGCGCGATGGGGATCGACACCAGTGCCGCGCCGGTCAGCGAGCTCGAGGCGACCGCATAAGGTTCGACCTTGGCGAAACGCCGGGCATAGTTGAGCGTCAGGGCATAGCAGAGCGTGGCAACGAACGCCGCGAGCAGGCCAATCACCTGCGCCGAGGCGCCGACGCCGAGCGAGGGCAGGGACAGGATGACCGCGCCGGCAAAGCCGATGGCAACGCCCACCACCTTGTTCCAGGTCGCCTTCTCGCCGCCCGGCCAGAGCTGCGAAACGATCACCGTGGTCATCGGGGTCATGCCGTTGATGACGCCGACGATGGAGCTGGCGACGGTCTGCTCGGCGAACGGGAACAGCGCGAACGGGATGGCGTAGTTGAGAATGCCGAGAATGAGAAACTGCACATAGAGCTTGGGATCGGTGGGCAGCTTCTTGCGGGTGGTGAAGAAGACCACCCAGCAAATTGCGGCGCCGATGGTGACGCGCCCCGCTGCGACCCATAGCGGGCTGATCTCCCGGATCAGCACGGCGTTGAACAGGAACGAACAGCCCCAGACGGCGCCGAGCAGGATGATGAGCAGCCAGTATTGCAGTTTCATGGGGGGTGATCCGTTCCGTTGGTCAGACGTCGACCTTGAAGCCGAGTTCTATGTCACTAGCAGCCTTGCCGCCCAGCCCCCAATTTTCGCGCGGCACGTCATGGACGATGACCTTGAGGTCGGACGGGGCGATGTCGAAGGCGGCCAACTCGGCGACGAGACTGGCATAGAGCCGGCGCTTGGCATCCAGCGACCGCCCGGAAAACATGGCGATCTCGATGATCGTGTAGTGAGGGCCGCGTCCGGGCGGCGGGGCGAAGGCTTCGCCGGAGTATTCGAGGATGCGGATGTCGCGATCCTGCTGCGGGATGCGGATGCCCTCGACCAGCGCCCGCTGGACGGCGGCGATGAACTCGGCGTGGCGGCCGCCGAGCCAGCCGGCTCGGGTTTCGACGCGTGTGGACGGCATGGGCAATTCTCCAAGCCGCCATAGATGAACCCGCAAGGGGAGTCGCGTCGAACCGATTTTGACGATGGGACCCATCGATTCTGGTGATGGGCGGATGCCTCTGGCTCGCATCGCGAGGATATGTTAGTACTTACATATCTCTGCTTCGAGGAACGAAGATGACCTATCTTGGCGACATGGGGCTGCTCTCCCTTGGCAGCCAGCTCAAGGCGATCAGCGACCAGCTCTATGCGATGGCGGACGAGATCTATGCGCGCCACGGCATTGAGCTGCAGGGCCGCTGGTTCCCGATCCTGCGGCTGCTGCACGATCGCGGCCCGCTGACTGTGGGCGAGATCGCTACGGCTGTCGGGCAGACGCATTCGGCGATCAGCCAGCTGACGACGCGGCTGGTACGCGATGGCTGGGTCAGTACGTCGAGCGATGCCGACGACAGGCGCACGCGGCGGCTGGCGCTGACCGCAAAGGCCGAGGCGACCCTGCAGGCAGCAAAGCCCTTGTGGCGGGCTATTCGCGAGGGCCTGGCAGAGCGCGTTCGCGGCGCCGGGCTCGATGCGGGGGCGCTGCTCTCCGGGCTCGAGCAGGTGGCGGCGCCGGGGCTGGCGGATATCATCGCGGCCAAGGTGCGCGCGCATCAGCAGGACGCCGTCCGGATCGTCCCGCTGCGACCGGAGTTGCGGGAGCACTTCTACCGGCTCAACGCCATCTGGCTCGAACGCTACTTCGTGCTGGAACCCTACGATATCGAGGTGATGTCGAACCCCGAGGCGATCGTCGAGCACGGTGGCGCCGTGCTGTTCGCGCTGCTCGGTGGCGCGGTCGTGGGGACCTGTGCGCTGAAGCAGCACGCGCCGGGGGAATACGAGCTCACCAAGATGGGCGTCGACCCATCGGCGCAGGGCGTCGGCATCGGCCGGCGGCTGATCGAGGCGGCGATCGCCGAGTTCGAGCGGCTGGGCGGGCGGGAGTTGTTCCTCGAGACCAATACCCGGCTCGAATCAGCGATCCATCTTTACGAACGCACCGGGTTTGAGCACCAGCCGGCGGTCCGCGCGGGCTCGCCCTATGACCGGGCCAATGTCTACATGATCTGGCGCGGCCACTCGGCGACGAAGGCGGCCTAAGGGGCCGACGGAGCGAGGCGGGCGATGATGCGGTCGACCGCATCGGGGGGAGGCTCGTGCGACGTGTCGACGACCAGGGTCCCCGACGGGAATGGCTCGAATGTGATGGCCTCTACCTCGGCCCAGGTCGGCAGCGCGTGGCCCGCGATCTCGGCGGCGCGGGTTTCGACGCGGCGGCGGTGTTCGACCGGGTCGGAGCAATGGACGCCAACCAGTAGAGTGCGGACCGCGAGCCCTCCGCCGAGCTCGTGCCACGCGTCTCGGCTGATGGCGGCGGCGTTGACCGCGTCTGCAACCACGGCGGTACCGGCGCGCAGCGTATCTTCGGCTATTGCGAAAGCGACCGCGTAGCCCTCGACGCCGACGGGTGAGGCCGCCCCGGCCCGGATCAGCGCCTGTTCGATGCTGTCGATGCGCAGATAGGCCGCGCGAAGGCGGGCCGCGACCAGTTTGGCGATCGTCGACTTGCCGCTGCCGGGGAGGCCGCTGAGCGCGATTAGCATGGCTCAGCCCGGCCGGTAGAGGGCTTCGCCGCGCGCCAGCATGGCGAGCGCTTCGGGATAGGCACGGTGCTCTTCGACGAGGATGCGGGCACCCAGCGTCTCCTCGGTGTCGCCGGGCAGGATCGGCACGCGGCGCTGCAGGATGGCCGGGCCCTCGTCCATGCCGGGGGTAACGAAATGCACGGTGCAGCCGCTCTCGCTGTCGCCGGCATCGAGCGCCTGCTGCTGGGGGTGGAGGCCCTTGTGCAGCGGCAGGAGCGAGGGATGGACGTTGATCATCCGGCCTTCCCACTTGGCGGTGAACTCGGGCGTAAAGATACGCATGAAGCCCGCGAGCGCGATGATGTCGGGGCGCCAGAGCTTCAGCACGTCGCTCAGCGCCAGCTCGAACCCGGTGCGGCTGGGATAGTCCTTGTGCCAGCGCCAGGCGGTGGCGATGCCGTGGCTGGCGGCGGACTGCAGGCCTGCTGCATCGGGCTTGTTGGCGAACACGCCGACGATCTGCGCCGGGTAGTCCGGCGCCTTGGCGGCCTCGATCAGCGCGGACATGTTGGAACCGCGGCCGGAGATGAGGATGGCGACGCGCTTCTTGGGTTCAGTCACGAGGCATGGCCTTTGCTGGGGGATCGTAGAGGGCGAGTTCGTCCGGCGTCGGCACTTCGAACGCCGCCGCGGCATCTTCTAGCATGGCGCGGCCGATCGGCGGCGATTCCCTGCCGCGCTGGGTGACGCGGTCGAGCAACACGTCGATTGGGGCATCCATATGGATGAGTTCCACAGCGGCACCGAGGGCACGCGCACCCTCGCGCAGGGCATCGCGTTCGGAACGGGCCCAAGTGCCCCACTCGATAACGGCGGTGCCGCCAAGGGCCAGCAGACTCTGCGCCGCCTGCCACTGCAGCGTCTCGATGCCGGCACGCTTCTGCTCATCCCACAGGTTGATGCCGAGGGCATCCATCCAGTCGTCGGGCGAATAGCGGACGCCGTGATGGCGGTCGACCAGCTCGGCCGCGAGCGTAGTCTTGCCCGATCCGGGCAGGCCGCAGATGATGATGAGGCGACCGCGCGGACCGGCCATTGCTAGAGGGCCAGTGCGCCTTCGAATGTCACGGGTTCGCCAGTGCGGGGGCGGAGTTCACCGACGATTGCGGCGGTTTCGCCAGCTGCAGCAAGATGTTCGACGAGTTTGCTCGCGTCATCCTTCGAGACGGCGCAGAGCATGCCGACGCCGCAATTGAAAGTGCGGAGCATCTCGCGCTCGTTCATGCCACCGACCCGGGCCAGCCAGCCGAACACCTTGGGTACGGTGATCCGGTTCAGCTCGATATGGGCCGACAGGCTGTCGGGCAGGACGCGCGGGATGTTGTCGATGAAGCCGCCGCCGGTGATGTGGGCGAGGGCCTTGATGCCGATGCCGGCCTTCAGCGCCGAGAGCAGCGGCTTGACGTAGATGCGGGTCGGGACCAGCAGCGCGTCGCTGAGCGACTTACCGGGCTCGAACGGGGCCGGCAGGTACCAGTCGATGCCTGAGACTTCGACGATCTTCCTAACCAGCGAATAGCCGTTGGAATGGACGCCCGAGGACGCGATGGCGACGAGCACGTCGCCGGCCTCGACATCTTCACGCGGCAGCAGCGTGCCGCGCTCGGCGGCACCGACGGCGAAGCCGGCGAGGTCGTAGTCCTTGCCATGGTACATGCCCGGCATTTCGGCGGTTTCGCCGCCGATCAGCGCGCATCCGGCAATGCGGCAGCCCTCGGCGATGCCTTCGACGATCGCGGCGCCGGTGGCGACGTCGAGCTTACCGGTGGCGAAATAGTCGAGGAAGAACAAGGGCTCGGCGCCCTGCACGATGATGTCGTTGACGCACATCGCGACGAGGTCGATGCCGATGGTGCCGTTATTGCCGGTCTCGATGGCAATCTTCAGCTTGGTGCCCACGCCGTCATTGGCGGCGACGAGGATCGGGTCGACGAAACCGGCGGCCTTAAGATCGAACAGGCCGCCGAAGCCGCCGATTTCCGCGTCGGCGCCGGAGCGGCGGGTGGACCGGACGGCGGGCTTGATGGCCTCGACAAGCGCGTTGCCCGCGTCTATGTCGACGCCGGCCTGCTTGTACGAGAGCCCGTTTGATGGCACGTTTTGCGCGTCGGACATGGGCTGTTCGCCAGATTTTCAGGGGTTGCGGAATTGCCGAGCGCTGATAACCGCTCCACCTCGGTGAAGCAAGAGACGCCCGGGACGTTGAGCCTAAGATATCAGGTCGTGATCTGGGCGGGGCTGTTTCTTGCGGCCATCCTGCTGCTCTGGGTTTTCCGGTCGATCCTCCTGCCGTTCGTCGTGGGACTGACGCTCGCCTACCTGCTCAATCCGGTGGTTAACTGGTTGCAGAAGCTGGGGATTGGCCGTTCGTGGGGCTCCATGCTGGTGCTGCTGCTGGTGCTGATCCTGCTGCTCGGGCTGCTGCTGGCCCTGGTGCCGCTGGTCGCGGTGCAGGTCGGTGGTCTCATCGCCGGCTTGCCTGGATATGTTGCCGATTTGCAGGACCTGCTGCGGCAATACATGCCGCAGTTCACCGAATGGCTCGGTCCAGAGCGCACGGCGCAACTCGAAAACAGCCTCACCGACCTCATCGGCCGTGGCGTCGAGTTCGCTGGAATCATCACCGCGACGCTGGCGCAGAGCGGGCTGACGGTGATCAACACCATCGCCGTGCTGTTCATCACCCCGGTTGTCGCGTTCTACCTGCTGGTCGACTGGGAGGGCATGGTCAAGAAGGTCGATGACCTGCTGCCGCGCCGTTATCGCGGTGAAATCCGTGGCGTGATCGCCGATATCGACAAGGCGATGGCCGGCGTGATCCGCGGGCAGGGCTCGGTCATCCTAGTGCTCTGCGTGTACTACGCCACGTCGCTGACGCTCGCGGGGTTGAACTACGGGCTGGCCATCGGGCTGATCGGCGGCATCCTGAGCTTCGTGCCCTATGTGGGGTTCTTCGTCGGCTTCGCCCTGTCGATGACGGTGGCCCTGGTGCAGTTCTGGCCCGATCGCTGGGTGTTCGTGCTGATCGTGCTGCTAATCTACATCGTCGGGCAGTTCCTCGAGGGCAACATCCTCTATCCCAAGCTGGTCGGGCAGAGCATCAACATCAACCCGGTCTGGCTGATGTTCGCGCTGTTCGCCTTTGCCCTGCTGTTCGGCTTTGTCGGCCTGCTGCTGGCGGTGCCGCTTGCGGCCATCTCGGGGGTGCTGACGCGGTTCGCGCTGACCAAGTATCAGCAATCGAGCCTCTATCTCGGACCCGACGACCTTCCCGCAGAAGCGCAGGCGGTGGTGGCGAAACCGGCACGGAAGCCGCGCGTTGCGGCGGAGAAATGATCATCGCTGATTCCGCTCAACCGGGGCGCGGCCAGCTGGCGCTGGATCTGGGGCACGAGGCATCGCATGCAGAGGCCGACTTCATCGTCGGCGAGGGCAACCGGCTGGCGCATGCGCATATCCTGGCATTTCCACATTGGCCCGGACCACTGACGTTGATCGAGGGCGCGGCGAGCGCGGGGAAATCGCATTTGGCGCGGATCTGGGCAGAGCGGGCAGGGGCCGAGCACGCCACTCCGCCGACCGCCGAGGCGTTGTCGCGCGATGGTGGGACGCAGCCACTGGTGGTCGAGGATGCCGATCGGGCGGGCTATGACGAGGCGGCGCTGTTCCACCTTCTCAACCAATCGATGCGCGATCGGCGGCCGGTGCTGCTGACGGCGCGGGAGTCGGTTGCAAACTGGCCGTTCGCGACCGATGATTTGAAATCGCGGGCCAGACTCGCGGCGCATTTCACTGTGTCACTGAGCGACGATATCCAATTGTCACAGATGTTCGTGAAGCTGTTCGATGACCGCCAGGTGACCGTTGAGCCCAAGATCATCGCTTACCTGGTGGCTCGCATGGAACGATCGTCGGAAGAAGCGGTTGCGCTTGCGGGGATGATGGATCGCATGGCGCTGGAGCGCGGTACCGCCATCAATCGTGCCATTGCCAGCGAAGCGCTCAGGCACCGCAGCGCGCTGCGCGACGATACTCAACTGGCCCTAGACCTCGGAGCCGACGACGATGAATGAAATGAGCGAAATCGCCGAAGAGCAGGTTGGCGAGGCTCCGGACGTCAGCGAGCTGCGCCAGAGCCCGGCGCGCTTCGTCAACCGCGAGGTCAGCTGGCTGCAGTTCAACATGCGGGTGCTGGAGGAGGCGGGCAACATCAACCATCCGCTGCTCGAGCGGCTGCGGTTCGTGTCGATCTCGGCCAACAACCTCGACGAGTTCTTCATGGTGCGCGTCGCCGGGCTGAAGGGCCAGCTGCGCGCCGGGCTGACCAAGCAGAGCGCGGACGGGCTGAGCCCCGCCGAGCAGCTCGAAGAGATCGCGACGCTGGCCCAGCACCTGCATCTCGAGCAGCAGGACCATTGGCAGCAGCTGCGCGAAGAGCTGTTCGCCAAGGACGTGGTGATCCATGAGGCCGACGATCTGACGCCGGAGCAGGTGAAGTACCTGCAAAAGCTGTTCCGCGAAGAGATCTTTCCGGTGCTGACCCCGATCGCGGTCGATCCGGCGCACCCGTTCCCGTTCATCCCCAATCTGGGCTTCACGCTGGCTTTCGAGATGGTGCGCGAGGGAACGGCCCAGACGCTGACCGCGCTGGTGCGCGTGCCGTCCAATCTCGACCGCTTCGTGACGCTGCCGAACGAGCTGGCGGCGCCGAACCGGGTCGAGGTGGTGACCATCGACACCCTGATCAACCGGTTCATCGACAAGATGTTTCCGGGCTACACCGTGTCGGGTTCGGGCGCCTTCCGCATCATCCGCGACAGCGAAATCGAAATCGACGACGAAGCGGCCGACCTGGTGGTGGAGTTCGAATCCGCGCTGCGGCAGCGCCGCCGCGGCATGGTGATCCGCCTCGAGATCGAAAAGAAGATGCCGCGGGCGCTGCGCCGCCACATCTCCGAGCGGCTTGGCGTCGGGCCGACCGACACCTTCGAGGTCGAAGGCTTTCTGGGGCTCGCCGACGCATCGAAGATCTGCGACATCGACCGGGCGGACCTGCGGTTCCCGCCCTACCAGCCGCGTTTCCCGGAGCGCGTCCGCGATTTCAATGGCGACATCTTCGCCGCCATCCGGGCCAAGGACCTGTTGGTCCACCATCCGTTCGAGAGCTTCGATGTGGTGGCGCAGTTCCTGATGCAGGCGGCGCGCGACCCTGACGTGGTGGCGATCAAGCAGACGCTCTATCGCACGTCGCGCGACAGCCCGATCGTCAAGGCGCTGGTGCAGGCCGCCGAAGCGGGCAAGACCGTGACGGCGCTCGTGGAACTGAAGGCGCGCTTCGATGAGGAGGCCAACATCCGCTGGGCGCGGGACCTCGAGCGCGCCGGCGCTCAGGTGGTGTTCGGCTTCATCGAGCTGAAGACACACGCCAAGATGAGCCAGGTGGTGCGGCGCGAGGGTGGGAAACTGGTGAGCTATTGCCACCTCGGGACCGGCAATTACCATCCGATCACCGCCAAGATCTACACCGACCTCAGCTACTTCACGACCGAGCCGTCGATCACCCGCGACGTGGCACGGGTGTTCAACTTCATCACGGGTTATGCACGGCCCGCGGAGATGGAGGCGATCGCGTTTTCGCCAGTGACGCTGCGGCAGACGCTGCTCGATCACATCGCCCGCGAGATCGAGTTCGCCGAACGGAACGAGCCGGCCAATATCTGGCTGAAGATGAATGCCCTGGTCGACCCGGAGATCATTGACGCCCTCTACGACGCCAGCCGCAAGGGCGTGAAGATCGAGCTGATCGTGCGCGGCATCTGCTGCCTGAGGCCAGGTATCCCAGGCTTCTCGGATAATATCCGGGTGAAGTCGCTGGTCGGGCGCTTCCTCGAGCACAGCCGCATCTTCTGCTTCGGGCAAGGGGCGCTGCTGCCTTCGCGCAAGGCCAAGGTCTACATGAGCTCGGCTGACATCATGCTGCGCAACCTCGATTGGCGCGTCGAGGTGATGGTGCCGATTCTCAACACCACGGTGCACGAGCAGATTCTCGATCGCACCATGGTTGCGTATTTGAAGGACAACCAGCAGAGCTGGGAGGTGCTTCCCGACGGCAGTTCCGATAGGATAAAGCCCAGGGAGGGCGAGGAGCCCTACAATGCGCACGACTACTTCATGACGCACGCGAGCCTCTCCGGACGCGGCACGGCTCTGAAGCGCGACAACGAAGAGAGAAGCCAGTGAACCAATACTGGGGCGTCGACGCCGACCCCACCGCGCAGGGCCGCCTCAAGGGCGCACGTCCTGTTGCCGTGCTCGATATCGGGTCGAACTCGGTTCGTCTCGTGGTCTACGAACGGCATGCCCGCTCGCTGACCCCGCTCTACAACGAGAAGACTGCCTGTGCGCTCGGCCGTGGCTTGGCCCAGACCGGCAAGATTGCCTACGAGAACATCGACCGGGCACTGACGGCGATCCAGCGCTTTGCGCTGGTGTCGCGGCTGATGCGGGTGGGCACTACGCACATTCTTGCGACGTCCGCTGTGCGCGAGGCCTCCAATTCCAAGGCCTTCGTCGACGCCGTCGAGGAGATCATGGGCGCCAAGGTGACGGTACTGTCCGGCGCCGAGGAGGCGCATTTCGCGGCGCTGGGCGCGATCTCGGGCATGCCCGGATTCGTCGGCGTGGTGGGCGATCTCGGCGGCGGCAGCCTCGAGCTGTCCTCGATCGCAGATGGGACCGATTCGACCGGCGAGACCTACGAGCTCGGCGTCATCCGGATGCAGGACGATTCGGAGAACTCGCCGGCAAAGGCGCAGGCCGTGGCCAAGCGCCGGCTGAAGAAATCAGCGCTGTTGACGGCGAGGGGCGGCAGTTTCTGCGCCATCGGCGGCACCTGGCGGTCGCTCGCCAAGGTGCATCAGGTGCTGCGCGACTATCCGCTGCACATGGTGCAGCACTACGAGGTCGCCGCCGCAGACATGCTCGAGCTGTGCGAGCAGATCGTCGCGGCGACGGCGGCGGGCAAGCCCTACACGGGCTCCGAGCATGTCAGCTCCAGCCGGCGCGAGCTGGTGCCATACGGCGCCGCGGTGATGATCGAGGTGCTGAAGGCTGGCAAGTTCGACACCGTGGTGTTCTCGGCGCTGGGCGTCCGCGAGGGCTATCTCTACGGCCTGCTCGGCGACGCCGAGCGATCGGTGGACCCGCTCATGCAGACCGCCGAGCAGATGAGCGTGCTGCGTTCGCGCTCGCCGGCGCATGCCGAGGATCTGATCGAGTTCACCGCGGAGTTTCTGACCACGGTGGGGATCACCGAGACCGAGGAAGAGCTGCGGCTACGCAAGGTTGCCTGCTACCTTGCCGATATCGGCTGGCGCGGGCATCCGGACTATCGCGGTGAGCAGGCGGTCGACATGGTCGCCTACGGCTCGGCTACCGGCGTCGACCACCCGGGCCGGGCGTTCCTCGCCGAGGTGCTGGCGGTGCGCTACATGGGCCTGAAGCAGAAATCGATGAGCCAGAGCCTGCTGGCGCTTTCCGGAGCGGGGATGAGCGCCCGGGCGCGGCTGCTGGGCGCGGCGTTCCGCGTCGCCTACCCGATGTCGGCGGCGATGCCGGGCGTGCTGCCGCGTGTCAGCTTCTCGGTCGACAAGGGCATCCTGAAACTGCACCTGCCGACGGACCTGGCGTTCCTCGACGGCGAGCACCTGCGCGGCCGGCTGGATCAGCTGGCGGGCGTGGTGGGCATCAAGTTGACGGATGTGGTGGCGGGGTAGGGCCTGAGCCCTACTCCTCGTCGTCCAGGATCTCGATCTCGATCACGCCCTGCTTGCTCGCGGCGAGCCCGAGTTTTCCGTGCTTGATGGCCAGCGCCTTGTCGCCGAACAGCTTGCGGCGCCAGCCTTTGAGCGCCGCCACATCTGCGTCGTCGTCGAGCACCAGGGCGTCGATGTCGTCCGAGGTGGCGATGATGCGGGAGGCGACACCGTTGTCTTCGGCGACGGACTTCAGCAGCACGCGCAGCAGGTCGCCGACGGCGCCCTTGGGCGAGGGGCCGCGGTAGCGGTCCGGCAGCTTGGGAAGGTCGGTCTTGTTGAGGGCCTCGACGTCCTTGAGGATCGAGACGATCTCGCCGGCGGCGGACGAGCGGCCGTAGCCGCGCTGGACGGCGCGCAGCTTGTCGAAGCTCTCGGGGTTGAGCGGGCGCTGCATGGCCAGTTCGATCAGCGCGTCATCCTTGAGGATACGGCTGCGCGGCTGGTCGGTATCCTGGGCGCGCTGCTCGCGCCAGGCGGCAAGCGCCTTGAGGGCGGCGACGTCGCGCGGCTTGGTGAGGCGCGCCTTGAGCCGCTCCCAGGCGTGCTCGGGCTGCACCACGTAGGTGTGGATGGACTCGAGCACCGCGAGCTCGTCCTCAACCCAGTCCCAGCGGCCGGTGTCGTCGACCTGCTTGACCAGCGCGGCGTAGACATCGCGGAGGTGGGTCACGTCGGCGAGGGCGTAGGTCTTCTGCTTCTCGGTGAGCGGTCGTGCCGACCAGTCGGTGAAACGGGAAGACTTGTCGAGTTCGACCTTGGTGATCGAGCGGACCAGGTTGTCATAGCTGACGCTGTCGCCGAAGCCGCAGACCGAAGCGGCGACCTGGGTGTCGAAGATATTCACCGGCACCTTGCCGGTAAGCTTGACGAAGATTTCGATATCCTGGCGCGCCGCGTGGAAGACCTTACGGACCTTGTCGTTGGCGAGGAGCTTGAAGAACGGCGACAAATCGAGGCCGGGGGCGAGCGGATCGATCAGGACCGCTTCGTCGAGAGTTGCCGCCTGCAAGAGGCAAAGCTTCGGCCAGTAGGTTGTTTCGCGCAGGAACTCGGTATCGACCGTCACGAAATCATAACCGGCGGCGCGCTTTGAAAAGGCAGCGAGCACGTCGGTCGAAGTAATGAGCTCCATCAAGACTCTTTCAAGGGCAGCAAGACTAGAGCCCTTGCATAACAGGCGAATCCAGCACCTGCCAGCGTCGAATCACAGCTTGGTTGCCAGCGGTAGCCCTCAACTTGACAATTGCGCCCTCGCGTGCGCTTGTCCGGCCCCGAAATCCGCCTGCCTCAGAGACAAGAGATGAGTGAAATGCACCGCTATCGCACCCATACCTGCGCCGCCCTTCGTCAGGGTGACGTGGGCAATAATGTGCGGCTTTCGGGCTGGGTGCATCGCGTCCGCGACCACGGTGGGCTGCTGTTCATCGACCTGCGCGACCATTACGGCCTGACCCAGCTGGTCGTGGATCCGGATTCGCCGGCGTTCAAGGACGCCGAGCGCGTACGCTCGGAATGGGTGATCCGCGTCGATGGCGAAGTGAAGCAGCGCACGCCCGAGACGGTGAACGGCAAGCAGCCGACCGGCCAGGTCGAAGTGTTCATCCGCGAGCTCGAAGTGCTGGGCGAGGCGACCGAGCTGCCGCTGCCGGTGTTCGCCGAGCCGGACTATCCCGAAGACATCCGGCTCAAGTACCGCTTCCTTGACCTGCGCCGCGAAACGCTGCACGCCAACATCGTCAAGCGCACCAAGGTGATCTCGTCAATGCGCCGGCGCATGGGCGATATCGGCTTTGCCGAATACTCGACCCCGATCCTCACCGCGTCGTCGCCGGAAGGGGCGCGCGACTTCCTGGTGCCGAGCCGCATCCATCCGGGCAAGTTCTTCGCCCTGCCGCAGGCGCCGCAGCAATATAAGCAGCTGCTGATGGTGGCCGGGTTCGATCGCTATTTCCAGATCGCGCCGTGCTTCCGCGACGAAGACCCGCGCGCCGACCGTCTGCCGGGCGAGTTCTACCAGCTCGACCTCGAGATGAGCTTCGTCACCCAGGAAGAGATCTGGGACACCATGCAGCCTGTCATCACCGGGCTGTTCGAGGAGTTCGCCGACGGGAAGCCCGTGACCAAGGAATGGCCGCGCATCCCGTATGACACGGCGGTGCGGACGTACGGCTCGGACAAGCCGGACCTGCGCAACCCGATCGAGATGCAGGAAGTCACCGAGCACTTCCGCGGCTCGGGCTTCGGCGTGTTCGCCAACCAGATCGCCAGTGACGACAAGGTCGAGGTCTGGGCCATTCCGGCCAAGACCGGCGGCAGCCGCGCCTTCTGCGATCGTATGAACGCCTGGGCGCAGTCGCAGGGCCAGCCGGGCCTCGGCTACATCTTCTTCAAGGACGGCGCGGGCTCGGGCCCTGTGGCCAAGAACATCGGCGAAGAGCGCACGGCGGCGATCCGCACCCAGCTCGGTCTCGCCGACGGCGACGCCGTGTTCTTCGTGCTTGGCCGGCCGGACAAGATGTACAAGTTCGCCGGCGAGGCGCGGGTGAAGGTCGGTCTCGATCTCAACCTGACGCAGCTCGACCAGTTCAAGCTGTGCTGGATCGTCGACTTCCCGTTCTACGAGTGGAGCGAGGAAGAAAAGCGCGTCGACTTCGCGCATAACCCCTTCTCGATGCCGCAGGGCGGGATCGAGGCGCTGAACTCGCAGGACCCGCTGACCATCAAGGCATACCAGTACGACGCGGTGTGCAACGGCTTCGAGATCGCGTCCGGCTCGATCCGTAACCAGCTGCCCGAGACCATGGTCAAGGCGTTCGAGCTGACCGGCAAGTCCCGCACCGAGGTCGAGGAGCAGTTCGGCGGCCTCTACCGCGCCTTCCAGTACGGCGCCCCGCCGCATGGTGGCGCAGCGTTCGGCATCGACCGCATCGTCATGCTGATCTGCGGCGCGCAGAACCTGCGCGAGATCACGCTGTTCCCGATGAACCAGCAGGCCGAAGACCTGCTGATGGGCGCCCCGAGCCCGGCCGAGCCCAAGCAGCTGCGCGAGCTGCACGTGCGGGTGATCGCGGACGCGAAGTAGCCGGCGGCGAATTGGGTATTTCAAAGGGCGCCTTCGGGCGCCCTTTTCGTTTGCGTCCCATTCCGGCACGCCGACGCAATCAGCGTTAACACTCTCTTAAAGTCCGCCCGCTAGGCATTTGTTGCCTATCTCCGTTGGGGGCGGATTCGCTCGGTGAAGTCCAAGTATTCCCATGCGCTGATGCTGCTCGCGGCCATTGCTGCGTTTCTGCCGGTCATGGCGGTGGATTTCGTGCTCGATTCCTACGTGCGGGTGCGCGAGCGGGCGCTGCTGCAGCAATCGGTCGACGCAGTGGCGGGGAGGGTACAGGCGACCGCCTACGACACCATCGCCTCGCTGCGCCGCATCCTCGCGGAAAGCCCATCGCTCTGCACGCCGAGCTTCATCGCCAATGTGCACCGGCAGATGGAGCAGAGCCTGTATCTCAAGCAGGTGCTGGTCGAGAACGCGGACGGCGTCCAGTACTGCGACGCGCTCGGCAAGGACGTGAAGTACTCGCCGCTGTCCCGGCCGCTGTCGGTGCCCAACCAGACCGAGACCATCGAGGTGGCGAAGTATGCCGACCTGCGGATGCCCGTGCTGAAGATCACCCAAGCCTTCGGGACGGCGCGCCGCGTCTCGGCGTTCGCGCCGATCCTCGCGGCGGAGCCGGACAGCCTGCTGAACGGACTGAAGCCCACGTCGATGGTCCGTGTCTCGCTGACCGACGGGGCCGAGATCGTGACCGTCGGCGACCCCAAGGCCTACGACAGCCGGGGCGAGATCGAGTTCGTCACAGCCGAGAGCTTTGCCGGTGAGTTGCCGATCCGCGTGACGGCCGCAGTCCCGTTCGCCATGGTGCGGGCCGACTACGGCGATCTCGACGCCAGCTTCACGGTGGTGGCGGCGCTGATGTGCGGGGCGTTCCTGATCCTCGCGCTGCAATATGTGCGGCGCTCAGACCTGCCCGCCTTCGACCTTGAGCGGGCGATCGCGGCGGGCGAGTTGAAGCCCTACTACCAGCCGGTGATCAACCTCAGGACCGGCGCGCTGGCCGGGTGCGAGGTGCTGTGCCGGTGGGAGAAGAAGAACGGCGAGGTGGTGCCGCCTGGGGCCTTTATCGAATATGCCGAACTCACCGGCCTGGCCCTGCCGATGACGGTGAGCCTGATGCAGCAGGTGAAGGCCGATCTTGGCGGCATCTGTCGCGACATGCCGGACATCAAGATCTCGATCAACCTCTTCGAGGGGCACTTCCGCGACGGCAATGTCGTCGACGACGTGCATACGATCTTTGCCAACTCTTCGATCAATTTCCGCCAACTGGTGTTCGAAATCACCGAGCGCAAGCCGCTCGAGAAGATGGCCCAGGCGCAGAGCGTCATCGCCGGGCTGCACGCGCTGGGCTGCCGGCTGGCTATGGACGATGCCGGCACCGGGCACTCCAACCTCGCCTACCTGCAGACGCTGGGCGTCGACGTGGTGAAGATCGACCGGGTATTCGTCGACATGATCAAGGCGGACGGGCCGGCCGTGCCGGTGCTGGACGGCCTTATCTCGATGGCGCGCGACCTTGGCACCGAGATTGTCGCCGAGGGTGTCGAGACGGAAGCGCAGGCGCTCTACCTGCGGGCGCGCGGCGTGGTGCATGCGCAGGGGTACCTGTTTGCGCCGGCGCTGAAGGCCGGCGCGTTCCGTGATCTGGCGCGGGCGCTGAATGCACCGGTGGCGTTGCCGGGGCTGGCGCAGGTGAGCGCGGCGTAGCCGAAGAGCCGGTGCGAGCCGCCCCCCACAGCCAGCAGCCAGGGAAACACCCCGGACAGTTTCCTCTGCGCACCGCCTTTT
The DNA here is from genome assembly GCF_056402875.1 of Devosia sp. P3_B2. Lineage (NCBI taxonomy): Bacteria > Pseudomonadati > Pseudomonadota > Alphaproteobacteria > Hyphomicrobiales > Devosiaceae > Devosia > Devosia sp. P3_B2. The sequence goes on along the minus strand of NZ_JBFUGO010000010.1, from coordinate 229,274 downwards.
CATCGCCCTCGATTAGTGGCACTCCACTCTGAGTTTCCGGAGGGTTTCGATGTCTGCCGACGTGACCGAACAGAAGAAGGCGCTGCGCGAGGCTGCGCTGCATTTTCACGAGTTTCCGAAGCCCGGAAAGCTGGAGATTCAGGCGACCAAGCCGCTCGGCAACCAGCGCGACCTGTCGCTGGCCTATTCGCCCGGCGTTGCAGCGCCCTGCGAGGAGATTGCGGCCGATCCGGAGGCGGTGACCAGGTACACGTCGCGCGGCAACCTCGTGGCGGTGATTTCGAACGGCACGGCCGTGCTCGGGCTGGGCAATATCGGGGCATTGGCCTCGAAACCGGTGATGGAGGGCAAGGCGGTCCTCTTCAAGAAGTTCGCCGGCATCGATGTGTTCGACATCGAGATCGACGAGACCGACCCGCAGAAGTTCATTGAGGTGGTGCGGCCCCTGGAGCCGACTTTCGGCGGCATCAACCTCGAAGACATCAAGGCGCCGGAGTGCTTCGCCATCGAGGAAGCGCTGCGCGAGCGGATGAAGATCCCGGTGTTCCACGACGACCAGCACGGCACGGCGATCATCGTCGGCGCGGCGGTGCTGAACGGGTTGGAGCTTAGTGGCAAGAAGATCGAGGACGTGAAGATCTGCACGTCCGGGGCAGGGGCGGCAGCAATCGCCTGCCTCAACATCCTGGTCGCCCTGGGAGCAAAACTCGAGAACATCTGGGTGGCCGACAAAGATGGGCTGCTGACCGACAAGCGCGACGACGTCAACGACAAGTGGCGCGGGCGGTTCTGCCGCCAGTCGAATGCGACGGCGCTGGCCGAGGTGATCGATGGAGCCGATATCTTCCTCGGGCTGTCGGCGGCCGGGGCGCTGAAGCCCGAGATGCTGGCGAAGATGGGGCCGAGCCCGCTGATCCTGGCACTGGCCAATCCGAACCCGGAAATCATGCCGGAGGTGGCCAAGGAAATCCGCCCCGACGCCATGGTCTGCACCGGGCGCTCGGACTATCCCAACCAGGTCAACAACGTTCTCTGCTTCCCCTTTATCTTCCGCGGCGCGCTCGATGTCGGCGCAACGACGATCAACGAGGAAATGAAGCTGGCGGCGGCGCAGGCCATCGCGAAGCTGGCACATGATCCCGGCCTCGAGGTGTCGCCATCCGGGCAGCCGGCGGTGTTCGGGCCCGAGCACATCATTCCCAACCCGTTCGACCAGCGGCTGATCCTCCGCATCGCGCCGGCGGTGGCGCGGGCAGCGATGGCGTCGGGGGTGGCCAAGCGCCCGATTACCGATTTCCAAGCCTATCACGACAGCCTCAACCGCTTCGTGTTCCGTTCGGGGCTGGTGATGAAGCCGGTGATCGACCGGGTGGTGGGGCAGGCCAAGCGCGTCGCCTTCGCCGATGGCGAGGATGAGCGGGTGCTGCGCGCCGCGCAGGTGATGATCGAGGACCGCATGGCGCAGCCGATCCTCATCGGCCGCCCGCAGGTGATAGAGAGCCGGCTACAGCGCTTCGGGCTGACCATCAAGCCGGGCCGCGACTTCGAGGTGGTGAACCCCGAGGACGACCCGCGCTACCGCGACTATGTCGAACTTTTCCACTCGCTGGTCGGCCGCAACGGCGTGACGCCGGATATCGCTCGCACCATCGTCCGCACCAACACCACGGTGATCGCGGCGCTGTCGGTGAAGCGCGGCGAGGCCGATGCCATGCTCTGCGGTTTCCAAGGCCGCTTCATCAAGCATGTGCGCGACATCCGCTCGATCATCGGGCTGCAGGAGGGCGTGAAGGACGTCTCGGCCCTCTCCATGCTGATCATGCCGCGCGGCGTGTTCTTCCTTGCTGACACCTACGTCAATGTCGACCCGACGCCCGATGAGCTGGTGGCGATCGCGCTGCAGGCCCGCGACCATCTCAAGCGCTTCAATATCGAAGCCAAGGCCGCGCTGCTGAGCTACTCGAACTTCGGCTCGCGCGACGGCGATACGGCCTACAAGATGCGCGAGACCTACCAGAAGCTGAAGGCGGTGGCGCCCGAGATGATCCTCGAGGGCGAGATGCAGGGCGACTTGGCGCTCAACGAGGAGTTGCGGAGCCGCTATATCCCCGACTCAATGCTGGGTGGCGAAGCGAACCTCCTGCTGTTCCCCAACCTCGACAGCGCCAACCTGTCGATGACGCTGCTCAAGGAAATGAACAACGCACTGGCCGTCGGCCCGATCCTGATGGGACCGCGAGCGCCGGCCCACATCCTTGCCCCCTCGACCACCAGCCGCGGAATCGTCAATATGACGGCAATTGCCGCCAGCGAAGCGGTTGCATTGGGGGAGAAGGTTTAGTGATCAGACATACTGTCGTCTTCAATTTGAAGCACGCACATGGCTCGCTGATGGAGAAGGCCTTCCTCCGCGACGCCTTGGTGCTGAAAGAGATCCCGGGCGTCAAGAAATTCGAGCAGCTGCGACAGATCTCGAAGAAGAACGACTACGAGTTCGGCTTCTCGATGGAGTTCGCCGACCAGGCCGCATACGACGTCTACAACGCGCACCCCAAGCACGAGAAGTTCGTCAAGGAACGCTGGGAGCGCGAGGTGGAGCGGTTCCTGGAGATTGATTACGTGCCGGTGTGACGGCGGCAAATCAAGGCATGTCGATTTTGAGCGGGGCGGAGCGACTACTCCGGACTGACGCGCGAAATGAGGAAACATGACATGCGCTACGCTTGCCTCGTCTACTTTGACCCCACTACGGCTTTCAACGGTTCAGCCGACAGCAACGCCGTGCTGCAGGAGGCGGAGATGAACCGCCAGAGCCTGCTCGCCGACGGCATAGCCGCCGAAGCGCTGACCCTGCCCAGCGAGGCCATCACGGTCCGGGTGCGCGGTGGCAACATGTCGACCACCGATGGCCCGTTCATGGAAACCAAGGAAGTGCTCGGGGGCTTCGTGCTGATCGAAGCGGACGACATCCACGCGGCGATCCGGATCGCGGCCACCAATCCGATGGCGAAGATCGGTTCGGTCGAAGTGCGGCCGTTGGTGGATTTCAGCAAGCCGCGGCCGGTGGTTTAGGGGTGCACTTAGGGAAGTTTCAGCCAGCATGATCCTCACCGAGCCCCGCGACCCTCGATTGGTCACCGTTCGCCGCGGCGGCTCGCTGAGTGATGCCGACCATCACCTCCTCGCACTGTGGGCCGCCACGTGCGCGGAGCATGTGCTGCATCTCTTCGAAGAAGCCGCACCAAGCGATGATCGTCCGCGACGCGCGATCGAGCAGACCCACGCATGGGTTCGTGGCGAGATACCAATGCGGGAGGCCCACAAGACTGCGTTTGTCGCCAATGCCGCGGCCAGGGAGCTGTCCGGCGCAGCGAAGTTCGCGGCTCTCGCGGCTGGGCAGGCGGTGGCGGTGGCGCATGTGGCGGCGCACGAACTCGGTGCGGCCGCCTACGCGATCAGGGCGGCACAAGCCGCTGCGGCAGAGGATGAGCGCGAGGCGGCCGGTCGCCGGGAATGCCAGTGGCAGCGGGAACAGCTCCCTGACGCGATCCGCGAACTCGTGCTCGATGACCAGTGGCTGCGCAATCACGCCTGCTGGAATGTGTTCAGCTAATCGCTACTGGAACGCCGTCTCCGCAAAGCTCCTGAGCTTCCGTGAGTGCAGCCGCTCCGGCGGCTGGTCGCGGAGAATCTCCATCGCACGAAGCCCGATCTGGAAGTGCCGGTTCACCTGCGTCCGGTAGAAGTCCGACGCCATGCCCGGCAGCTTCAGTTCACCGTGCAGCGGCTTGTCGCTGACGCATAGCAGTGTGCCGTAGGGGACGCGGAAGCGGAAGCCGTTGGCGGCGATGGTGGCAGATTCCATGTCGAGGGCGACGGCGCGGGACTGGCTGAGCTGGCGGGTGATCTCGGCCTGGTCGCGCAGCTCCCAGTTGCGGTTGTCGAAGGTGGCAACGGTGCCGGTGCGCATGATGCGCTTGGTCTCGATGCCCTCGAGATGAGTGATCTCGGCGACGGCCTGCTCGAGTGCAACCTGCACTTCCGCTAGCGCCGGGATGGGCACGGTGACCGGCAGGTCGGCGTCGAGCACATGGTCTTCGCGGAGGTAGGCATGGGCGAGAACGTAGTCGCCCAGCTCCTGCGAGTTGCGGAGGCCGGCGCAGTGGCCGAGCATGATCCAGGCGTGCGGGCGGAGCACCGCGATGTGGTCGGTCGCGGTCTTGGCGTTGCTCGGGCCGACGCCGATGTTGACGATGGTGATGCCGCGGTTGCGCGGCAGGGTCAGGTGCAGCGCGGGCATCTGCGGGGTACGGGTGGCGCGCTGGCCGGTGGTGCCGCCGCCGAGGCGCTCGTTGCGGGTGGTGAAGCCGCCCGGTTCGACGAAGCTCTCGTATTCGGGGTGGCCTTCTTCCATGTAGCGCTGCGCCACGCGGGCGAACTCATCCATGTAGAAGCCATAGTTCGTGAAGATCACGAAGTTCTGGAAATGATCCGCCTCGGTGCCGGTGTAGTGGCTGAGCCGCTGCAGCGAATAGTCGACGCGCGGCGCGGTGAAATGGGCCAGCGGGTAGGGGCCGCCGGGCGGCGGCACGAAGGTGCCGTTGGCGATCTCGTCGTCGGTATCCTGCAGGTCCGGCACATCGAACAGGTCGCGCAGCGGGATCGGCAGGGCGTTGATCGCCTCGCCGTCAATCCGCTCGGTCGAGGGAATGGCAAAATGCAGCGGGATGCGGGTGGCGGACTCACCGACCTCGATGGCGCCGCCGTGGTTGCGCAGGATCACCTCGAACTGCTCGATCAGATAGTTCTTGAACAGGTCCGGCGCCGTGATCGTGGTGCGGTAGATCCCCGGCGTGTGGAGATAACCATAGGGCAGGGTGCTATCGGTCTTGCCGTAGCTGCGCGACGTGACCTGCACCTCCGGGTAGAAGGCGCGCACCCGGCCCTTGGGAACGCGGCCGCGCGTCAGCCCGAGCAGCTGTTCGCGGATGAAGCCGGTATTGCGGTGATAAATCTCGGAAACGTAGGCCCAGGCGGCGTGCGGGTCGGTGAAGGCCTTTTGCGCCAGCGCCTCGGGAGTGATGGTGTCCATGTTCTTCTCGTTGGCAAGGCGGTGCGCGGCACCGCTTTGCAGCCCATCCTTAGGGTCTTCCGGCCGGTTCGGCAATCGCCGCACCTTACCGGCTGTTCATGTACTTCACCTTCCAGTGAAGGCACTTTTCATGCCGCAAAGGGCACCCATCTTTAAAGGGAGTTCACTGGACTACTGCAAACGACCCATGCACCGGTGAACCAGCGAGGAGTTGCCTGCCGCTGCCCCCAAGCCCTCAACAGTGCGGCCGGCGCTTCTCAGGGCCACGAAACCAGAAATGGTTTCGTGGCCCTCTTATTTTGTGCCGATGACGCCCCGATGTCAGTCGATCCGGCGCGCCGTGATCTGCATCGGCCGCTCATTCTTCACCGACGGCGTATAGGTGCAACGCAGCGTCTGCAGCACCGGCAGGTCCGGCACGATGATCCGGGCGAGGAAGGCCGGCAGCAGGCCACCGCCTCGGCAGACCATGCTATCGGCGCTCCAGGCTACGCCATTGCCGCACGAGGTGCGCTTGAGCTGGATGTTGATGTCCCGGCCGCGCGCATTCCAGGTGAGGCGCCCATCGCAACGCACGCCACCACCGCGCACCGAGTAGGTACCGCGCTGCTCGAGGCAGAAGCTCATGCGATATGGGCCATAGAGGCGCTGCTGCACGTTGTAGCAGCCGGTAAACAAGGCACCACCAGGCACATCGGGCACGATGACCCGGGTGCTCATGTCCTGCGCGTAAGTCGGGCTGATGACAGTCAGAATGATCATGAGGCCGGCCAGCAGACCGGCAAAGTATCGAACGACGCTCATAAGGGTTCTCCCAATGCGCTGCCGGCTCTCGGCAGCGTCCGCAATGGTGAGGCTAACACCTTGAAACAGGTGGCAATATGACTGACCTTTCCACATTGCATCAATGCTTACCGAATGGTTCGCCGCCACTGCGTATACTGCTCTTGCCATGCCAACGGGTGGTGCCTCGGCTCGCCCTCCGGCCGTCAAATCCACTTCCGATGCGAGTGGCGGCGGGCTAAGGTCCGGCCGAAGATTGAGAGGGAAGATGCGGCTGAGAATACCGGTTCTTATGGTCCTGCTGGCATCCGGCGCCGTTCCTGCCGGGGCGGCGGAGCTTGCCGATTCGGTTTTCCAGGTCACCTTCCGCTACGCCGGCACCGACGAGGTGCTCAACGACACCGTGGTGCCATTGCTGCCCGGCAATGCCTGCTACAACTGGTATGTGAAACTCGGCGAGGGGCCGGCGCCGGCCAGTGCGACTGAAACGCTGAGCCTGCCCGTGGCGCTCGCCGATTGGGGCACGCTGGCCACCGATCCCGACGACGGCATCGATATCTCGGCCGATGGCAAGGTGGCGACCCGGATGTTCACGCCCGAACTCGACGAGGAGGGCTGGTTCAGCCACAGCTGGTGCGTCGCCGCCGGCGACCCCGTCGGAGCCCATTCCATCGCCATTGCCGTCGACGGCAAGCCGCTCGTTACCTATGACTTCCAGGTGGTCCTGCCCGAGGACTATTACTGGCCGACAATCATCCAGCCGACGCCGCGCGAACGCTCCGTCGATCACAGCTGGTAGGACCTACCCGCCTTACGACCAACCCCCGAGGACTATCGATGTCGCTTTCCATGTACGCGGTCACCGTGCCGGTGTTCACGCGCTATCTCAACAATCTCGACGCCATGCTGGTGAAGGCCGAGGCCAACGCGGCCGAGCGCAAGATCAAGCCGGAAGTGCTGGTGGCATCGCGGCTGGCGCCGGACATGCATCCGTTGGCCTTCCAGGTGCAGTCGAGCACCGATCGCGTCAAGTTCGCGCTGTCGCGCCTGACCGGAAAGGCGGCGCCGAGCTGGGAAGACAATGAGGTGACGCTGGCCGACCTGCGCGCCCGGGTGAAGAAGGGCCTCGACTTCGTGGCAAGCTTCTCGGAGGCCGACTTGGCCGGCGCCGAGAACAAGACGCTGACACTCAAGGTGCGCGGCGAGGATACGCAGGTGCCGGCGATCGAGCACATCACGCTCAATGCGGTGCCGCAGATCTTCTTCCACATCACTGCCGCCTACGCGATCCTGCGCCACAACGGCGTGCCGCTCGGCAAGCGTGACTATACCGGCGCCTGAGCCACCCGATGACGAACCGATCCGGCCGCCAAGGCGGCTGGATCAGGAATAGCGCTCTTCCTTCCAGGGATCGGCGTGGTTGTGATAGCCGCGGACCTCCCAGAAGCCGCGGTGGTCGCGCTGCGCGAACTCGATCCGCCGCAGCCATTTCGGGCTCTTCCAGAAGTAGAGGTGCGGCACCACCAGCCGCACCGGGCCGCCATGGTCGCGGGTCAGTGGCTCATTTTCCCAGGTGTGGGCGATGAGCGCATCCTCCGAGGCGAAATCCTCGATGGCCATGTTGGTGGTGTAGCCGTCGTTCGAGGTGAAGAGCACGAAACGCGCCTCGGGCTTCACCCCCACGGCGTCCATCAGTTGATGCGTGGTGACGCCCTTCCAGTGGTTGTCGTAGCGCGACCAGCTGGTGACGCAGTGGATATCGTTGAGCTTTTCGGCCTGTGGCTGCTGCATCAGGTCGTCGAACGACCAGGTCTGCGAGTGCTCGACCTCGCCGGCAATATCGAGGCGCCAGACCTCCTTGGGGACGTTCGGGGTCTGGCCGAGATCGAGGATCGGCCAGTTCTTCACCAGATGCTGCCCCGGCGGCAGCCGGGCATCCTCGGGCCGCGTCTGCTGACCGGTCAGGAACTTGCCGAGCTCGGCCCAGCGCGACTTGGTCTTGGTAAGCTTGCTGTCTTCGGGCAGGTCGTCATCGCTGGACATAAGTGGCCTCGCTGGCTTGGTGCGGGAGAGCTTCGCCGACCGGCGAGGCAAGTCAATGGACATTCCTGCTGTTCTCGTCGGCGCCGGGTGCATGTCCAATTTAGCCCGCCGCGACCATTGTGAGGGTCGGCGATGGTCCCCATGTGTTCCGCATCGTTCAACATTGGAGACTGAAGATGCTGAACCCTGAAGATCGCCGCGCCATCGAGGGCCTGTTCGACCGGCTCGCCGATGTGGAGCGCAAGAACCCCGAGCGCGATCCTGAAGCGCAGGATCTGATCGATCGCGAAATTGTGAGGCAGCCGGGCGCGCCGTACTACATGGCGCAGACCATCCTCGTGCAGCAGCACGCGCTGGAGGTGGCTGAGCGTCGTATCCAGGAACTGGAGCGCGAGACCGAGGAGCGTGGTCGCGGTGGGCTGTTTGGCGGCCTCTTCGACGATGGCCGCGGCCGGCAGAACCGCTATGAGGATCGCCAGCAGGTCCAACGCAACCGCGGACCGTGGGATCGTGCGGACGACCCGCCGCCGGCGGGCTATCAGCGCGGGCAGATGGGGCAGGGCGGCGGCTTCCTGGCCGGCGCGGCGCAGACGGCGCTCGGCGTTGCTGGCGGTGTTCTGCTCGGCAGTGCCATTGGCTCGCTGCTCGGCGCCGGTGGGGCGCACGCCTCCGAGGCGCCTGCCAACGACCAGCCCAATGACACCGACAACCAGCAGGACCAAGGGCAGGATTCCGGCCAGGATCAGGCCGCGGATAACGGCGGCGGCGATGACGGCGGCTGGGGCGACGGCGGTGGTGGCGACGGCGGCGGTTTCGACATGGGTGGGGATTTCTGACGCAGCCCTAAAGGGTTGCGGCAACGAGGAATCGTTGGGCATGATCGCGACCGATGGCAGAGCATGATCCCGAAATCGACCTGAAGCACGTGGACAAGGCCGAGGGCGCCGACAGGCTCTCGGCCATTTTGACGGCGATCGCCGAAGCGGAGGACAAGGACCGGATATCGGTCGGCGACCTGCTGGAGGCGCTCAAGCGGCGGGCGTTGGGCGCCCTGATCTTCATCTTCTCCGTGCCGACGGCCCTGCCGATGCCGCCGGGCGTCTCCGCGGTGCTGGGTGCGCCGCTGCTGTTCCTAACCGTGCAGCTGATGCTGGGGATGAAGCCCTGGCTTCCCAAGCTCATCACCGACCGGTCGCTCAGCCGGGTGGATTTCCGCCGTGTGGTGACCACCGTGGCGCCGTGGCTGGCGCGGGCCGAAAACATCATGCGGCCCCGGCTGACTTTCCTCGCCACGCGCCCGGCGGTCTATCTCGTCGGGCTGGTCAGCGCGGTGATGGCGATCATCCTGTTCCTGCCAATTCCCTTGGGCAACATGCTGCCCTCGGTGGCGCTCTGCATCATGGCATTGGGGATCCTGGAACGGGACGGCGTCTGGATCCTGATCGGCTTCCTCGTGGCGATCGCCTCGGCAGTGCTCGTCTGGGGCGTGTTCTGGGCCATCATCTTCGGCAGCGTGTTCGTGCTGACGAATTGGTTCGGCCTGAGCCTCTAGCCTACCAGTAGGCGAGCGCCGAGAACGGGTCGTTGGTGAAGGTGCCGGCCTTGCGCTTCTCGTAAAAGTTGTTCCCGCCGGCCTCGAGCACGTAGAACATGTTGTTGTACGAGAACCGGTAGCCCGCCGTGTGGAAGTGCTTCACATCGCGCGACAGCGTCGGGTGGCGGGCGCCACGCAGTACTCCGTCGGCGACGCTATAGGCCAAGGCCGCCGAGCGCTTCTCGGTCATCCGCTTCGACAGCACGCCTGGCGCGAACTGGTTCTTCTGCCCGACCACGCCGCACACCGAATGCGGATAGCGCTTGTCGGCCACGCGGTTCATCACCACGGTGCCGACCGCCAGCATGCCGTCCTCGCTGGAACGGTTGGATTCGAAGTACATCGCTCGCGCCAGGCAATCGCGCGAGGAGAGACCGCCGAGTGAGAAGGTGGCGCAACCGGCGACGAGGCTCAACAGCATCGGCGCCGCGAACAGCAGCTTGAGTGACCCTGCCAACGATGACTCCAGAACGCAAACACAACTAAGGAGCCGGGCTGACGCTGCCCGTGCTCCCTAGAATGCACACTCCGAAGTTAAGAGTGCGTTGAGGATGTCAGTGCCGGCGGCGATTGCCCGATGCCATCACCAGGCTGACGAGGCAGGCGACGCCAACGAGCGCCGCCATGGTTGGCGCAGGATCACGGCGCACGGCCTTGCCCGCCTTCCATGCCTGTTTGCCCAGTACTCGCGCCGCGATGGCACCCTGGTGCAATGCCTCATCGGCGACATCATGCGCCAGGTGGCCGACTTCATGCCGGGCGTCGGCGCTGTAGCGGCGCAGGGCCTCGGAAAGGTGTCCGGCATCGCGCGCCAGGCTCGAGAACTGCCGGCCGAAGCGGTCTTGGGCGTCATTGGAGAAATGGGACAGGTCGAAACCGCGCGAATGGGCCATAGCCAAGTGCTCCTCAATGGGTCTGAGGGCTAACGCGGCTGCGGGTTTCGGGGTTCCTGAAACTGGTCGAGGGCAGGTCCACCGGCCGGTGGAAACGTCCTGCCCTCTACTTAAGCCCGATAAAATTGACCCTATTCCATTAACGAAAAGTTAACGGGCGCCGGCTGGAACGACCGCCCGGCGATAGAGGTGCCAGGTGGCGTGGCCGAGCACCGGCACGACGATGCTGAGGCCGACCAACAGCGGAATCGAGCCGATGACCAGCAGCGCGGCGACGATCAGGCCCCATGCGGCGATCTGCACCGGGTTGCGAAGAGTGACGCGGATGGAGGTCTGCACGGCAATGGCCGTGCCGAGGTCGCGGTCGAGCAGCAGCGGGATCGACACCACCATGGTGGAAAGCACCACGGCGGCGAAGATGAAGCCGATGAGATTGCCCCAAATCATCAGCGACTGGCCCTGCGGGGTGGTGAAGACCTCGTTGAAGAACGCCATCAGCGTCGGCGGCGAGCCCGGCCCGAAGAACGACTCGTAGATGAACTGGGCCGTCATCAGCCACACGGTGAAGACGATCAGCATCATCACGCCGAGGGCTGCGATGGAGGCGAAGGCCGGGGTGCGAAACACGTCGAACGCGGCGCGCCAATGCGTATCGAGGCCTTGTTCCTGCCGCCGGCTCATCTCGTAGATGGGCAGCGCGAGAAACGGGCCGACCAGTGCAAAGCCCGAGATCAGCGGGAACAGCAGCGGCCAGGAATTGTTGCCGGACGTCCAGACGGCGAGCACAGCGCCCATCAGCGGATAGATCAGCCCCAGAAAAGCCAGGTGGGACGGCTTCTGCCAGAAATCACGCCAGCCTTCTGCCAACGCTCCAGTAAGGTCGTTGAAGCCGAGCGTGCGGATCTCGGGAACTTCGAGCCGCTCGGCATTGGTGAGCACGTGAAAACCGGCCATCTCCATCCTCCTCAAAATGGGAGCCAGGAACGGCCGCCGCTTGGCGTGTAGTACGCCGGCGGAAACCGCCACTGCGCCTCAGAGTGCCAGTCTAGCCCGGATTTTCGATCCTGTCGAAATAAGCATTTCGTGCGTTGCGGTGGGCGGCACGACGATTTCAAGGGTGATCGCGGCCCAAAAAGCCGACCGGGTAGGTTTGACGACCGGTCGGCAGTACCCAAATGCGTTGCAGCAACTGGGAAAAAGGGGACTTCGATGACAGGCAAGGAAGGCGCGCGGCTGCACCGGCAGTTCGACAGGATCGGCAGGGCGGTCCCCGCTTCGACCGGGTTCCTCGCGTGGATCCGCAAGCCATCGTCGCGCATCGTGCGCATTCCGCTGGGCATCCTGCTGATTCTGGGCGGCGTGTTCAGCTTCCTGCCGCTGCTCGGTGTCTGGATGCTGCCGCTAGGCCTGTTCCTCCTGGCGCTCGATCTGCCGTTCCTGCAGGGGCCGCTCAACCGGCTGAGCTTCTGGGTGCAGCGCAAGTGGACCAACTGGCAACGCAGCCGGAAGAAGAAGTAGCTATTCCAGCGTGCCGTTGGCGATCGCTGCCTCGAGCAGGTCGACGGCATGGGCCAGCTTCTCGTCGACGATGTGGAGGTACCGCTTCCAGTCGTCGAGATGGCCCAGCTCCTCGTCACCATCGGAAATGCCGCGCAGCGCAATGAGCGGCACCCTGAACCGCTGGCAGGCGCGCAGCACGGCGTAAGTCTCCATATCGACCATGTCCGCCTTCACCCGCTGGTACGCCGCGCCGGACACGACGTTGGCGCCGGTCGAGAGCGTCGCCTTGGCGATACCCGGGACGAACGGCCCAAGCGGGATGACAGCCGGCTGGTCGAGCAGGGGTGTCACGCCCGGCTCGAACCCGAGCGGCGAAGCGTCCATGTCGCGGTACTCGACCGAGGTCGCCTGGTAGACGCCGGTCTGCTCGAGCTTGGCCGAACCCGCCGAGCCCAGCGAAACCACCAGCGCCGGGAGCTTCCCCTCACCATCCAGCTTTGCCAGTGCGTGGGTGACGACGATCCCGGCCTCCACCGGGCCCACGCCTGTCATCAGTGGCGTGATGCGCGAGCGCAGATGCGGGCCGTACTCGTTGTCCAGCGCCATGACGTAGAGAATGTCGGCGGAACCGGGGGTTCGGGTGGCGAAGGGCATGGCGATTCCGGTGGGTTGTTCTCGGTGTGAAGGGAGGCGTAAGCTCCACCGGGGGCCTCTGCAATGGAGGAGATCATGCTTCTTTCCGATCACCACGCCTACCCGACCATCGCAGCCTCGAACCTGCAAAGAGCCAAGACCTGGTACAAGGACAAACTCGGCCTGGAACCGGCCGAGGAGATGCCTATCGGCATCGTCTATCGCCTGGCCGACGGCACCGGCTTCCAGCTCTACGAGTCGCAGTTCGCTGGCACAGCCAAGAACACCGTGATGGGCTTTTCATCCACCGACCTTGCGGCCGACATGAAGATGCTGCGCGACCGCGGCGTGAAGTTCGAGGAATACGACATGCCGGGGCTGAAGACCGATCATGGCATGGCGACCATGGGGCCGTATCACGGTGCCTGGTTCAAGGATTCCGAAGGCAACATCCTCGCCATCGGCGACGAGCCGCACTAACGGGCCACTGCTGCCGCATTGACAGCACGCGCGGCGGGCAACAGTCTGCCGCGCCATGACTATTGCATCTTCCCTCCCGCCTGACGTGAAGCGCCGCCTCACCGCCGAGATCGACGCCCGGCGCGACGAGTTGATCGCCCTGACGCAGGACCTGATCCGCATCCCAACGGTCAATCCGCCGGGCAACAATTATCGCGAAATCTGCGACTACCTCGCGCAACGCTTGAGCACACGCGGCTATGCCGTTGAATTGATTCGCGCTGATGGAATGCCGGGCGACAGCGACAAGTACCCGCGGTGGAACGTCGTGGCGCGCCGTGAGGGCGCGCAGCCGGGTGAGACCGTGCACTTCAACTCGCACCACGATGTGGTCGAGGTCGGCCGCGACTGGACCTTCGACCCCTTTGGCGGCGAGCTGAAGGATGGGCGCATCTACGGCCGCGGCACCTGCGACATGAAGGGTGGGCTGGCCGCCTCGATCATCGCCGCGGAGGCGTTTGCCGATGTGGTTCCGAACTATCGCGGGGCTATCGAAATCTCCGGCACGGCCGATGAGGAGACGGGCGGCTTCGGCGGCGTCGCCTACCTCGCCGAGAAGGGTTATTTCTCGCCCGATCGGGTGCAGCACGTCATCATCCCCGAGCCGCTGAACAAGGATCGCATCTGCCTTGGGCACCGCGGCGTCTGGTGGGCGGAGATCGAGACTTTCGGGCGGATCGCCCATGGGTCCATGCCGTTCCTCGGCGATAGCGCCATCCGCCACATGGCCGAGGTGCTGCGCCAGTTCGAGGATGTGCTCTATCCGGCACTGAGCCTCAAGCACACGGCGATGCCGGTGGTGCCGCCCGGAGCGCGGCAATCGACGATGAATATCAACTCGATCCACGGCGGCCAGGCGGAGCCGGAAGGCGGCTTCACGGGTTTTCCGGCTCCAGTGGTGGCGCACTCGGCGCGGATTGTCATCGATCGGCGATATCTCATCGAGGAGAGCCCGGCGGCGGTGCGGCAGGAGGTGGTGGACCTGCTGGAGAAGCTGAAGGCCGAGCGACAGGGTTTCAGCTACGAGATCCGCGACCTCTGGACGATTTCGCCGACCATGACGGGGAAGGATGCACCGGTGGTGCGTTCGGTGGCGAAGGCCATCGGCGAGGTTATGGGGGTTTCGCCGGAATACGTGGTCTCGCCGGGAACCTATGACCAGAAACACATCGACCGCATCGGGCGGCTGAAGAACTGCATCGCCTACGGCCCCGGCATCCTCGACCTGGCGCATCAGCCGGACGAGTGGGTGGGCGTCGATGACATGCTGGATTCGGCCAAGGTGATGGCGTTGACGCTGCTCGACTTGCTCGGGCCGGATCGCGCGGCGTGAAGGATGCGTGGAAAGCCATTTCCCGCGAGCTATGCGCTACGCGCAATTCACACCAAGGGATCGGTTCACCTGAAGCCGGAAGCATCCTAGGATCGCCTCAAGGCCGCGGGGGTAAGCGGCTGCATTCAGAAGGGATAATCATGCGCAAATCACTGGTCGTGCTGGCTCTTGCCGGCGCCCTGGCAATGACCACCGCGATGACGCCGGCATTCGCGCAGGCGCGGACCGACGTGAAGGTCGGCCTTGTGCTCGAGCCGCCGAGCCTTGACCCGACTGCGGAAGCCGCGGCGGCCGTCGATGAAGTCGTCTATGCCAACGTCTTCGAGGGCCTCACCCGCATCACCTCCGATGGCAGCGTGATCCCGGCGCTGGCCAAGTCCTGGGATATTTCCGAGGATGGGCTGACCTATACGTTCCACCTCGTCGAGGGCGCCAAGTTCCACGACGGCACTGACTTCAACGCAGACGACGTGAAGTTCTCGCTCGATCGCATCAATGCCGAAGGCTCGCTGAACGCCCAGAAGGCGCTCTACGCGTCCATCGCCTCGGTGGAAGTGGTCGACCCGGCGACCGTCAAGGTGACGCTGAAGCAGCCCGACGGCAACCTGATCTACAACCTCGCCTGGGGCGATGCGGTAATCGTGGCGCCGGAAAGCGCCGACGCCAACAAGACCAATCCGATCGGCACCGGCCCGTTCGTGTTCAAGGACCGCGTCGAGGGCGACTCGATCACCCTTGAGAAGAACCAGAGCTACTGGGGCACGCCGGTGAAGCTGGAAGGCGCGACCTTCAAGTTCATCGGCGACCCAACGGCTGCATTCGCAGCGCTGCAGGCCGGCGACATCGACACCTTCCCGAACTTCCCGGCACCCGAGACCGTGGTGCAGTTCCAGAACGATCCGCGCTTCCGCGTCGTGGTGGGCTCGACCGAGGGCGAGACCGTCCTCGCCATGAACAACGCCAAGCCGCCGCTGGACAACGTCAAGGTGCGCGAGGCCATCGCCCACGCCATCGACCGCAAGGCCATCATCGATGGCGCCATGTTCGGCTACGGCCAGCCGATCGGCACGTTCTTCCCGCCATCCAACAAGGACTATGTCGACCTTACGGCGCAGTCGAACTACGACCCCGAGAAGTCGAAGGCGCTGCTCGCCGAGGCCGGCGTCACCGACCTGACGCTGTCGCTGAAGCTGCCGCCCGTCGAGGGCTATGCCCGCCGTGGTGGCGAGATCATCGCCCAGCAACTGGCGGCCGTCGGCATCAAGACCGAGACGACCAACCTCGAATGGGCGCAGTGGCTGAGCGAGGTGTTCACCGACAAGAACTACGACCTGACGATCGTCTCGCATACCGAACCCAACGACATCGGCATTTTTGCCCGCGACGGCTACTACTTCAACTACAAGAACGCCGACTTCAATAAGATCATCGCCGACCTGGCAGTGACCGCCGACCCGGCCAAGCGCTCGGAACTGACCAAGGCGGCCCAGCAGAACCTCGCGGACAACTACGCCGCCGGTTTCCTGTTCGAGCTCGCCAAGGTCGGCGTGGAGAACGCCAAGCTCAAGGGCATGTGGGAGAACGCGCCGACCCAGGCGACCGACCTCACCGGCGTGTCCTGGGAAGAGTGAGTGTTTTGGGAGGCGGGCAATCAATGCTCGCCTCCCAACTCCGATTGGCGTTTGATCACTTCAGCTCCCCAAACACTCGGCGTCATCCCCGCGAAAGCGGGGATCCATTTCTCCGCCCTCGTCGGTGGCGAGATGGATCCCCGCTTTAGCGGGGATGACGCGGGTGTGGGGGACAAGACCGGCAGCCAGCAAGTGACCGGGGGCATTCGCTGATGCCCTCGTTCATCCTCGGCCGCGTCGTTTCCCTCGTGCTGAGCCTCATCGCGGCCAGCATCGTGATCTTCCTCGTGCTCGAGGTGGTGCCGGGCGATCCCGCGCAGTTCATGCTCGGGCTGAACGCCACGCCTGAAGCGGCGGAGGCGCTGCGCACTTCGCTCGGTCTCGACGGGCCGCTGCTGGAGCGCTACTTCACCTGGATCTTCGGGCTGCTGCATGGCGATTTCGGCGTCAGTTACACCTACAAGGTGCCGGTATCCGGGCTGATCGCCGACCGCATCTGGATCTCGCTGCCGCTGGCGATCTACGCGCTGGCGCTGTCGACGCTGATTGCTTTTCCGGTCGGCATCCTCGCGGCGGTCAGGCGCAACTCGGCGGCCGATGTCGGCATCATGGGGGCAACGCAGGTGGGCCTCGCAGTGCCGAACTTCTGGTTCGCCATGCTGCTGGTGCTGCTGTTTTCGATCACCTTGCGCTGGTTCTCGGCTGGTGGGTTCCCGGGCTGGCAGGATCCGCTGATGGCCCTGAAGGCGCTGACGCTGCCGGCCATCGCGCTGGCGCTGCCGCAGGCCTCGATCCTGGCGCGGGTGATGCGCTCGTCGCTGCTCGATACGCTGGGCGAGGACTATATCCGTTCGGCCCGTGCCAAGGGGCTGAGCCGGGGGCAGACGCTGTGGCGGCATGCCCTGCGCAACGCGCTGATCCCCGTCCTGACTATCATCGGGCTGCAGTTTTCGTTTCTCTTGGCCGGCGCCATCATCATCGAGAACGTGTTCTTCCTGCCCGGCCTCGGGCGGCTGGTGTTCCAGGGCATCACCTCGCGCGACCTGATCGTGGTGAAGTCGGTGGTGATGCTCCTGGTGTTCGCGGTGATCCTCGTCACCTTCCTCGTCGACGTGACCTATGCGCTGGTCGACCCGCGGCTGAGGAGGGCGACGCGATGAGCGCCATTGCCGCCGCTGCCGCCCGCGACAGCCTGCTGAAGGCAGCGCTGCGCTCGCCGAACTTCCTCATCGGGGCGGCGATCACGCTGGTCTTCGTGCTGGCGGCGCTGATCTCGTTCGTCTGGACCCCCTACGACTATCTGCTCCAGAACATCCCCAACAAGCTGAAGCCGCCTTCGGCCGAGCACTGGTTCGGCACCGACCATTTCGGCCGCGACATCTTCTCGATGATTATGGTCGGGGCGCGCACCTCGATCGCCGTGGCGTTCATCGCGGTGACGGTGGCCATGGTGATCGGTGTGCCGATCGGGCTCTGGGCCGCTGCGAAGCGCGGGACGCTGCTCGACGACGTGCTGATGCGGGCCAATGACCTGGTGTTCGCCTTCCCGGCGTTGCTGATCGCCATCCTGATTACCGCAGTGTTCGGCCCCGGGGCGATCAACGCCATCATCGCAGTGGGCCTGTACAACATGCCGGTGTTCGCGCGGCTGGCGCGGGCTGGAGCGCTGAGCCTGTGGCAGCGCGAGTTCATCATGGCGGCGCGGGTTTCGGGCAAGGGCGCGGCTCGGATATCGTTCGAGCACATCCTGCCCAACATTCTCAATACGCTGGTGGTGCAGGCGACGATCCAGTTCGCGCTCGGCATCCTGGCTGAGGCCGCGCTCGCCTATGTCGGCCTGGGCGTGCAGCCACCGACGCCGAGTTGGGGCAAGATGCTGGCGGACAGCCAGACCATGATTTCGCTCGCGCCGCATGTGGCGCTGGTGCCGGGGCTGACCATCGTACTGATGGTGCTGGGCGTGAACCTGCTCGGTGACGGCCTGCGCGATATCTTTGATCCACGCCTGAGGCGGAACCGCTGATGGCGCTGCTCGAAGTCAAAGACCTCCAGCTGTCGATCGGCAAGTTCCCGATCTTGAGGGATATCGATCTCACGGTGGATGCCGGCGAGATCCTCGGGGTGATCGGCGAGAGCGGCTCGGGCAAGTCGATGACGGCGCTGAGCGTTATGCAACTGCTGCCCACGGGCGCGAAGACCGCCGGCTCGGTGAAGCTGGAGGGTCGGGAAGTGCTCGGGCTGCCCGATGCCGAGATGCGGAAGATCCGCGGCGGCACCGTGGGCATGGTGTTCCAGGAGCCGATGACGGCGCTGAACCCGGTCAAGACCATCGGCGACCAGGTGGCCGAAACCGCCATGGTGCACGGTGGGCTGGGGCGGCGCGAGGCGCTGGAAGTGGCGCGGCAGACGCTGGAGCGGGTGGAATTGCCGACGGCACGTTTCCCGCTCGATCGCTATCCGCATGAATTGAGCGGAGGGCAGCGCCAGCGCGTGGTGATCGCCATGGCCATCGCGATGCGGCCGAAGCTGCTGATCGCCGATGAGCCGACCACGGCGCTGGACGTGACGACGCAGGCGCAGATCCTGAAGCTGCTGCAGAAGCTGGTCGACGAGGACGGCATGGGGTTGATGTTCATCACCCATGACCTTGGTGTTATCGCCGGCCTCGCCGACAAGGTGTCGATAATGCGGCAGGGCGAGGTGGTGGAGGCGGGGTCGACCGTCCAGCTGTTCCGCAACCTCACGCATCCCTACTCGAAGGCGCTGTTCGAGGCCTCCTCGCACGTGCCGCCGCGCATACCGCCGGTCGTCGTTGGCGGTACGCCCGTGCTGGCGGTCGACGATGTGGTGCGCGAGTACCCGTTGCCGCGGCGTGGATTGTTCGAGAAGCGCAAGGTGCTGCGTGCCGTCGATGGCGTCAGCCTCCGCATCGAGAAGGGCGAGAATGTCGGGCTGGTGGGCGAGAGCGGCTGCGGCAAGTCCACGCTGGCCCGCGCCATCATGGCGCTGGAGCCGACGCAAGGCGGGCGCATCGCCATCGCGGGTGAGCCGATCGATCCGAAGCGGGGTGCAAGTTTCGCCACCCGCCGGCACCTGCAGGTGGTGTTCCAGGACCCCTATGGCAGCTTCAATCCACGCCATCGCGTCGACCGGCTGGTGAGCGAGCCGTTCCACCTGCTGGGTTCGGCCGCGCCGACTGGGGCGGAGCGTGACAAGCGGATCGCGCGGGCCCTGACTGAGGTCGGGCTGTCGGCTGCCGACGGCGAGAAGTATGTGCACGAGTTCTCCGGCGGGCAGCGGCAGCGCATCGCCATCGCACGCGCGCTGATCATCGAGCCGAGCCTGATCATCCTCGACGAAGCCGTGTCTGCGCTGGACGTCTCGGTACGAGCTCAAGTCCTTGATCTGCTGGCCGATCTCTCCGACCGGCTGCAGCTGAGCTACCTGTTCATTTCGCATGATCTTGCCGTGGTGCGCTCGATCACCGACCGGGTGCTGGTGATGCGCGCGGGCAAGATCGTCGAAGAAGGCGCGACGGAAGAGGTGTTCCGGGCGCCCAAGCATCCCTACACCCAGGAATTGCTGGCCGCGACGCCGAACCTCGAGGCGGCTCTTGCCTCGCGTGAGGCTGCGGGCGCATAGCCACGGCAGCAGCGCCCGGCCACGGGCAGATAGTCGAGTTTGATATGACCGAGCTGAACCTGTTCTTCGATCCGACCAAATGCTTCATCGGCGGCCGCTGGGTCGCGCCACAGGGCGGCGACTACCTGCCGATAGAGAACCCGTCGACGGGCGAGACCATCGGTCAGATCGCGCGCGGCAAGGCCGCTGATGTCGATGCGGCGGTCGGGGCTGCGAAGGCTGCGCTGGCGGGCGATTGGGGCCGGACGCCAGCGGCGGAGCGAGGGCGTATCCTCAGCAAGATCGGCCGGGCGGTGCTGGAGCGGGTCGACGATCTCACGCGCATCGAGGCCATGGATGTCGGCAAGCCACTGAAGCAGGCGCGGGCTGATGCCGTAGCGCTGGCACGCTACCTCGAGTTCTACGGTGGCGCCTGCGACAAGATCCACGGCGAGACGATTCCCTATCTCGACGGCTACACGGTCTACACGTTGCGCGAGCCGCATGGCGTCACGGCGCATATCATCCCGTGGAACTACCCGATGCAGATCATCGGCCGCTCGGTGACCGGCGCGCTGGCGATGGGCAATGCCGCGGTGCTGAAGCCGGCGGAGGAGGCATGCCTCACGGCGATTGCCTTCGCCAAGATCGCGGAGGAGGCGGGGCTGCCGGCCGGGGCGCTGAACGTGGTGCCGGGCCTGGGCGAGGAAGCTGGCGCGGCGCTTACGGCGCATCCTGGGGTGAACCACATTTCGTTCACCGGCTCGGTTGGGGTGGGGAAGCTGATCCAGCATGCGGCGGCCGAGAACGTGGTGCCGGTGACGCTGGAGCTGGGCGGGAAATCGCCGCAGTTGGTATTCGCTGATGCGGACCTCGATCGGGCGCTGCCGTTCCTGATCAATGCGGGTATCCAGAATGCTGGGCAGACCTGCTCGGCGAGTTCGCGGATATTGGTGCAGCGGTCGATACACGACGAGGTGCTGGGCCGGATGGCGGAGCGTTATCGCGCTCTGAAGGTTGGGCCGGCGGTGGCCGATCTCGATCTCGGGCCGCTGGTTTCGGAACGGCAGAAGGAGATCGTCGGCGGGTTCCTGGGCGATCTGGGCGGGGCCGAAATAGCCGGGCAGGGCAGCATCGTCGGCGATGCGCCGAGCGGGGGGCACTATCTGGCGCCCACGCTCCTATCGCGCGTGTCGTCGGACAACCGGCTGGCGCAGGACGAGATTTTCGGGCCGGTGCAGGTGGTGATCCCGTTCGAGGACGAAGCCGAGGCGGTAGCGATCGCCAATGGCACGGATTTCGGGCTGGTGGCAGGTATCTGGACTGCCGACGGCGGGCGGCAGATGCGGATGGCCAAGGCCATCAAGACCGGGCAGGTGTTCCTGAACAACTACGGCGCGGGCGGTGGCGTCGAGCTGCCGTTCGGCGGCGTCGGAAAATCCGGTCATGGCCGGGAAAAGGGTTTCGAGGCGCTGTACGGCTTCTCGGTGTTGAAGACGGTAGCCGCATGGCACGGGTGATTTTATGAGACTAGAGGGCAAGGTCGCCATCGTTACGGGCGGCGCATCGGGGTTCGGCGCCGGCATCGTGCGGAAGTTCGCCGCCGAGGGTGCGCGGGTGCTGATCGCCGACATCAATCTCGAGGGCGCGGAGGCACTGGCGCGAGAGCTCGGCCAGAAGGCGGGCCATGTCGACGTCAGCAAGGATGCGAGCGTCAATCAGCTTGCAGCTGCGGCGCTGATGGCCTTCGGCAAGGTCGATATCCTCGTCAACAATGCCGGCGTATCGCACCTGCCGGCAGCGCTGGACGAGATTTCCGAGGCCGATTTCGACCGGGTGTTCAATGTGAACATGAAGTCGGTCTACCTGACGGCGCGCCACCTCGTGCCGCACTTCAAGGCGCGGAAGACGGGGGCCATCCTTAATGTCGCGTCCACCGCCGCAGTGAGCCCGCGGCCCCGGCTCAGCTGGTACAATGCATCGAAGGGCTGGATGGTGACCGCGACCAAGTCGATGGCGGTGGAGTTGGCGCCGTTCGGCGTGCGGGTGAACGCTATCAACCCGGTGGCCGGCGAGACGCCGCTGCTGAAGACCTTTATGGGAGAGGACACGCCGGAAATCCGGGCCAAGTTCCTCGCCACCATTCCGTTGGGGCGGTTCTCGACGCCCGAGGACATGGGCAATGCCGCCTGCTTCCTCTGCTCGGACGAGGCCTCGATGATCACCGGCGTGGCGCTCGAGGTGGATGGCGGGCGCGTGATCTAGCGCAGGAACGCGTTGATCTCGCGGGCAACGGATGCCGGCGCCTCCCAGTGCAGCGAATGGGCGGCGTTGGCGATGGGCTCGTGGGTGAAGCGTGGCACCTTGCCGTGCAGTTCCTCGACGGCGCCGAACGGGGCCAGCAGGTCCAGATCGCCGGAGAGAGCCAGCACCTCGCAGGTGATGGTCGAGAGGTCGACGATCATGCCACGATCGAGCGCCACCACCTGCCGCGCGAAGTCGCCGGGCGACTGCCGGTGGGCGTAAACAGTGGAGGCCGCCGCTGCCGCTGCGACATTCGCCTCGTCGGCGAAGAACGGCGTCGAGAACAGCCATTGGTAGAGCAGACGGAACCAGTCGGCTGGCCGTTCGGTGAAGTAGAGCCGAGACAGATCGTGGAACAGCACGCGGGCCTTGGGGCTGATTGTGCCGGCGCCCAGCGTTACGAGGCGGCTCACCCGTGTTGGATGAAGCGCCGCGAGGGCGAGGCCGAGGAAGCCGCCGAGCGAGTGACCGACCACGTCGACCCGATCAAGACCGAGGTGATCGAGCAGCGCCGCGCAATCGGCAACCATCTCCGCGATTTCGATCGGTCCTTCGACGCGAGTCTGGCCGGAGCCGCGATTGTCGATGAGGATCAGCTGTCGGCCGGGCAACAGCGGCAGCAGCGGACCCCAACTGGCGCTGTCGCTGGCGGTGCCGGCGATCAGCAGCAGCGGCTTGCCCTCGCTGAGGATTTCGTAGTGCACGGAGGCGGGGCCGTTCTGGAATTGCGGCACGTGGCAATCTCGACTGTTTTTGCTAGCGACCGGCGTGGACAGGCTCGGCGCGAGGTCTATATTTGACCGGTTGGACAAATGGTTAGTACGAACATGGCACAGGATGCCCTCGGAAATGAAGTGAGCCGCGCGAGTACCGCGACGCTCCAGGGGATCGACGATTTCGTGACCGGCTTCCTCGGCTACGAGAAGAAGGCCGGCAACATCATCGCCGCCGCAGATGGTGAGCCAGATGCCGTGCTGGCCAACACTTATGCCGGGTTCACCTGGATGTTCCTCGAGGCCGAGGGCGCCAAGAGAGTGGCGTCGAAGTATCTTGCGCGGGCGCAGGCGTCGGCAGAAGGGGCAAACGAGCGGGAGCGGATGCTGATCGCGCAGCTCGAGCGCTGGATCGCCGACGACATCCCCGGCGTGCAGGCGATCGGCGACGAGATCGTGGCGCGCTATCCGCGCGACCTCGCCTCGGTGAAGCTGCATCAGTATTTCAGCTTCAACCGTGGCGACGCGGCGAACATGCTGCGCATCGCCCGGGTGGCCGAGGCGGCGAATGCCGAGAACCCGCACATACACGGCATGCTGGCCTTCGGCTACGAGCAGTTGCACGACCTCGAGACTGCCGAGCGCGAGGCGCGCCTGGCGCTGAAGCTGAAGACCAAGGAGCCGTGGGCGCAGCATGCCCTGGCGCATGTGATGCTGGGCACCGGGCGGGTCGAGGAGGGCGTGCAGTTCCTTGCCGAGGCGCAGCAGACCTGGGTCGATCTCAACTCGTTCATGTACACCCACAATTGGTGGCACAAGGCGCTGTTCCACATCAGCCAAGGCGACAACGCCGCGGTGTTCGACGCCTATGACAACCACGTCTGGGGCATCGAGCCGGATTACTCGCAGGATCAGGTTGGGGCGGTGTCGCTGCTGGCGCGGATGGAAGTCGCTGGCATGGATGTCGGTGGCCGCTGGGAGGATGTGGCTGATCACATGAAGGGCAGGGGGCGGGACACCATCCAGCCGTTCCTGACGCTGCAATACCTCTACGGGCTGGGACGGGCCGAGCGTGCCGAGGCCGATGAGTTGATGCGGGCGGTGGAGGAGAAGGCGGCCACCTCCGCTGCGTTCGATCGCGTGGTCTGGCAGGAAGTGGCGCTGCCAGCGGCGCGCGGCGTCCTCGCCCACGCCCGCGGCGACCATGCCGCAGCCGCCAAGTGGCTTTCGGTGGCGAATCCGCGGATGACTGAGATCGGCGGCAGCCACGCCCAGCGCGACCTTTTCGGACAACTGCTGCTCGATGCGCATCTGAAACTCGGCAATTGGGCGATTGCCCAGCAGATGCTGGAGATGCGCCGCACCTGGGACCCGGACGGAGTGCCGGTTAACCGGGCGCTGGCGCTGGTGAACGAGCGGCTGGGAGCGGCCGCCTGAGACGAAGGAGCCCGGATGAAACCCGGACCGCGCAACCTGATCACCGACGTCGCTGGCCTGCGCGTCGGCAATTCCGAAGACCACAAGATCAAGACCGGCACTACCGTGCTTGTGGCGGACAAGCCGTTCCGCGCTTCGGTCGATGTAATGGGCGGCTCGCCCGGGTCGCGTGAGACGGAGCTCCTGGCGCCGGACAAGCTGGTCGAGGAGATCGATGCGCTGGTGTTGTCGGGTGGCTCGGCCTTCGGGCTCGATGCGGCTTCGGGGGTAAGTGACGGGCTCAGGAAAATGGGCCGCGGCTTCAAGGTGGAGCGGGCGACGATCCCGATCGTCCCGGGCGCCATCATCTTCGACCTGCTCAACAATGGCGACAAGGACTGGGACGAGAACCCGTACCGGGCCCTGGGTCTGGCGGCGCTGCGCAACGCCGCAGAGGACTTCGCGCTTGGCACTGCCGGCGCGGGTGTTGGGGCCCTGACGGCTAACCTCAAAGGTGGGCTCGGCTCGGCCTCGCTGGTGATCCCGGGTGGCTTCACCGTCGGTGCATTGGTCGTGGCGAACCCCACCGGCAGCGTCACAATGGGCGACAGCAGGCATTTCTGGGCGGCGCCGTTCGAGGCGGATGGCGAGTTCGGTGGCCTTGGGCCGCTGACGGCGTCGATGCCGTTCGAGCAGACGGCGCGCTCCAAGCGTGACTGGGTGACGCCGATCTCCAACACCACCATCGCCATCGTCGCCACCGATGCTGATCTTACCAAGGCGCAGCTGAAGCGCCTCGCGGTGGCGGCACAGGACGGCATTGCCCGTGGGGCGAGCCCGGCGCACACGCAGGTGGATGGCGACCTGATCTTCTCGGTTTCGACCGGTGCGCGTCCGGTGACCACGCCGGTGCTGAACGTGTTGCAACTGGGCCATGCGGCAGCCGTTTGCCTCAGTCGCGCGATGGCCCGGGCGATCTACCTCGCCGCGCCAGCGCCTGGTGATCCAGTGCCGACGTGGCGCGAGAAGTGGGGTAGCTAGGCTGCGGGTTGCTGCGTTTTGACGTGGTAGCAGAAGTTGCACATGCCATCGCCGTTCATACAGGTCTTCGTTCGCTCGAGCTTCAGCCCCAGCTCGTCGGCCATGGCGAAATCGCCGTTGCAGATCAAGAGCTCGCCGAGGTCGCGGGCGCCGATCTGCTCCATGAACTCGGCATAGTCGCAGTGGTTGACCTGGTTGCGCAGCAGGGTGTCGGTCTGCTCCAGGGTTTCGAACTCGTAGCGCACGCCCTCGCCGAAGCCGGCGAACTCCGCGGACAGCGTCGGGATATCGAGCAGGGAGCCGCGCTGCGCGACGATGGCGCGGTTGGCCTTGTCGAGGGCCTCGCGGACCAGCGCGTGCGCCCGTTCCTTGCCGAGCGCGGCCTCCATGGCGCGGACCAGCGGAATCTGGGCCCGAACCTCCGTGGTGATGCGCTCGAATGGGGTCATGCGAAGCGGAAATCGTCCACGGTGACGCCGGTGAAGCCGCTGAGTGTGATGCTGATGTCGTCGACACTGATGACGGTGGAGCCATTGGCTTCGCGGATGGCGAGGTCGGAGAAATCGACGTCGGCGAGCTGGGTGAGGTCGATGCGATCGACGCCCTGCTCGAAATCGTAGATCTTGTCGTGGCCCGCGGAGGCCGCGAACACAAAACTATCCGCACCAGCGCCGCCCCACAGCTGATCGTCGTGGACACCGCCATCGAGCGTGTCGTTGCCGTCGCCGCCCCAGAGCTTGTCGTGCCCATTGCCGCCGTAGAGCACGTCATTGCCAGCTTCGCCCCAGATGCGGTCGTCGCCCGCTTCGCCGTAGAGTACGCTGTCGTCGCCGGCGCCACCCCAGAGTTTGTCGTCTCCCGACCCGCCGTAGATCTTGTCGTCGCCGTCGCCGCCCCAGGCCTTGTCGTCCCAGTAACCGCCGACGACGTAGTCGTTCCCGGCATCGCCCCAAAGCTTGCCCGGCGCGTTGCTGCCGTTGACGATGTCGTTTGCCGCCGTGCCGTGATGGCTGATGCTGCCCGGGTTCCATACGAACTCGGCCAGCATGTAGTCGGCGGGGCTGGAGCGGTCGGAATCGAGGCCGAGCCGGTAGTCGATCTCGACCACTCCATCGGCGATGATGGCGGCCCAGACATCCTGTGGAATGACCGCGACGTGCCGGCCCGGGACGTCGCTATCGGCATTGGGATCGTCGAACAGGTCATCGGCCGGGTTGAAGTTGTAGAGCGTGCCGAGGTCGTAGCCCTCAATGCTCACCTGCAGCGAAGCGTCCAGCGTGAACTCGCCGAGATCGGTGATCGGGAAATGGCCGTGCGGCTCGAAAAAGAAGATCGCGTCGCTTGCGGCAACTGTTGTCGGGACGGCTACCACCTGACGGTAGGTCTGCGTGTAGTCGAAGAGGATGCCGCTTGCTGTTGTCACGATAAGCTCCCACCTACCTGATCCCAAGGGCATCTGAGAGCAATCGAGCGGTGGCGTCCAGTGGGCCGATAAAGTTCGAGGCAAACTGGGCGGCCGCGGGACGGAGGGAAACTCTGGCGCCGCTACCGCGTTGAGCCACGATTTCCAAAACGGAGGAATACCTGATGTTTGCCAACCGCAACGCTACCGCCATGCTGCCAGCCAAGGACGTGCAGCGTGCCGTCGCCTGGTATGCCGACAAGCTCGGGCTGAAACCTGACAAGCAGGACGAGTATGGCGCCAACTTCGCGCTGCACGGCGTCAACGCCTACCTCTACAAGTCGGACTACGCCGGCACGGCAGAGCACACGCTGCTCTCGTTCGACACCACCGACCTCACCGGCGACATGCAGGCGATGCGCGGAAAGGGCGTGTCGTTCCTCGACTACGACCTGCCGGACCTCAAAACCGAGAATGGCATCGCAACCTTCGGCCCGGTGAAGAACGCCTGGGCCAAGGACTCCGAGGGCAACATTCTCGGCTTCGTTCAGGGCATGTAGGCTATTTCGAACAGCGGAACACGGTGCTCGATTTGTCGCCGGCGGCCACCCGGATACCTTCGCCGGTCGGCCCGAAAATCGGCGTCAGCTTCAGGTCCTGCTTGCCGCAGGTGGCGCTGAACGTGCCGTCCTTGTTGTCGGCGAGCGCGATATCGCAGCTCTTGCCACCCACGGCGTAGCTGGTGGCGGAAACGACTGTGAGCGCTGCGGTATCGGCGCAACCGGAGGCATCCGCGGCCCAGCTGCCGATCAGCGGACGAGCGCCAGGCGGCAGCTTGGCGGTGGCGGCGGCAGTTGCCGGCGTCTTGCCGGTGGCCGGAGCCTTGGCAGGCGTAACCGCTGCCGGCGCATCGGCGCCGGGGGCCTTGGGCGTATTACTGTCGCAGGCGGCGAGCAGTGGCAGGATGATGAGCAGGGAGAGCGGCAAAAGGCGCATCGGCGAATCCGGTGTCATTGCTATTGTCGTGGCATGGGTGCGCCGTCATTGCGGCGCGATTGTGCAGCGGAGTGATCAAGTTTGGCCATGCCGCAGATCTTTGTGGATGCCGACGCCTGTCCTGTAAAGGACGAGGTGCTGCGCGTAGCTGAGCGGCACGGCATGGTGACGACGTTCGTCGCCAATTTCGGGCTGCGGCCGTCGCGCGATCCGATGATCCGCAACGTGATGGTGCCGCAGGGTGCTGACGCGGCCGATGACTGGATCGTCGAGCATGCGGGAGCCGATGATCTCGTCGTGACATCGGACATTCCGCTGGCGAGCCGGGCGCTGAAGAAGGGCGCGATCGTCCTCGGACCGACCGGCAAGCCGTTCACCGAGCACTAGATCGGCATGGCGCTGGCGATGCGCGAACTGAACCAGCACCTGCGCGAGACTGGTGAGAGCAAGGGCTACAATGCCGGCTTCACCGCCAGGGACCGCTCGAACTTCCTCCATGAGTTCGACGCCGCCGTGCAGCGCGCCAAGCGGCAGGGGTGAGCGTCGCGTCATCAGCACAACTGAAGATAGACATTCGTCGGACCGCCTGAAGTTTAAGCTGTATGCTCTTGAAATAGGCAGCAAACTGCGCTTCAAACGTGCACCGTTTTCCTGCCTGAGTATCTCCCTTGAGCCGCCTTCTTGATTTCATCCACCGGCACGAGCCGCGCGGCCAGACGTTGTCGCATCTGAAATCGGGCACCGGCGCCGTGGTGGCGATGACGCTGGTTGGCGGGCTGGCCGCCTGGACCGGGCTGCCGATGCTGCTGGCGCCGTTTGGTGCGACGGCGGTGCTGCTGTTCGGGCAGGCCGAGAGCCCATTGGCCCAGCCCGCCAACATCTTCGGCGGCTACCTGGTGGCGGCTGCGATCAGTGTCGCCATGCTGACCTTGGCGCCGGCGGCGTGGTGGGTGGCAACGATCGCCGTCGGTCTGGTGATCGCGGCGATGCTGCTGTTGCGAGTGACGCATCCGCCGGCCGGCGCAGTGCCGCTGGTGGCCTTCTCGACGCACATGCCGATCGAGATGCTGTTCCTGGTGGTGACAGCGGGTGCGGCATGCCTGATCGGCGTGGCGCTAGTGCACCATCGCCTGCCGCCGCGGATCACCTATCCGCGCCCGCCCAGCCGGCCTACCTGAGACCTAGTTCTTGGCGGCCTCGATGGGCAGGCCGATGGTGATGATGTCGCGGATCTCGCCGGCGACAAAATCGAGCACCACATGGATGGCAGCCGCCGCCGCATCGGGGTCCCCGGCGACGATTGCATCGGCGAGGTCCCGGTGCGGCGGGAACGAGGCGAGGCCGAAGTCGTCACGCCCAAACGGCGATTCATTCGAGCGCTCGAGGGCATCGTCGAGCTTGTGCAGGATCTCGCCGAACATCGGGTTGCCCGACGCTTCGTAGATGGCGCCGTGGAACGCCGCGTCGGCCTTGTGCCAGTTGCGGCGGGCGGCAACTTCGACGAGCAGCACGTCGCATAGCCGTGAGATCTCGGCGCGCTGCGCGTCGGTCGCATTGATCGTCGCCTTGCGGACGACGTCGTTTTCCAGAGCACGGCGAACCTCGATCAGGCGGATCAGAGCCTCGCCTTCGAGCCGGATCATCGTCGGCACTAGGCCGCGGGAGGTCTGCACCTTCGCGGCGAGATAAGTGCCGTCACCACGTCGGCGGCGAATGATGCCGAGGCCCTCCCAGCGGTTCAGGGCCTCGCGAATAGTGGAGCGTCCAACCCCGAGTGTCGTGGCGAGCGAAATTTCCGGCGGCAGGCGGTCGCCGATCTTCAGCCCGGCGCGCTCGATCATGTCGGCAAGCGCATCCAGCACGGCAACGCCGCGGGTCCGCGTCTCCAGCGGTTCGAGGTAGCTCAGTGCTCCGTCCTGTGCCACGCCTGTTCCTCCCGGCCCAAATGGCCGCGCCGGCACCACCATCACAGTTCGGCGGATTTGTCAGCCATGCTGACGCGCCAGCTCCGGCTTCCCCTGCAAATCCAGCAGGTCTGTCAGTGCCTCGATCAGAATGTCCATCTGCGCTTTCGAGTTGTATCCCTGCACCGAAACCCGGACGATCGAGTGGTCCTGCCACTTGAAAACCGGGATTTCTATCGAGTAGCGCGCCATCAACTGCTTGGCGAGTTCCACCGTATCGGTGTCCGGGATCGGCATTGCCACCATCTGCGGCGCGCAGAATTCCGGCGTGCTGAGCGGCGCAAGGCCGGTCAGCGCCTGTAGCCGGCGGGCGGTGTCCTGCGCCAGCACCCGGCAATCGGCGGCGACGCTGGTCCAGTCGTGGTCCCTACGGAACTCGATAGCGGCCGGGACAGTCAGCCAGGCCGCCGGGTCGCGGGTGCCCTGCATTTCAAGCTCGTCGATGAACGGCGAGTTGCCGAAGGCACCCTTGGCGTCGGGTTGCTTTGAGTCCGCGGTCCAGCCGTGGCTGATCACCAGCGGGTTGATCATGCCCTGCAGTTCCGGCCGCACGTAGAGGAAGGCCGAGCCCTTCGGCGTCATCAGCCATTTGTGGCAGTTGCCCGAGTAGAAATCGACGCCCATCGCGTCGAGGTTCAGCGGGATGTGGCCGGGGGTGTGAGCGCCGTCGATCACGGTCCAGATGCCGCGCTTGCGCGCCTCGGCGATCGGCCGTTCGATCGGGAACACCAGTGCGGTTGGCGAAGTGATGTGGCTGAGGAACAGCACCTTGGTTCGATCGGTCATCGCCGCCAGCAGCGTGTCGGTGAACGCCGCCTCGGAGACGAAGGGCATCGGCACCTTGACCGTGACGATCTTCGCTCCGGTCCGTCGAGCCACATAGGCCCAGGTCTTTTCCAGCGCAGAGTATTCGTGGTCGGTCGTCAGGATCTCGTCGCCCTCCTTGAGGTCGAGCGACTGGGCGACGATATTGAGACCCTCGGTGGCATTGACGAGGCCGACGATGTTCTCCGAGGTCGTACCGAGAAAGGCCGACAGCGCGACGCGGGGGACACGCATCCGCTCCGTCAACTCGCGGCCGAGGAAGGCCACCGGCTGACGCTCGAGCTCGAGCTGCCACCCCTGATAGGTCTCGAACACCGGACGCGGGCAGGCGCCGAACGAGCCGTGATTGAGAAAGACGACATCGTCCCGAAGGAGGAAGTGCCGCGCGAGATTGGAGGACAAGTCAGCGCCCTTTCAGTGTGGGATCGAGTGCATCGCGCAAGCCGTCGCCGAATAGCGTCGTGGCGAGCACGGTGATGGCCAGGGCCGCCGTCGGGAAGACGGCCATGTGCCAGTAGAAGAACATGAAATTCATGCCGACGTTGATCATCTGCCCCCAGCTGGGAGTCGGCGGCGGCACGCCGATGCCAAGGAAGCTCAGGGAGGCCTCGAGCATCATGGCGAGCGGAATGGCCAGCACGAAGCCGACGATGATCGGGGAGATCGCGTTGGGGATCAGGTGTCGGCGGATGACGTACCAAGGCGACGCCCCGAGCGCCTGGGCTGCCCGGATGAACTCCTTCTCGCGCAGGGATTTCACCTGCGCCCGAACCAGCAGGCAGACGTTCACCCAGCCGAACAGAGCCGCAATGGTGATGATGGTGAGAAAGCCCCCGCCGGTGAGCGCCCCCAGCAGCATGGCGGCGAGCAGCGATGGAACCACCGAGAAGAGTTCGATGATACGCATGATCACCCAGTCGGTCCTGCCGCCGAAATAGCCGGCGAGCGCACCGAGCGGGATCCCGATGACGACGCTGAACGTGGCCGCCGCGAACCCGATGGTGAGCGAAACGCGGGCGCCGTAGACGATCCGGGTGAAGAAATCGCGGCCGAGGTCGTCGACCCCGAACCAGAACTCGGCGGACGGGAAGGCGAGGGACTGGGTGAGGAAGGCCTGAGCAGACGGATCCGTCTTGGTGAAGAGCGGCGCAATGATCGCGGCGAGGATCAAGATGACGAGTACGATGCCGCCGGCAACCGCCGCCTTGTTGGCGAGGAACCGGCGCAGGGCGAAATAGGCGGGGCTGCGCTGCTTGGCGGTTGCCGGTACGGCCAGTTCGGCGGCGACGTCGATATTGGTGCTCATCGCGGCTGGTTCCCGAAACGGATGCGTGGGTTGAGCCAGGCATAGGCAATGTCGCTGATGAGGTAGGCGAAGCAGAAGGCGACGGTCACCATGAGCACCAATGCCATTTCAAGGGGATAGTCGCGGTTCTCAATGGAAGACACGAAGTAGGAGCCGAGGCCGGGAACGCGGAACATCGCCTCGACGAAGATCGAGCCGGTGGCGGTGCCGATGAACATGGGAAGGAACACCGCCACCATCGGAATGGCCGAGTTGCGCAGAACATGCTGGAAGATCACGCGGTTCTCGCTGAGCCCCTTGGCGCGGAGCGCCGTGACGAACGGCCGGTTCAGGTTGTCGAGCATCGCGGAGCGTGTGTAGCGGGCATAGGTCGCCACCGGGATCGCGGCATAGGCGATGATGGGGAGGATCCAGCGTTCGGGTTTGCCCCAGCCGCTGGCGGGCAGCCAGTTGAACCAGACTGCGAAGACGAGGATCAGCAGCATCGAGATGACGAACACCGGAATGGTGAGGCCGAGCGTCGCTAGCGCCGAGGCGAAATAGTCGATCCAGGTGTTGCGATTGAGGGCTGCGGCCATGCCGAGGAGGATGCCAAGGGGTGCGCCGATGAGGACCCCGAGACCGCCGAGCAAAAGGCTAGGGGGCCAGGCGTCGGCGAGGAGGCTGATCACGGTTTCGCCGGGGGCTTGGTACGGGTAGCCGAAATCGAAGGTCAGCACCCCCTTCATGTAGTTGACGTACTGCACCCATAACGGCTGATCGAGGCCGAGCTTGGCCATCAACGTGTCGCGGACGGCCTTGGAAACCGGCATATCGTTGCCGTCAAAGGGGCCGCCGGGGACGGCGTGCATCATCAGGAACACGATGACCGACACCACGAAGAAGGTGAAGGCAATCGAGACGAGCCGTCGGAGGATGTAGAGGGCCATGCTCGCGCTCCCTAATTGGTGACGATCGCTTCGACCAGGTGGCCGGGAGCGATGCTCACGAGTTGCGGGGTGCTGCCGGGGGTGGCGGCTTCGGCGAGGGAGGCTGCAGCGAGCCGTGGCACGGCGGCCTCGATGTCGGCGGCCTTGAGGAACGTGCGCTGCCGGCGGTTGCGCGGATTGGTGGCCGGGATCGCATCGAGCAGGGCGCGCGTGTACGGATGCCGCGGGTCGGCGAAGAGCGCGCCGGTGGGCGCCTGTTCGACGACGCGGCCGCGATACATGACGACGACCGTGTCGGTGAGCGAACGCACGACGCTGAGGTCGTGACTGATGAACAGCATCGACAGGCCCATCTCGCGCTGCAGGTTCTTGAGCAGGCCGATGATCTGGGCCTTCACCGAGACATCGAGCGCGGAGGTGGGCTCATCCGCGACGAGCACAGACGGGCCGAGAACAAGAGCGCGGGCAATGGCGACGCGCTGGCGCTGCCCGCCCGACAACTCGTGCGGGTAGCGAAGCCCGAAGCTCTTATCGAGACCGACCTTCTCCAGCCACTCCAGCGCCAGGTCGTCACGTTGCCGCTGGTTCATCAGGCCATGGATGTGCAGCGGTTCGGTGATGATCTCGGTGAGGGTCATCATCGGATCGAGCGCTGAGTAGCTGTCCTGGAAGACCACCTGCATGCGGCGGCGGAAGGATTTGAGAGCAGCCGTGTCGAGCGTGCTGATATCCGAGCCATCCACGAAGATGCGGCCGTTGGTCGGTTCGATCAGCCGCATCGCCATCATGCCGGTGGTGCTCTTGCCCGAGCCGGACTCGCCGACGAGGCCAACGATCTTGTTGCGCGGCAGCGTCAGGCTGACTTCGCGCACCGCGTGGTGATCGGAGTAGGTCGCAAAGATCCGGCCCTGGCGGCGGAGTTTGTAGACCTTGCTGAGGTCGCGTAGTTCGAGCGCGGGCGCGACTGGCGGCTCGTCGCGGGCGGCTTGCTTGGTCGACCCCGCGGTCAGGCTGGCGAGCAGTTGCTGAGTGTAGCTATGGGTGGGTGCATCGAAGATCTGCTGCACCGGGCCTTCTTCCATCACCCGGCCGCCATACATGACGACGACCCGATCGACCGTCTCGGCGATGACGCCGAGGTCATGGGTGATCATGATCAGCGCCATGCCGAACTCGGCTTGCAACTGCTTGATGAGCTGGAGGATCTGCGCCTGGATGGTGACGTCGAGCGCCGTAGTCGGCTCATCGGCAATCAGCACCTTGGGCCGGCAGGACAGCGCCATCGCGATCATCGCGCGCTGCAGCATGCCGCCGGAAAGCTGGTGGGGGTAGTAGGCGAGAACCTCCTTGGCGTTGAGGATCTCAACGCGGCGCAGGAGCTGCTCAGCCTCGGCGAGCGCCTCGCGCTTGCTGGTTCTGCGGTGCGTGCGGATGGTCTCGACGATCTGGTGCCCGATGGTGAACACCGGATCGAACGCCGTCATCGGGTCCTGGAAGATCATCGCGGCGGACCGCCCACGGACGCTTGCCATTGTGCGCTTGTCGGCGTCGACGACGTTGACGTCGTCGAGGATCATGCTGTCGGCGGTGACCTTGGCCGTCGGAGGCAGCAAGCGCATCAGCGCCATGCAGGTCACGGACTTTCCCGAGCCGGATTCGCCGACGATGCCGAGGCTCTCGCCCTCGTTCACGTGCAGGCTGACGCCGCGGACGGCTTCGATTGTGCCGCCATGCTGGGCGAAACTGACCTTGAGGCCCTTGATATCGACGAGTGTCATGCGCTGCCCTGGCCCTTGGGAGGGTGTCCCCCGGCGTCGGCCGGGGGACACGAGGTTGGTTCGACTACTGCTTTACCGAGATGTGCGAGTAGAGGAAGTTGCCGATACGATCGAGCGGGGTGAAGCCCTTCGAGTTGGGCGAGACGCCCGCACCCGAGATGTCCTCACTGACCGCGGCCATGATGATCGGATGCACCAGCGGCACGATCAGGCCCTGGTCGATCATCACCTGCTCGGCCTGCTCGTAGAGCGCCACGCGGTCTTCCCACTTGGGAGCCTTGTCGGCTTCAGCGACGAGCTTGTCGTATTCAGGCACGTGGTAGCTGTGGCGGCCGCCATTGTAGAACAGGCCGTAGAAGTTCGACGGATCGAGATAGTCGTACTCGTAGGGCGCCAGGTAGATGTTGTTCTTGCGCGCCAGCATGCCTTCCATCCAGTCCTTGCCCGGCATCACCTTGATATTCATGGTGATCCCGAGGATGTCCTTGAACTGGGCCTGCAGGTACTGGGCCATCGGGGGCAGGATGGCGCCGTTATAGCCGCCTTCCTCGCGGAACCAGACCTCGATGGTCGGGAAGCCTTCGCCGTTCGGATAACCGGCCTTGGCAAGCAGGTCCTTGGCCTTCTGCGGGTCGAACACGGCCTCAGCCGCGATCTTCTCGCTGTACCCAGGATAGCCGGGCGCGAGGATCGAATGCGCCGGGATAGCGATGTCCTTGAGTACCGTCTGGGTCAGCTCGTCGCGATTGACGGCGTAGTAGAGGGCGCGGCGCACGTCGACATTGTCGAACGGCGCCTTCTCGAGGTCGAACGCAAGGTACGAGGTCGCGAACACGGTGTTGGTACGGATCGCGTCGGGGAAGCGCTGCTTCACCACCGGGATCTGACCGGCGTTGAGCCACGTGTAGCCTACATCGCCGGCGAGGAAGGCCGGCATGCCGACTTCGGGGGCGCCGAGCGAGGGGTCGATCGTGAGTTCATCGACCTCGGCCGGCCATGGGCCGGTGTAGGTCTCGTTCTTCACGAGCGTCACCGAGTTGTTCGACTTCTCCCAGGCTTGCAGCTTGAACGGGCCGGAGGAAACGACGTTCTCGACGGCGGTGGACCAGTCATCGCCGAACTTGTCGAACTGATGCTTGGGCACCGGATACCAGAGGCTGACCACACTCGGCATGTAGGGTTTGGATGCGGTCGAGGTGATCTCGAGGGTCTTGTCGTCGACGGCCTTGAGGCCGAGGGTCTCGGGACCGGCCTTGCCTTCGGTGACTTCCTTCCAGTTCTTGATGCCGCCGGCGAAGTCCCAGTACCAGGCGAAATCATAGCCGCTGGTGGCAGCGTGCTGCAGGGCGAAGACGTAGTCGCCGGCCGTCAGCGGCTGCCCATCGCTCCAGACGAGCCCGTCACGCAGCTTGAAGGTCCAGGTGAGGCCATCTTCCGACTGGGTCCAGCTTTCGGCCGCGAGCGGGGTGAGCTGGTACTCGTTGTCGAAGCTGGTGAGCGGCACCTGCAGGAGCTCGGAGCCCGATGCGCGTGCATAAACCGTCTTCATGTAGTCCATGTAGGTGCCGGTTGTAGAACCGCCTGGCACCGTGAGCTTTGTCTGGGCCAGCGCTGGTGCCGCGGTCAATCCCGCAGCGAGCGCCAGCGCGCCGACAAATTTCAGCAACGCGTTCATATAGCTCCCTCCTTGTTGCAGAGCCGATTTGACGTCCCCTGTGCCCCGGACGAAGCGGTGCATGATGGCTGCTCCGCTCGGGGGTGGCATGCGCGGCGGCCGGGTATAGACGCCTCACCCGGCAACCGGTCTTGGGCAGATCGATTTCCCCTCGAAATCTGCCGTATGACATATGTCTGACAACTCCGGATTGGCTTGGCAAGGCGAATGTCAGGGATTCGTGGACAACTCTCGCGCCCAGTGCGCGACTGCCGAAAACTTGAGCGATCTCCGGTCATCGCCGCCCTCCGAAGAGGCTCTGCGCCGCGTTGGCAATGGCGGCCGCGT
This sequence comes from Devosia sp. P3_B2, assembly GCF_056402875.1. Taxonomy (NCBI): domain Bacteria; kingdom Pseudomonadati; phylum Pseudomonadota; class Alphaproteobacteria; order Hyphomicrobiales; family Devosiaceae; genus Devosia; species Devosia sp. P3_B2. Next base: position 192,956 of record NZ_JBFUGO010000010.1, on the reverse strand, counting down.
CGATGCCGAAATGGCGGTAGAGATCGGTCACCGTGCCGGTCTGGCCGAAGTGCTCGACGCCCAGAGTGATGGCGCGATGCCCCCTGACGCTTCCGAGCCAGCCGAGCGTTGCCGGGTGGCCGTCGATGGCGGTGACGAGTGCCGCCGTGTCGGGCGCATCGGCCAGGAGCGTCTCGATGTGGCAGGTGGCCGAGAGGTCGCCGTGGAGGCGGGCACGCTGCGCCGCGTGCCAGCCGGCATTGAGCCGATCGGCGGAGGTAACGGCCAACACCGCCACGTTGCGCCGGTCGCCGCCGACGGTGCCGGCCGCGGCAATCGCCTCGCTGGCGAGGACGCCCTGGTAGGCGATGATCACTTCGCAACTCGGGGTCGGCGGCACCAGCCAGTAGCCGCCGCGAATGATGTCGCTGGCCAGCTGCGGCGTGACTTCGCGGGGCGGCTGCTCGATCGAGCGGGTGGAGAGCCGCAGGTAGACCGATCCGCCGGAGACGTCGCGCGGCCAGTCGGCGAGATCCGCCCGGTCGCTGCCGTCGCGCTGCATGTAATCGAAGCCCCAGTCGATGATGACAGATAGCTCATCGGCAAAGGCCGGTTCGAACGAGGCCAGCCCATCCTGGGCCATGCCGATTAGCGGCGTGCCGACGGATTGGTGCGCGCCACCTTCGCCGGCAAGCGACACCCCGGAGGGGGTCGCGACCAGCAGGAACCTGGCGTCCTGGTAGCAGGCATAGTTCAGCGCATCGAGGCCGCGGGCAATGAACGGGTCGTAGAGCGCGCCCACCGGCAGAAGCCGCTCGCCGAACAGCGAATGGCTGAGGCCGGCGGCACCGAGCAGCAGGAACAGGTTCATCTCGGCGATGCCCAGCTCGATATGCTGGCCATCGGGCGTGAATTGCCACTTTTGCGCGCTCGGGATCCGCTCCTTCTGGAAGATGTCGGCCATTTCGCGGTTGGCGAACAGGTGCCGGCGGTTGACCCAGGTGCCGAGGTTGGTTGAGACCGTAACGTCGGGCGAGACGAATTGCGGCCCCAGCGCCGCGACGGCGGGGGATGAAAGCCGTCGAGACTGTGTGGTGTTGAATGGAACGGCTTCGAGGAAGGCCTGCAGCTCGCGTTCGGACTGCTTGAGCCCCTCGAAGCGCTCCCACTCGTGCCCCTCGCGAACCCCCATCGAGGCCTTGAGGCTCTCGATCTGGGCACCGGTCATCTGCCCGGCGTGATTATCCTTATGACCGGCGAGCGGGGTGCCCCAGCCCTTGACCGTATAGGCGATGAACACCGTTGGCTTGTCGGTGGTCTGGGTCTCGAACTGCTCGAGCAGGCTCTCGATGCAGTGGCCACCGAGATTGGCCATCAAGTCGGCCAGCTCGGCATCGGTCCGGCGCTCGAGCAGGGCGGTGACCGCGCCCTGGTCGCCGATCTCGTCGGTCAGCCGTTCGCGCCAGGCCGCGCCGCCACGGAACATCAGCGCGGAGTAAAGCGCGTTGGGGCAGGCGTCGATCCATTCGCGCAGCCGCTCGCCGCCCGGCTCGGCAAAGGCGCGGCGCTGCTTGGCGCCGTATTTCAGCGTCACGACGTTCCACTCGAAGGCGCGGAAGATCGCCTCGATCCGGTCGTAAAGACCCTCGCGCACTACGCCGTCGAGGCTCTGGCGGTTGTAGTCGATGATCCACCAGGTGTTGCGAAGGCTGTGCTTCCAGCCCTCGAGCAAGCACTCGTAGACATTGCCCTCGTCGAGCTCGGCGTCGCCGACCAGGGCGATCATCCGGCCCTCGGCGCGCTTCTTCGCCCACGGCTTGGCGCGCACATAGTCCTGGATCATCGAGGCGAAGGCTGTGAAGGCGACGCCGAGGCCAACCGAACCGGTGGAGATATCGACGTCGTCGGTGTCCTTGGTGCGCGATGGATACGACTGCGCCCCGCCGTAGCCGCGAAAGGCCTTGAGCTTATCGAGGCTCTGCTTGCCGAACAGGTACTGGATCGCGTGGAACACCGGCGCCGCATGCGGCTTCACCGCCACGCGGTCCTCAGGCTTGAGGATGCCGAAGTAGAGAGCGGAGAGGATCGCCGTCATCGACGCGGAGGAGGCCTGGTGGCCGCCAACCTTCACCCCGTCCGGATTGGCCCGCAGATGGTTGGCGTGGTGGATCATCCAGTTGGACAACCACAGAGCCTTGCCAGCCAGCGCCTCAATCAGGGCGATCCGCTCCGTCGACGACATATCCCCTCCCAAATGTCTGACATTAACGGTGCACTAGGCTTTGGGGTGTTTCCCGCCTATTGTGACTGCTCTGTCACCGAGTTGCGCAGGTTTTTGCACGAAATGCCGACAAGAGTGGTGAATTCTGCCAAATCCGACCTGACGGCCATCGACCGCCGTATCCTCCGCGCATTGCAGGAAGACGGACGGATGACCATCCAGGCGATCGCCGACCGGGTGGGGCTCTCCGCTTCTCCCTGTCTGCGGCGGATTCGCCAGATGGAGGATGCGGGGATCATCGCGGCTTACAGCGCCGTGATCGACCAGAAGGCGGTTGGCCTGCCGGTATCGGTGTTCATTTCGATCAAGCTGGAGCGCCAGCGCGCCGAGGAACTGGACCGCTTCGGCGAGGCGATCGCCGGTTGGCCCGAGGTGATGGAGTGCTACCTGATGACCGGCCAGTTCGATTTCCTGCTCCGCGTCGTCTGCGCCGATCTCGCCGCCTACGAGGCATTCCTGCGCGAAAAGCTGACCCAGGTCGCGGGTGTCAGCTCGATTGAATCGAGCTTCTCGCTCGGGCAGGTGAAATACTCCCGCGTACTGCCCATCTGACGCAGTTACGGCGGCCGCGAACACCGCTAAAGCTGTCCGCCAAGAGAGACTTTCCGGGTTGAGTCATGCAGGCCGATAGCATCGTTCTGGGCGCGGGTATCGTGGGCGTCAGCGTCGCGCTGCACCTGCAGATGCGGGGCAGGGCGACCGTGCTGGTCGATCGGCGTGGAGCCGGCGAGGAAACCTCCTACGGCAATGCCGGCCTGATCCAGCGCGAGGGGGTGATGCCCCACGCCTTCCCGCAGGGACTGGGCGACCTGTTCCGCTACGGGCTGAACAACCGCACGGACATGCACTACCACCTGAGCGCACTGCCGCGGATAGCGCCGTTCCTCGGCCAGTACTGGTGGCATTCCCGTCCCGACCACTATCGTCGCGTCGTGGAGACCTACGCCCCGCTGATCGCCCATTCGATCAGCGAGCACGCGCCGCTGATCGAGCGGGCAGGGGCCGGTGACCTGATCCAGAAGAAGGGTTGGTATCAGCTCTTCCGTGACACCGCGAAGCGCGACGAGGCCTATCGCAAGGCGGAAGCCGTGCGGCGCTTCGGCATCGGCAGCGCTGTGCTCACAGGCGCCGAGATGCACCGGCTTGAGCCGGGGCTGGGCGTGCCGCTGACAGGTGCGCTACACTGGACGGACCCGTGGAGCATCCGCGATCCGGGCGGATTGGTGGTGAAATACCGCGAACTGTTCGAGTCGCTGGGTGGCGTCATGGTCACCGGCGACGCGATGCAACTGGAGCAGCATGGCGCGGGCTGGCGTCTGCCGGTTGCCGACGGCGTGCTCGAGGCAAGGGAGGCCGTGATCGCACTCGGGCCATGGGCCGGCGACCTCACGGAACGGCTCGGCTATAACCTGCCGCTCGGGTTCAAGCGCGGCTACCACATGCACTACGGCCAGCCCGACGCGCGGCCGCTGACCAATTGGGTGTTCGACGCCAGTTACGGCTACCTGCTGACGCCGATGGTCCGCGGCATAAGGTTGACCAGCGGCGCGGAGTTCGCCCTGCGCGACGCACCGTCCACCCCGGTGCAGATCGACCGCGACGAGCCATTTGCTCGCCAGTTGTTCCCCGGTTTGGGACAGCGCATCGACGCAGAACCCTGGCGCGGTGCGCGACCGGCGACGCCTGACATGATGCCGATCATCGGGCCGGCGCCGCGCCATCGCGGCCTTTGGTTCGCCTTCGGGCACGCTCACCATGGCATCACATTGGGGCCGGTGACCGGGCGACTGATCGCGGAGATGGTGACGGGCGAGGTGCCGTTCATCGATCCGAGCGCATTCTCGGCGAAGCGCTTCCTCTAGCTGGCGAGCGAGCGTTCCAGTGCATCGATGATCTGCCGCTGCCCTTTGTGCAGGCGATGACGTGCTGGCTCGAGCCCCATCCATTCGGCCCGGTCGACTTCAGGGAAACTCTGCCGCCGGCCCGAATGCGGAGGCCATTCCATCTCGAAGCTGTTGGAAACCAGCGTGCTCGGGTCGAAATCGGCCTCGAGGGCAAAGGCGATGACCAGCTTGCCGCTGGACTGACGGAACTCGCCGAGCGGCACGAGCGGACCATCGGGTACACTGCCGACCTCCTCGGCAAACTCACGGCGAGCCGCAGTGATGACGTCTTCGCCGGGATCGCAGACGCCCTTGGGGATGGACCAGGCGGCTTCGTCCTTGTTCGCCCAGAACGGACCGCCTGGATGAACCAGCAGGACCTCGCGGCCGCCGGTGCCGGGACGATGTAGCAGGATGCCCGCTGAGCGTTCCGGTGGCCGGGTCACGGCCGCACCGTCACCACCTCGAGCGTGCCGGCGGGAAGCGGCTTCAGCAGCTCCTCCTCGGGCTTGGTGAGGAACAGCCAGTGCGCCCAGTCCTCGGGCAGGATAACGCAGACCTGGCGATCGTGGATCGGGGCGATATCCGGACCGGGCTCTGTGGTGAGCATGGTGAAGCTCAGCGCGCCATCGCTGTCTTCCGACCACAGCCCGGCGATCCCCATGACCGGCGAACCCTTCAGGCTGAACCGGTGCTTGGTCTTGGGGGATTTGCTGCCGGTGAATTCGAAGAAGCCCGACAGGATAATGAGGCAGCGCTTCGACTTGTCGAAATGCCGCCCGTCGGATTTGAAGTTGAACACCGGCGCCGCCTTGGGTCGCGGTGGCGGCCAACCGAAGCGCATCGAGACGATCTCGACGCCGTTGCCGGCAGCACGGAGCACCGGCCCCGTATCACCGATGCGGATGTCATCGGCCTGCGGCAGCTCGGCGGCAATGCCCGCGGTCTCGAGCTCGAGGGCCCGAACCGCTTCGAGATACTGGGCGTGGCTGACGTGCTGTTCGTAGTCGTTGCACATGCGCCGAGCTTAGCTTGGAAATTGCTGACTGGTCGAACTTTTCGAGCAGGGCCGGGCGGTTAGGTCAGGCGCTCGTGTACTCGAAGTGCTCCAGATAGAGCGCGAAGGCGGTGACACCTCCGACCTCGGTCTCGATGGCCCAGGCGTTGTAGTGCTCGCCGTTGCGGATCATGACGCCGACCGGCACGACGTCGACCACCTTTGCGGTAGGGGCGATGGCCATGCAGAGCGGCTCGTCGCGGTCGTTCGTGGTGAGGAAATAGTTGGCGTAGATGTCATCGGGCGCATCGGCCGTGGCGATCGCCCACACTTCGTCAAGCGTGTCGCAGAAGATGGTGCCGCGGAACACTGGGTCGCGGAACGTATGGGTGGTGCCGGCGAGGGGCGGCGCGGCCATGGTGGCTGTTGGAGCCGCGATGCCGGCGAGCAGCACCAGCGCTGAGAGGAGGGGTACCCGACGGCGGTGCGTCCAAGCCATTCGCGTGGTCTCCTGCGAGCCACCGCGCTGCGGCGGACTCAGTTGTGTGACGCTGCGATGACAGTATGACTGCAGTTCGGTGACAATGAACAGGGTTTTCGGCGACTTCCGTTACTTCCGGAACTGTCACGGCTCGGTCATCGGGGCTCGCTAGGAGGCGGCAATCGAAAATGGGGGCCTCCGCCGTGACACTGAAGATCATCGTGATGAGCGACTTGCACCTGGTACCGGAGGGGGAGCTGTCGATGACACTCGACACAGCCGCGCGGCTGGAGATTGCTGTCGACGCCATCAACGCCCGCTATGCCGATGCCGATTTCTGCGTGCTAGCCGGCGATCTTGCCGATCTCGGCCAGGCAGAGGCCTACCGCCGGCTGCAGGCGATCCTCTCGAAGCTGACGGTCCCCGTCCACATCACCCTGGGCAACCATGACGACCGGCCGACCTTCCTCGCAGTGTTCGGGGATGAGTATGCCGGCGAGACCGGCCACGTGGACAAGGTTATCGACGTCAAGGGCTACCGGGTGATCCTCCTCGATTCGTCCGAGCCGGGGCGGGTGGATGGGGTGCTCGAGCCCGGCCAGATCAACTGGCTCCGTCGCAACCTGGCGGAGGCCGTCGAGCGGCCAGTGATCGTCATCCTCCACCACAACGCCAATGCGCTGCATATCAACTCCGACACCATCCGCATCCTCGAGGACGGTCCGTTCCTCGACGCGCTGCAGACCCATCCCGACATCCGGCAGGTGATCGCCGGGCACGTCCACGTCACCTCGACCGCCACGTATCGCGGCATCCCCTTCACCACGCTGTCCGGTGGCCACTATTCGGTGAGCTTCAACGTCGACCAGCCGCAGGTGCCGTTCCGTCGCCTGACGGGGCCGGGGCAGATGGCCGTGGTGCTGGGCACTGAGGACCGCACCACGGTGCTGTTCGAGGATTTCGTGGATGGCAATGCCGAGATCTTGCTAGGCTAGCAGCCCTCACGAGGGAGCATCGCGAGCGTGGTCGAGTGGCAGTTCAAGGCACCGGTGATCTACTGGCGGGGCCCGGCGCCGTTTTTTTACGCGCGAATCCCGCGTGATATCGCCACCGAGATCGGCAAGATCAAGAGGGCCGCGAGCTATGGCTGGGGCGTGATCCCGGTGCGGGCGACGATCGTCGGCGTTGAGTTCGAGACCTCGCTGTTCCCCAAGGATGACACCTACCTGCTGCCGCTGAAGGCGGCGGTGCGGCAGCGGATCGGTATCACCGTGGATGATGAGGTCGCGGTCGAGATGACCATCGGCGGCACTATCCGCGAACCCGACCTCTAGCCTCACGCCGCGAGCGGCAGCGTGAGGCCCCGGATCTCCTCGGCCACCAGCGCCTGCAGCGCCCACAGGTTCCGGTCGCGGATGCCGTGCGCTTCGAGCCGCTCGACCGTGTTGTAGAGGTATTGCGCACCCGACCCCCAGTGTCCCGCGGCCCGGGCGAGGGTGCGTGCCACCACCTCATGCGGCAGGCGACCGGCATAGATGGCTCCCTGCGGCGAGGCGACGAAGGCCAGCGCCACCAGCGGGCCCTCGGGCGTCACGAGCCGGACCCAGCGGGGCACGTTGGTCGGCCGTGCGCTATCCGTCTCCCGCGCCAGGAGGCGCATCAACTGGCCGTGCGGATCGGCATCAGGCAGCCGGTAGGCGAGGCCGGCGCAGCTGCCGCCGCGATCAAGCGCCATCATCAGCCCGGGCACCTCGCGGGTGCCGCGCCAGCGCGTCAGCCGCAGGCAGAAGCGGCGGTGCCAGCCGCGCGCCAGGGCGGGGCACGTCTCGAGATGCTCGAGCTCGGGCTTCCAGATCAGCGAGCCATAGGCGAAGAGCCAGAGCGGGCCCGGCGGACGGGTGGCCAGCAGCCGCGTAGCGGCGTTGGCGAGATCGGCTTCGGTAGGTTCGGGCAGGCCGGGCGCGGGGCCCGAATCGGGCTCGGTGCGCTCGACCAGCGCCACCAGCTCGGCGGTCAGTTCCATTTCGGGACGCAACGCAGACACAGGTCCATCTCCTTGCGGCGCCCCCCGCTAAGGTTGGCGCGATATGCCGGCGGATCGGCGGGGGATCAAGTGGACTCGTGGTACGGAAATCGGTTCGGGCGGGGCGACCCGGTTTCAACCTTCCGGGCCTTTGCAAACGGCGGCGGTTGCGAGCGGCAGGACGAACAGATGCATCCGACAGCCCCACGGGCTTCGGAGGTTTCAAAGAGCCGTTCCCCGTGGGGAACGAAGCGGGACCGGCGAGGCGTTTGCCCCGTAGCGGTAGTCCGCAGATGAAAGAGGCTCACGCCTCGCCGGCCGATCGGAGTTTTGGGCCTATGCCACGGTACGGTTCGGGTACATCCCGTGCCGCATCGCGGGAACGAAGGGCTTTGCACGTCGGCGACCCAATGGGCCCGGCCCGTCCGCCTGCACCCGCTGCCCTTGCCCGGCAGCTTTCGTCCCTTGGTGAGATCGGCAAGACCTCACCTCGCGTTCCGGTCTCCTCCGCACCAACCACTCGTCATGATCTCGCTTCGGTGCAGCGGATGAGGGGAGAATCGCATGGGTGGGGATGAGGGGGATAAGTTCTCGCTAGTGAGTAGCGGCGGCGCTTTAGTCGTAGGCCTTCTCGTACTTTTCGAGCGCTCGGATGGCCTTGGTGATACCGCCGGCGGCGCGGCCGCGCACGTAGGTCAACGCCGACTTCAGGGTGAAGGCATCGCCTGAATCGTGGGCGAGGACCAGTGCCTTGTAATAATCAACCTTGAGGCAGGTGACGCCCATGATCATGCCGTGCATGTAGAGCTGGGAAGCGTCGCGCCTGCCGATCGCGGAGGCTTCCTGGCGCTCGATGATCTCGGCGCAGACCGCCTTGATCTCGTCCTTGGTGGAGGTGGTGCTCACCTTGTAATAGAGCGAGCTCTTGGGCAGCAGTTGCGCTCCACCCTTGGCGGATACTTCGCTGATCCCGGCGCCGGTGGCGAGGGCGAGGGCGGTGAGGAGGATGGAGGGGAGTGCGTTGCGTCGCATGACGATGCTCCTGTTGGCTGATGAGGTGTCGGCCGGGGATCAGTTGACCCGCTTGCTCAGAGCCTCGATGGTGGTGCGGCGCTTAGAGAGGGAGAATGGCGGCTTCTGGCGCTTTGCGAGCCCGAACACGTCGCCCGCGGCGCGCTCCACCACGACGCTCTCGAATATCCTCAGCGGCTGGCATTCCCAGCTCGCGCCGGTGTGGCCGGTGACCGGGTTGTAGCTGTTGGGCGTGTAGCCGAAGCAGATATTGCCGCGCTCGGTCTTCCAGCGGCCGGGCAGCACGACCTTGTTGCCGGGATACCAGAGCCAGGTGCCGCCCTTTTTGTCGTAGTACTCGACCTGCGTGCCGTGGCCGGGGCTGTAGGTCATGACGGTCTGGTCGGCGAGCTTTGGCGCCGCGAGTGCAGCGCCGGCGCCGGCAAGGACGACGAGGGCGGCAAGGATCGATCGCACGCAGCCGGCCGCTAGTATCAGATGTTTCATATTATCTCCCAAAGGCGTGAAATGACTTAAGTGCGAAGTATCGCTAGGGGGTAAGACTTGGCCTTGCCAGTGCATCCTGCGGGTAGGGTAAATTCCGGCGGCGGAATATGGGCCGGAGCGGCGGCGGCCTAATCCTCGCTGCGCCCGCCGCCCTCGCGGTTGCGCTCGTAGCTGTGCTTGAGCGGGAAGGGCGGCAGCCAGGCTTCGCGGCGGATGGTCCAGAGCTCGTAGCTCGGCCGCACCTGGTCGGGTGCATCGAACGCCCCCGCATGCACCTCGATCTCGTCCTCGCTCACCGAGAACACCGACGACCCGCAGCGGGGGCAGAAGTGCCGCCCGGCATATTCGTGCGTGATGCCTTCGATGGTCACGGCCGCCGCTGGAAAGATCGCAACCACGCCGAACAGCGACCCGGAATGCTTGCGGCAATCGAGGCAGTGGCAAATCCCGGTGCGGTACGGGTCGCCGGAGGTGGTGATGCGGATGTCGCCGCAGAGGCAGGAGGCGGTGGAACTCATGGTCGGCTCGTCCCCTCGGTGGGTGTCGCGCGGCCGTCATGCCGGTTGGGCAGCGCAACGTCGCAGCGCTGCTTTTACCCCAAAGGCCATCCGATGAACTACCGGGGGACTACCTTTTGAGCCGTGAGCATGGCGACGGCCCCTTCCTTGACACCCAATCTCGCCCGTTGTAACTAACCAATCAGTTAGCTAACCGATCAGTTAGAAACGGACATGCAGCCCGACCAGCTCAGCCTCACCCTTTCGGCGATCGCCGACCCCACCCGCCGGGCCATCCTGATGCGGCTGATGGATGGCGAGGCGTCGGTGAAGGAGCTGGCGGCGCCGTTCGAGATGAGCATTCCGGCGATCTGCAAGCACCTGAAGGTGCTCGAGGGGGCGGGGCTGATCAGCCGCGGGCGGAACGCCCAGCTGCGGCCGTGCCGGCTCGAGGCGCAGCCGTTGCGCGAGGCGGTCGGCTGGATCGAGGAGTTTTCCAAGCACTGGGACACCAGCCTCAACCGGCTCGACGGGCTGCTCGAGCGGCTGCAGTCGACCGATCCGACGGCGAGGAAGAACTGAGCCATGGACCGCGACCCCCTGGAGCAGCGCGAGCTCGTCATCACCCGCCGCCTCAGGGCGCCGCGCGCGCTGGTCTGGCGGACGTTCGAGGATCCGTACCTGCTGGCGCAGTGGTGGGGGCCGGAGAACTTCACCTCCACCATCAGCAAGCTCGAGTTCCGGGCCGGGGGCGAGTGGCACGTCAGTATGCATCGGCCTGACGGTGGGGAGCATCCGGTGCGCTACCAGTTCGTCGAGATCGTTGCGCCCGAACGCATCGTCTACCGGCCGTTTCGCCCGCCCGGGGTGGTCGGCGCGCCGCCTGGCTATCTCGCGACACTGACTTTCGAGGCTCTCGGCGACGAGACGGTTTTCACCATGCGGGCCGAGTTCGAGAACGCGGAAAGCCTCGCGGTTGCGATGAGCGGCGGCTTCTACGAGGGCACCAAGCAGGCCCTCGACAAGCTCGAGCGGCAGCTCGCTGCACGCTGATTTCTGGAGGGAATGATCATGCTGAGACGAAGCTTCGTGACCCTCGCCTTTGCCGCTGCGGCCCTTGTCGCGGCGCCCGCCATTGCCCAAACCGCAGGAGACAATTCGATGAGCACCCCCTCGAGCAGCGGAAAAGTCCCGGTCGGCGGCGCCGAGATCTACTACGAGATCCACGGCGACGGCCCGCCGCTGGTGCTGCTGCATGGCGGCGTCGACCCGTCCCAGACGTTTGGCGCGCCGCTCGCCGCGATGGCCAGGACGCACCAGGTGATCGCCATCCACATGCGCGGCCACGGCTTCAGCACGGACACCGACGCGCCCTGGTCCGCCGAGCTGATGGCCGACGACGTCGCGGCGGTGCTCGGGCACCTCGGCATCGGCAAGGCGCGCATCATGGGGTACTCGCTCGGCGCCGGCGTGGCGCTGCAGGTGGCGTTCCGCCATCCGGAGCTGGTCGAAAAGCTGGTGTCGGTCTCGGTGGATTACCGCACCGACGACGACTATCCCGAGGTCCGCGAGGCCTTCCGGCAATTGCCGGCCAACGCGGCGGCATACGGGCAGCAGCTCGCCACCTCGCCCCTCGGAGAGCTCTATCCCGACGTTGACTGGGAGCGGGTGTTTCGCAAGTCCGGCGAAATGAACGAGCCCGAGTACGACTGGACCGCGAGCGTCAAGGCGATCACGGCACCGACGCTGCTGGTGTTCGCCGACGCGGATTCGATCCGGCCCGAGCACATGGTCGAGTTCTGGAAGCTGCTCGGCGGCGGCCAGCGCGACGCCGGCTTCGACGGCTCGCAGCGGCCCAAGGGGCAGCTCGCCATCATTCCGGGCAGGACGCACTACGACCTGATCGCGTCGCCGATGCTCCCGGAGGTGGCGACGGCGTTCCTCACGCAGTGAGCGCCGGGCGTGCCGATGCGTCCGACAGCCAGATGGCTTCGGAGGGCTCAAAGAACGCATCTCCCCAGTGTGGGGAGATGAAGCGAAGGACCGGCGAGGCGTTTGCCCCTCGCGGGTAGTCCGCAGTTATGTGTGAGGCTCACGCCTCGCCGGCCGATCGGGGTTTTGGGCTTTGCCGCAGCGGATCCGGGGGCTTCCCCGGCGCCACCCGCCCGAGCCTGGAACCTTATCCCCTCGGTCCAGATCCACGGTGTGTCGCCACACCGGACGTTTCCAAGCAGGCAGTTCCTCTCCCCGAGGGAAGATGGTCGTTGACCGGGGGATGGTCTCCCCGGTCGTGGCGGTGTCTTTCGGCGCGACCGCAGCCGGACAGGGCTACGGCACAACCGGCTGCGACTTGGGCCTGGGCCGGCACGACTGCCAACCCACCCAACCTCCACCACACCAACCACTCGTCATGATCTCGCTTCGGTGCAGCGGACGAGGGGAGGATATGACGGGGTGGAGGGGAGGGGGATAAGTTGGATGAGCAGACCGCATCGGGCGGCCCAGAAAGCCACGTACAGGCGCCGAGCAGAAGCGTCGCCCCCGAGGTTACCGCTTCAAGGTAGCCTTTGCCGGCTTCCCGTCGCCAAAGGCCGCCCGGATATTCGCCCTTGTGCGCTCGATCACCTTCTTAAGATCCTCTGACACCTCCGAATTCTTGCGGGGGTCGCGGTCCTCATCGCGTTTGATGAGACGATCAAGCGTGTGCAGCTTTTCCATCATTCGCTTCCTCTACGGTGATTGGCAGGTTTTGAACGCGCGCGAGATAGCGTGGGTTCAACTCTGGTGAGAAGTAGTGTTTGCGCTTCACCCACACAAATCCCTCTGACCGGGAGATGACAGCAACATCGATTGGGCCGCCCACGGTCTCCATCCCCCGAGAGACTCGGCGTTTGATCGACGTCAAGTTAACCAGCGCTTCTGCCATCGTGGCAAGCTCCGGCTTAGGCATAAACTCAACCATCCCTTCCACAGCAGCGCGGCTTTCACTGCGAATCTGCTCGAACGCAGTGCCCTTTAAACCTTGAAGAAATGCCTGCTCGGCGGCCTGAGCCTTCTCAAGCAGTTTGGCTTTGTCATCGTCGGTCATGTCGAGATACTCAAAGACCTCCTTGGTGATCTCGCTCACGGTCTCTTTGGCGAACTGCCCGATCTTTCGCTCGATGTCGGCATCGATCCCGTACAGGAACCGCTCGACCATCTCTTTTTGCGCAAACGGCAGTACCCGTGCGCGATCAGTGCGTCTATCTATGTCCACGTAGTTCGTACGCCGGTACTTGAGTCGCCCAAAGAGAAGGCCGTCGATCTCATAGGACACTAGAGTAGGGAACAGGTCCTTAGTCCCAAACCCGGCTACGACAATTCCTGTCTTCGAGTCTGACAGGGGCAGCTTGACGAGCGCCTGCTTGAGTATGCCGACCAGGCGTTCGTGTTGCTCGCCCTCCGGTGGCCCCACTGAGCTTACGATCTTGCGGATGAGTGTATCCCGAGCCTTCGTGATGCGAGGTTTTGCACCGATGAAGTCGGCTGCACTAGACGTTTCGTAAAAACGTTCAAACGTGCCGAGGACATCGTCGACTGCTTCGTTGAGCTTGTCCCCCAAGCCCTCGTTAGGTCCCTTGCGAACCAGAGCGGCTACTTTTGTCGTGATGCGCTCCACAATGCGATCAGCTACGGGTAATAGAACGGATTCTACCACCTGCTCCATCACCTCATCCGGTGCTGATTGCCCCCACCTGTTGAGGTAATTGAGGAAATCAACCGCAGCATCCTGCACGTGATCGAATGATTGGCAGTTCTGTCGGTAGTTATCGATCAGCATATGCAACGGCGCCTGCATGAACTGCATGCCGTTGTAGATCATGATGCCGATGGGATTGCGGCGCGAAAGTTCGAACAGCTTATCCGCAGTGAAGTAGATCTTTTCTTCCTTCGGCCCCGCAGAAATCGTGACAGCGCTGTCGGACGCAAGCGCCACTGCCGATTTATTGAGTACAGCGATCTCCGCCGTCATGCATGCCCCCTCAAGCACAGCCACACGGTACAACGCAGTTAGTTAGCGGGGATAAAATCCAAAAGACAAGGCCCACGCAGAAGACCTGCGTCGTCTACTCGAGACTTGTGCTCGTCAGTCTACCTGATTGCATGCCTCACTAGGGGCATTGTCTCTGCCGAAAAAGGAACATCAGCATAGATGCCTCCGTCGGGTAGGGGTGTCATCGACACCCCGCCGGCTCGGACGATGTCTTCAAACAGGTCGGCCACTGGATCAAACTCCGAACGGCTCTCCCAATGAGGGTATCGCTCCGCTAGTGCAGCCATAACTACCGTGAGCCGATCATAGTATGGTTCAAACCAATGGCCCACCAAGGCATCGTGGGCAGCTGGAGTGTCGTTCAGACCCTTGCCCTGGCCTGCAAGTGTTCCAGCAAAGTAGGACGCAAACTTTAGGAGGTTGCCGTATACTCCGCACACCTCCTGCAGCATCTGCCCGACATCGGCGTGGACACGATACTTACGAATGAAGTCGTTGGCACGAGCGCGTGCTTCGCCCACCGCCTTGACCAGCGTTTCTTCGTATCCGGGCAGCGGGTCAGCGCCCATACCGGCGACTATCGAACAGACCGCGTATTCATCCCAGCATGTTTGGATGATGTCTTGGCGCATGCCCTCGTGCATCCCCGCGCTTCTTTCCCGCAGAAGCACGTTTGGGAAGGCTCGATCGAACGCTGCGGTTATCTCTACGTGCGCGCATTCGTGAGCGAGCGTATGGAGTGAAAGGCCGAAGAACTCGTGGTCGGGCTCCTCGAGGGCCATGACGTAGCCGGCATCAAGTACGATGTGGCTTTTGAGCACTCCATTTCGGAGGACGGACGGAGTCATTGCGATGCCCGTCACAGTATCCCGTGACGGTGTGAGTTGGACAGTAGCTGGATAACCCCTGTCGAGTTCCAGCAGAGCCTGTGGGTAGTCGAAGGCAACTGTTATGCCGTCGAGCGTAGATAGATCCAGGCTTCTACTGAGTTCACGAACGTATAGGGCGACGAGGTTCCCAAATGATCGGGCCCGATCTTCCTCCGCGAAGGCGCGCATGGAAAACGCCATGGAGTCCGGGGCGGTGTAGGGCGCTGAAGAGACTTGGGTCTCCGACACCGCTGTACCTGCGCCCTGGTTTCCGCTCGCCCGCCGCTTATGCCTCCAGAATCAGCTGCACCCAGTCGTCGTCCCGCAGTCCTCACACACCATGCAGTGGCCCGACACCTTCATCCGCATCGAATTGCAGTTGCTGCACTGATCCCCCGTATAGCCCTGCATCAGGGCCTGGGCCCTCAGCTGGCCAGCGTCCTGCTGGGTCGGGGGGCTGGGGATGGGGTTGAGTTCGGCTTCGTTGAGGACGGTGGGGCTGGTCTCGATCTTCAGTGCCGTGGCGGCCTTGAGGGCCGTGACGGTTGAGGTCTGCATCGAGGCGACGGGGTTGTAGGCCGCCGCGGCGGTGAGGCCGCCCGAGACCAGCATCAGGTTCTGGTCCTTCACCTTGCCGCGGGTCATACCGCGGGAGACGAGGTTCTGCGCCGGGATCGGGGCAGGGCGCTGGCCTTCGCCGCTCTGCGACAGCGCGGTCGGCGTGTCGGTGTGGACATGGGCCAGATCCTCGCGGTCGAGATAGGAGACGGCGAGCTCGCGGAAGATGTAGTCGAGGATCGAGGTGGCGTTCTTGATCCGGTCGTTGCCCATCACCATGCCGGCCGGTTCGAACCGGGTGAAGGTGAAGGCCTCGACATATTCGTCGAGCGGCACGCCGTACTGCAGGCCGAGCGAGATCGAGATGGCGAAGTTGTTCATCATGGCGCGGAAGGCAGCGCCTTCCTTGTGCATGTCGATGAAGATTTCGCCCAGGCGACCGTCGTCGAACTCGCCGGTGCGCAGGTACACCTTGTGCCCGCCGATATTGGCCTTCTGGGTGTAGCCCTTGCGGCGGTTCGGCAGCTTTTCGCGTTCGCGGCTGACCCGCTCGACGATGCGCTCGACGATCTTCTCGGTGATCTGCGGCACGCGCGCCATCTGGTTGGCGGCGAGCATGGTCTCGGCCGCATCGTCCTCGTCCTCTTCCTCATCGGCGAGGATGGAGGCGTTGAGCGGCTGGCTGAGCTTCGAACCATCGCGATAGAGCGCGTTGGCCTTGAGCGCCAGGCGCCAGCTGAGCGTATAGGCTTCCTTGGCGTCGGCGACGGTCGCGTCGTTCGGCATGTTGATGGTCTTCGAGATCGCGCCCGAAATGAACGGCTGCGCCGCGGCCATCATCAGGATGTGGCTCTCGACCGAGAGGAAGCGCTTGCCGGTCTTGCCGCAGGGGTTGGCGCAATCGAACACCGGCAGGTGCTCATCCCTGAGGAACGGCGCGCCCTCGAGGGTCATCGAACCGCAGACATGGATGTTGGCGGCCTCGATGTCCTTCTTCGAAAAGCCGAGGAAGGCGAGGAGATCGAAGCTCATGTCCGAGAGCTGCGCGTCGGTTACGCCGAGACTCCTCAGGAAATCGGCGCCCAGCGTCCACTGGTTGAAGATGAACTTGATGTCGAAGGCCGACTTGGTGGCGGCATTGAGCGCGGCGATCTTCTCGTCGGTAAAGCCCTTGGCGCGCAGGGTAGACGGGTTGATGCCCGGCGCCTGGTTCAGGTTGCCATGGCCGACGGCGTAAGCCTCAATCTCGGCGATCTGGCTCTCGGAGTAGCCGAGGGTGCGGAGCGCCGGGGGCACGGCGTTGTTGATGATCTTGAAGTAGCCGCCGCCGGCGAGCTTCTTGAACTTCACCAGCGCGAAGTCGGGCTCGATGCCGGTGGTGTCGCAATCCATCACGAGGCCGATGGTGCCGGTCGGAGCAATCACCGAGACCTGCGCATTGCGGTAGCCGTGCTTTTCGCCGAGCGCCAGCGCATCGTCCCACACCGCCTTGGCGCGGGTCGAGAGCGTCGCGTCGCCGATCGAGGCGTGGTCGAGCGCCACCGGGTTGATGGAGAGGCCCTCATAGCCGTCGGTCTTGCCGTAGGCGGCGGTCCGGTGGTTGCGGATGACGCGCAGCATGTGCGGAGCGTTGCGCGGATAATCCTGGAAGGCGCCGAGCTCGCCGGCCATCTCGGCGGAGGTCGCGTAGGAGACGCCGGTCATCACCGCGGTGATGGCGCCGGCAATGGCGCGGCCCTGGGCCGAGTCGTATGGGATGCCCGAGGTCATCAGCAGGCCGCCGATGTTGGCGTAGCCGATGCCCAGCGTGCGGTAGACGTACGAGCGCTCGGCGATGGCCTTCGACGGAAACTGCGCCATCATCACCGAGACTTCGAGGACGATGGTCCAGAGGCGCGTGGTATGCTCGAACGCCGCGACATCGAAGCTGCTATCGGCGTTGCGGTAGGGCAGGAGGTTGATCGAGGCGAGGTTACAGGCGGTGTCGTCGAGGAACATGTACTCCGAGCAGGGGTTCGACGCGACGATCTCGCCGGCTTCCGGGCTCGTATGCCACTCGTTGATGGTGGTGTGGAAATGGATGCCCGGATCGGCCGAGGCCCACGCGGCGTAGCCGATCTGCTCCCACAGGTCGCGCGCCTTGACGGTCTTGGTGACCTTGCCGGCCTTGGTGCGGCTCAACAGGTTCCAGTCGCCATCGGTTTCGACGGCCTTGAGGAAATCGTCGGTGACGCGGACGGAATTGTTCGAGTTCTGGCCCGAGACGGTGAGATAGGCCTCGGAGTCCCAGTCGGTGTCATAGACCGGGAAATCGATGTCGGTGTAGCCCTGACGCGCAAACTGGATGACGCGCTGGATGTAGTTCTCGGGCACCAGCGCCTTTTTCGCAGCGCGAACCTCACGCTTGAGGGCAGGGTTCTTGTTCACGTCGAAGCAGTCGTCGCCGGAACCTTCGCAGTTCACGGCGGCCTTCATGATGGCCTTCAGCGACTTCGAGACAACCTTGGAGCCGGTGACGAGAGCGGCAACCTTCTGCTCCTCCTTCACCTTCCAGTTGATGTAGTCCTCGATATCGGGGTGGTCGATGTCGATCACCACCATCTTGGCGGCGCGGCGGGTGGTGCCGCCCGACTTGATGGCGCCGGCCGCGCGGTCGCCGATCTTGAGGAAGCTCATCAGGCCCGACGACTTGCCGCCGCCCGACAGCTTCTCGCCTTCCCCGCGGAGCTTGGAGAAATTCGAGCCGGTGCCCGAGCCATACTTGAACAGCCGCGCCTCGCGCACCCACAGGTCCATGATGCCGCCCTCGTTGACGAGGTCGTCGCTGACGGACTGGATGAAGCAGGCATGCGGCTGCGGATGCTCGTAGGCGGACTTGGACGAGGTCAGCTTGCCGGTGAAGGGGTCGACATAGAAGTGGCCCTGGCCGGGGCCGTCGATGCCATAGGCCCAGTGCAGGCCCGTGTTGAACCACTGCGGGGAATTGGGGGCAACCCGCTGCGTGGCCAGCATGAAGCAGAGCTCGTCGAAGAAGGCGCGCGCATCTTCCTCGGTGGCAAAATACTTGCCCTTCCAGCCCCAGTAGGTCCAGGTGCCGGCGAGACGATCAAAGACCTGGCGGCTGTCGATTTCCGAACCATAGCGCTCAGCCTCGGGGAGCTTGGCGAGCGCTTTCTCGTCGGGGACCGAGCGCCACAGCCAGGAGGGAACGTCGTTCTCTTCGACGCGCTTCAGGATCTTGGCGACGCCGGCCTTGCGGAAATACTTCTGCGCGATGATGTCCGCCGCGACCTGCGACCAGGTACTGGGGACCTGCATGTCCTCGAGCCTGAACACGACCGAGCCGTCGGGGTTCTTGATCTCGCTCGTGGTCGAGCGGAACTGGATCCCCGCATAGGCGCTTTCGTTGGCTTTCGTGTACCGGCGTTCGATGCGCATCTCTATATATTCCCCAATATTGCGGACAGGAAAGCCCGCGAGCCGCCACTGACGGTCTCTGCCTCTTTGTATGACGCTGTCTAACTGGCCGCCAAAAGCGGCCTAGGAGCCCCGTTTGGGACCTTCGGCGAACTGCTGTCGCCGCGTGGTCCCGGTCGTCCGTCGTGCCGTCTGAACAAGCCCGGCGCAACCTCAAAAGGATGGGCCTTTCTGTTCGAGTCGGTCAATGCCGAGGCATGATCACAACATACAACTGGTAGTGGCATTGCCCGTATCCGACGGCTAAATCCAGTATCTCATATGTGGATTGCGGGGAAAAGTTCCAAGCTCGATTCGACGGAATCGATGGTCAATTTTCCGTACCGCGACCTATGGGATCGCTGACGAAACCGGCCCTAAACCACGGCAAACCCGCCACTCTTTGGCCATCTTTGAGCATCGCGCGAAGGTGAGGAGGTGGCGCTAAGTAAGGGGCGGTTTTTGGTGCGAAACCTGTCAAGTGCATTATTTCCTTCACAAATGCCCGACCATACACAGCCCCTCCTGGTGGGTCGGCACACCATAGGTAGAGGGCGCGCCGACCTCGCCTTACCCCTAGGCGTGTGCCCCCCCGGCATGTTAGAGCCATCGGCAGAAACGGCGGACGATTTGGTCCGCCCACAACGGGTTAGACGGTATGGAACGCGGCGGCTGGAAGGACTTCCTGATCGAGATCTTCGCCTGGTGGCGGGGCAACACCTGGGGCACGCGCCTTTGGACGGCCTTGCACGGCGAGTATGTCGGCGCCGACGAAGCGGGCAACCGCTACTACCGCTCGAAGAAGGGCGCCAAGCCCGGCCCGAACGGCTATGAGCGCCGCATGGTGGTCTATGCCGGCGGCTATGCCGAACCGACCACCATTCCGCCCGGCTGGTATGGCTGGATGCACTATCGCACCAACACTCCGCCCACCGAGCAGGAATATGCCGCGCGCACCTGGCAGCAGCCGCACCAGCCAAACCTCACCGGGACGGCACTGGCTTACCGCCCGGATGGCAGCCTCCTCAGCAAGGGCGAGCGTCCGCGCGTCACGGGCGACTATGACGCCTGGTCGCCTGACGCCTGAGCTGACCACCATCGGCGCGCCCATACATCGGGTCCTCAAGGGACTGGCCACGGCATTTGCCTGCGCCATGCTGCTGACGCCAGCGCTGGCCGATACCATCGCCAACCCGGTGGCGCAGTTCTCCGGGCTCGACAAGATCACCGGCCGCATCACCACCTTCGACGTCTATATCGACGAGACGGTGCAGTTCGGGGCGCTGCAGATCACCCCGCGTGCCTGCTACACCCGCCCGCCGACCGAGACGCAGCGCACCTCGGTGTTCGTCGAAGTGGACCAGGTGAGCCTCAAGGGCTCCATCGAGCGCATCTTCACAGGGTGGATGTTCGCCGACAGCCCGGCGCTCAACGCCATCGACCACGCCGTGTACGACATCTGGCTGCTCGACTGTAAGCAGAGCTCGGACGTGCCGCCCCCGTCGGCGGATGCCGGCTCCGGCGGCTGACGCACCGCAACCACGATCAAATCCGGCGCTGTTTTTGTGGTTTAGCTCTTCCCGTCACGACGAGAGGAGACCAGACCATGCTCAGCGAACCCCAGATCGTTACCCGTCCGGACCAGCCGTTCGCGGCCATCCGCATCAGCCTCGATCGCAACGAAATTCCCTCCAAGGCACCGCCGTTGATCGGCGAGGTGGCCGGCTGGCTCGGCTCGAAAGGCGCTGCGCCGACAGGGGCACCGTTCTTTAGCTATATCGCCATGCCCGAGGACGGGCCGATGGTGATGGAGGTTGGCTTTCCAACCGGGTCGCTGCTTACCGGCGACGGCCGGGTCAGGACTGGCACCATCCCGGCCGGCCGCTTTGCGACGCTTGTTCATACCGGCCCCTATGACGGCCTCTACGACGCCAACGTCGCGCTCGGTGAGTGGCTGGGCAAACAGGGCATCTCGCACGCGATGCCGGAGCAGGCCGCTGGCGAATACGATGCGGCGCTGCTCGAGATTTACGGCACCGACCCGGCGACGGAGCCCGATCCGCAGAAGTGGGAGACGGAAGTGACGTTTCGGTTGGGGCGCTGATGCTTCCGAATCCGCGATGCTATGGCGGCATCGGTGGTGGCGGGTAGGCGAGGATATTGACTCCGAACTCCAGCTCATATTTAACAGATGTGTTATTTAACACATGTGCGAAATATGACGACCGACGCCCTCAGCCTCACCCTGTCTGCACTGGCCGATCCAACGCGGCGGGCGATCCTGCAGCGCCTGAGTGAAGGTGAGGCGTCGGTGAGCGAACTCACCGCACCCTTCGACATCTCGATGCCGGCCATCTCCCGGCACCTCAAGGTGCTGGAGCAGGCCGGCCTCGTCGCACGGACCAGGCATGCCCAGTGGCGGCCAGTGCAGCTCAACGCAGCGCCGCTCGCTGAACTGGCCAACTGGGTCGAACGTTACCGGCGGCACTGGGACGCCAATTTCGCGCGCATGGATGCGTATCTCGCCGAACTGCAGAAGGGGAACCCGAATGGCCCAAAGCAATAGCGTCACCGCCGAGCAGGCTGCGCTGGTGCTGGAGTTCGACCGGCTGTTCGACGCGCCGCGGGCCCTGGTCTGGCTGATGTTCAAGGAACCGGAGCACATGGTGCGCTGGCACGGGCCCGAGGGCTATGCGCTGCTGAGCTGCGAGATCGACTTCCGGGTCGGCGGCAAGTGGCGCCGCTGCATGAGCAACGGCCCCGGTCATGCCCACTGGATCCGCGGCGAGTACCTCGAGATCGACGAGCCGGGCAGGCTGAGCTTCACCTACATCAACGAGTATGACGGGTTCGAGACCGTCGTGACGATGGATTTCGTCGACGAGGCCGGCAAGACCCGCATGTACTTCCGGCAGACGCCGTTCATCAGCGTGGAGGAGCGCGATGGACATGGCTGGGGCTGGAAGAGCGGCTTCGACGTGTTCGACCGCTACGTCGCGCAGTTCATCGACGAAGACTGGAGCCCCAAGGGCCGGCCGCGCAGCGATGGCGTGGCCGAGGACATCGTCGCAGCGCGCCGCAGGAGCAATGAGGAGAAGAAGAATGCTGACACTGCCCAAGCTGGTTGATCGCCCGGCGCAACCCTATGTGGCGGTCCGCCAGCAGGTGTTGATTCCGTTCGACCAAGCCATCGGTCCCGCCATGGGCGAGCTGTTCGATACGATCGAAACCCAGAAACTCCAGCAGGTTGGCCCAGCTTTCTTCAAGTTCAACATCGTCAAGATGCCCGAACTCGAGATCGAGTTCGGCGCGCCGATCAAGGGATCGGCAACGCCGGGCGGCCGCTTCGTCACCGGCGTGCTGCCGGCTGGCCGCTATGTCGAAATGACCTATTTCGGGCACTACGACGACCTGATGGAGGTCACCGCCCTGCTGATCGGCTGGGCCAAGCACAAGGGCATCCAGTGGGACATGGTCGAGCGGCCGGATGGCGAGCATTTCGCGGCCCGGCTCGAGATCTACCACAACAGCCCCGAGGAGGAGCCCGACCCCGCGAAGTGGGAGACGACCCTCCTGTTCAAGGTCAAGGACTGATCATGTTGCTGAGGGACAGGACGGCGATCGTCTATGGCGGTTCCGGCGCCGTGGGTGGGGCGGTCGCCAAGGCCTTCGCCCGTGAGGGAGCGCGGGTGTTCCTTGCGGCGCGCAATGCCGACACGCTGGAAACGGTGGCCGCAGCAATCAGGGCCGGGGGCGGCAAGGCGGAGGTTGCACCCGTCGACGCGACCGATCGGGAGGCGGTTGAGGCGCATCTGGCTGATATCGCCGCCAAGGCCGGCCCGGTGAAGGTGATGTTCAACGGCAGCGGCTGGGTCGACACGCAGGGCCAACTGCTGACCGAGATGGAGTTCGATCGGTTCTTCGGCATCGTCGAGGTGGCATTGCGGAACTGGTTCTACACCGGTACCGCCGTGGCGCGGCATATGGCCGAGAATGGTGGCGGCGCGATTGTCGGGATCACCGCCAACGCAGCACGCGAGGCCTATAGCCATGTCGGCGGGTTCGGCATCGCCTGCGCTGCGGTCGAGCATTATCTGCGGCAGCTGGCGGTGGAGAACGGGCCAGCCGGCGTGCGGGTATGCTGGGTGCGCTCGCCCGGCTCGCCCGATGCACCCGGCGTGCGCGAAGCCTGGCAGTTGCGGGCCAACGAGCGCGGCGTCACCTTCGAGGAAATCGCCCGCGAGTTCGGCAAGGACACACCTCTGCGCAAGGTCACCGCGTTGGCGCAGGTGGCCGACGCTGCCGTGCTCATGGCCTCCGATCTAGCGGCCGGCATGACGGCAACGGTGGCCAACGCCACCGGCGGCGCACAAGTCGACTAGAAGAACTCGCCGGCTAGAAGAACTCGTCGAGCAGCGTGTACCAGGCGAGCTTCGCCTCGTCGGGTTCTGTGATGCCGTAGGCCTCGAGGAACGCCGGGATCGAGGCCGCGCCGTAATTCCATGAGAGACTGCGGCAGGCCAGCGCCAGGTCCTGGTAGCGATCGGCGACACCGAGCCGGCCGCAATCGATGAAGCCCGTGAAGCGGCCATCGTCGGCCATGAAGTTGGGAAAGCAGGCGTCGCCGTGGGTGACGACAAGGTCTTCGCTCAAGGGCGCATCGGCCAGCAGCCGCGCATGATCGGCGGGGCCATTGTCGGGATCGTCACCGTCGTAGAGGCCCGCCTCGTAGCGCGCCGAGGCCTCGGCGACCCGGATGCTGGACCGATGGTCGAACGGGCAAGTGGCGGGATCGAGCGCGTGCAACTGGCGCAGCGCGCCGGCGACCAGCGGCACGGCGATATCCGCCGGAATCTCCGACGTCGAGGAGAGATCTTGCCCGGGGACTGCGGTCATCAGCAGCCAGTGCCGGTCGGCGTGTTTGGTCACATCGATGACTGCGGGGCAGCGCAGCCCCGTGGCATCCAGCCAGCGCAGGCGCTCGATCTCGCCGGGAAGTTCGGCGAGCGGCGAGATCGGCTCGGACTTGATGAAGTGCTTGTCGCCGGCCCGGTACACTAATGCCCCGGACTCGCCGATGGTCTGCGGCGTGAGTTCGAGTCCCGTCGCCCAGCCGGGCGGCAGCTCTAGTGGTCGCATGCGAAATAGTCGCCCCTGTGCTTCAGCGCTTCGGCGAGGCGGGCCTCGTAATCCTCGCGCGGGATTTCGATGCCGCCGAAGGTGCGGAGGTGATCGGTGACGAATTGCGTGTCGAGCAGATGGTAGCCGCCGGCCACGAGGCGGTGCAGCAGATGCGCCATCGCGATCTTCGAGCAATCGGCCTTGCGGTGGAACATCGATTCGCCGAAGAACGCCGCCCCCAGCGACACGCCGTAGAGTCCTCCGACGAGCGCCGGCCCGTCCCACACCTCCACCGTATGGACGACACCGCGATCGAACAGCGCTCCGTAGAGCCGGCGGATCTCGGGGTTGATCCAGGTCGACTCGCGATCGACGCCCGCCGTGGCACAGCCCTCGATGACGCCGGCGAAGTCGGTATCGACCTTGACGTCATAAGGATGCGTGCGGAGCGTCTTCCTTAGGCTCTTGGAGATATGGAAGTCGTCGAGGGGGATGATGCCGCGCTTCTGCGGGCTCACCCAGAACAGGTCGGGCGAATCCGCATCCTCCGCCATCGGGAAAATGCCGGCCTGGTAGGCCCGCACGATCAGTTCGGGCGTGAGGTCGATGGCGAACGGATCGGTCTTCTTCGTCATAAGCCGAATATGGGCCGTGCCGGGTAACGAAACAACGCCAAAGCGGCTTGCGCCGTTGGCCGCGGGACGCAATTGTCCAAGCCGTTTGGGGGCGTTCGATGAACAAGTGGGTGCGGCGGATCATCGTTGGGATTGTCATTGCGGTTGCGCTGTTTCTCGTCATCGGCGGGGTTGGCACATCCGTGCTGATGAACCACTTGCTGACGCCGGGCGGCATCGACTGGAGCGGCGCGAGCAACCCCAACCCGCCGACCGATCCGTTCGAGCTCGGCTATCGCGGCGACCCGCTGGTAGCGCTCGGCCTGCCGTTCGAGACGGTACACTACACCACCGAGCTGGGCGAGGCCGAGGCCTGGTTCGTGCCCGCGGCGAACATGGATGGGCCATGGGCGGTGTACGTCCATGGCATCGGCGGCATTCGCGAGAATGGCTATCGCCAGCTGTCGATCCTGCACGAGGCAGGCATCCCGACGCTGCTGATCACCTACCGCAACGACAACAATGCGCCGGCTGAGCAGAACGCGATCTACAGCTTCGGGGTCAACGAGTGGCGCGATCTGGATGCGGCGGTGAGCTGGATGCTGAGGCGCGGCGCACCGGGCGTCATCCTCGTCGCGGAATCGATGGGCGGCGGCATTGCGGGGCAGTTCCTGATGCACTCCGAGCAGGCGGACAAAGTCGTGGCGTTGGCGCTCGATGCGCCGGCCCTCGATATCGTCGAAGTGGCAGCGGACAAGATCGGCGCCCGGATGATCCCCTTCGCGCGAACGCTGGCCCGGACCGGGCTGCTGATGTTCGACATCTATCGCAGGTCGCACCTGAGCGACGCCGTCAGCTTCGACGCGGTAGCAAACTTCCCGGGTCCGCTGTTCCTGGCCCACGGCAGCGCCGACGGGCTGGTGCCGGTCAGCATCAGCGACCGGCTCGTGGTCGCGCGCCAGGCGCCGACTACCTATCTGCGCACGGAAGCCAACCACTTGCTGTCGTTCAAGGAAGATCCCGAACGCTACCGGCAGGAGATGCTGGGGTTTCTCAAAAGTCTCGGCAGCTGAGGCTCAGCGGACCACCAGCCGCACCAGCGGCGGCAGGCTGATCGCGGCGAGCAGCACCGGCAGCATCAGGACGAGGGCGTCGAGGTAATCGATCATGTGCGGCATGGCACGATCTCCTTGGGTTGGAGATACATGCCATGCGGCCGCTGAACCGGCGCTGGGACGGGCGTTCATTTTCCGTTAACACGTGTTAACGGGCGCGAAGCCTCAGGCCTTGTTTTCCTTGAGGTATTTTTCCAGCCAGTGGATGTCGTAGTTGCCGGCGATGATGTCCGGTTCCTTGATCAGCCGCTGGAACAGGGGGAGGGTGGTCTTCACCCCGTCGACCACGAACTCGTCGACGGCGCGGCGCAGGCGCTGCAGGCACTCGGTGCGGGTGCGGCCGTAGACGATCAGCTTGCCGATCAGCGAGTCGTAGTAGGGCGGGATCGAGTAGCCCTGGTACACGGCGCTATCGACGCGCACGCCGACGCCGCCGGCCGGGTGGTAGAACTGGATCTTGCCCGGCGAGGGCGCAAAGGTCTGCGGGTCCTCGGCGTTGATGCGCACTTCGATGGCATGGCCGGTAAAGGCAACGTCCTTCTGCTTGATCGAGAGCGTCTCGCCCGAGGCGACGCGGATCTGCTCGTAGACGATGTCGATGCCGGTGATGCGCTCGGTCACCGGGTGCTCCACCTGCAAACGGGTGTTCATCTCGATGAAGTAGAACTTGTCGTCCTCGTAGAGGAACTCGATGGTGCCGGCGCCGGAGTACTTCAGCTTCCGCATCGCCGCGGCGCAGATTTCGCCGATCTCGCGCTGCTGGTCCATCGGGACGGTCGGTGCCGGAGCTTCCTCCAGCACCTTCTGGTGGCGGCGTTGCAACGAGCAGTCGCGGGTGCCCAGGTGCACCGCGTTGCCCTGGCCATCGCCCATCACCTGGACTTCTATGTGCCGCGGCTTCTGCAGGTACTTCTCGATATAGACGCTGTCATTGCCGAAAGCGGCCTTGGCCTCGGTGCGGGCGGTCGAGATGGCGATCGCCATTTCCTCGTCGTTCCGCGCCACCTTCATGCCGCGCCCGCCACCGCCGGCGGTCGCCTTGACGATGACCGGGTAGCCGATCGAGTTGGCGAGCTTGATCGCGTCCTCGGGCGTCTTGATCTCGCCTTCGGAGCCCGGGACCACCGGGATGCCGAGCTCCACCGCGGTCTTCTTGGCGGTGATCTTGTCGCCCATGATCTCGATATGGTGCGACGAGGGGCCGATGAAGGTGATCTTGTGCTCGGTGAGGATGCGGGCGAAACGCGCATTCTCCGAGAGGAACCCGTAGCCCGGATGCACGGCGTCGGCGCCGGTGATCTCGCAGGCCGCCATAATCGAAGGGATGTTGAGATAGCTGTCCTTGGCCGGCGGCGGCCCGATGCAGACGCTTTCGTCGGCGAGGCGCACATGCATGGCGTTGGAATCGGCGGTCGAGTGGATGGCGACCGTCTGGATACCGAGCTCCTTGCAGGCCCTGAGGATGCGGAGCGCGATCTCGCCGCGGTTGGCGATGAGGACCTTCTGGAACATCTGGCCGTTACTCGATCACGACCAGCGGCTGGCCGTATTCGACCGGCGAGCCATCCTCGACCAGGATGCGCGTCACCGTGCCCGAGCGATGCGCCGGGATCTGGTTCATCGTCTTCATCGCTTCGATGATGAGGACCGTCTGGCCCTCCGACACCTTGGATCCGACCGACGCGAAAGTCGGTTTGCCCGGCTCCGGCGACAGATAAGCCGTTCCGACCATCGGCGAGGTGAGGGTGCCGGGGTTGGAGCTCAGATCGTCATGCGTCGGCGCAATGCCGGCGGCAGCGCCGGCCGGCGCGACCGAGGCAGGGGCAGCGTGCGCCACCGGGGCCGGTGCGTATGCCGGAACGGCCACCTGCTGCACGGCCTGGCTAGCATATGAGCGCGTGACCCGAACGCGCAGGTCGTCGCGCTCGATCTCGATTTCCGCGAGGTTCTGCTCGTTGAGCAGCTTGGCAATGGCCTCGATCAGTTCCTGATCGGAATTGGGGGACGCCTTGGTCATATTCTGCCTCTTAGAGTTTTTCGGCCAGTGCGTGGAGCGCCAGCCTATATCCGGTAGCGCCCAGACCGCAAATCACCCCGGTCGCCACCGGCGAAACGTAGGAGTGATGGCGGAACGCCTCACGGGTGTAGATGTTCGACAGGTGAACTTCGATCACCGGCAACCCGACGGCCCGGAAGGCGTCGTGGATGGCGATCGACGTGTGCGAGTAGGCGCCGGGGTTGATGACGATGGCGTCGAAACTGCCCAGTGCCTGCTGGATCCAGGTAACCAGCTCGCCTTCGATATTGGATTGCTTGCAGGTGACCTCGAGACCCAGCGCCTTGCCTTCGGCAATCGCCATCTTCTCGATGTCGGCAAGCGTCTGCGTGCCATAGGTCTGGGGCTCGCGGGTCCCGAGCATATTGAGGTTCGGGCCGTTGAGGACGAGAACGCGGTGAGCCATGGTTCGTGCCTTTTGCACTGGCCCCCCAGCGGGCGCAAGCGTGGCGCGGAGTAATGCACGAAAAAGGGCGGATTTGCGGCAGGGAAGGCCGTCGGATCAGCCCGGCTGGTCGGTAGCGGGGCACACGGTGGCGCCGCAGGCGCGCATATTGGCGATCCGGGTCTTCAGCGCATCGAGGCCGATGGCACCGGGGATGACCTCTTCGCCGATGATGAAGGTCGGCGTGCCGGTGATCTTCAACCGGTCGGCGATCCGGTAGCTCTGCTCGATGACCGAGCCGACCTTGGGCGTATTCATTCCCATTTCGAGCGTCACAGGGTTCAGCCCGAGGTCGGCCGCCGCTTTCAGCGCCGCTGCCTTGTCGACCTGGCCGCGGCTGGTGAACAGCGCCTGGTGGAAGCTCCAGTAGTCGACATCGGTTTCGGCGACCTGCACCGCGATGCGCGCCGCGTCGACCGAGCCCTGCGACAGGATCGGGAATTCCTTGAGGATCACCTTGAGGTTCTTGTCGGTATCGAGCAGCGCCGCGAGGTCGGGCAGCGCCTGCCGGCAGTAGCCGCAATTGTAGTCGAACATCTCGACCAAGGTGACGTCGCCGTTCGGGTTGCCCAGGACGATCTGGCCTTCCGCCTCGAAGATGGCAGGCTTCAGCTCGGTGAGCGCCGTCCGCGTGGCAGCCGTCCGCTCGGCGGTGAGTTCGGCGTTGAGCGCCGCGGATACCTTTTGCAGGATGCGCGGGTTGCTCATCAGGTAGTCTTCGATCATCGGGTTCAGCGTCGACTGATCGACCTTCCCGGCGGCCTGCGGCACATCCTGTTTCGGCTGACGAGCGATCAGGTCGGCGACGATGGTCTCGACGGCCGAGGCGGTGAGCCCTGGCTCCGGCTTCGCCTTGGCCACCACGTCCTCGGCAATGGCACGTGCCGCCGCCTCGTCGACCCGGGGGGGCGACAGTAGCGTGACACCGAGGCCGCCAGCCAGGAGGCCGACGAGCAGGACGAGGGTGGTTGTGAGGCGCGACATAAGTTCTCCGGAGTGGCCCGTTTCGGCCACTGTCTAGCAGACTAGAGTGATTTTGCCATGAGAGGTGGACGGACCGCCCGCACCGGCTTCAATTCTAGTTGAGGCGGCGGGGCAATTCCCGTAGCCAAGGCGCCATGGAAGACCCCGGCAAACTCACCGGCCTCAGGCCGTTCTACGTGATGGAAATCACTGCTCGCTCCAAGCTCGTCGAGGCGAGCGGGCGGACCGTGATGCATATGGAATCGGGCGAGCCCGGCGCTCCGCCGGCACCTCGGGTGCGCCAGGCGGTGGCCGCCGCGCTCGACCTGCCGCAGCACTACACGCACTCGGCCGGGCAGATCGAACTGCGTCGCGAGCTGGTGCGCTACTACCGCGATCAGCACGGTGTCACCGTCGATCCGGAGAGCATCGTGGTGACGATGGGCTCGTCCTCGGGCTTCATTCTCGCCTTTCTCGGCGCATTCGAGCGCGGGGCGAAGATTGCGGTCACCCGGCCGGGCTATCCGGCCTATCTCAACACGCTCGATGGCCTGGGCATGGAGGCGGTGGAGATCCCCGTTTCCGCCGCGGCCGGTTGGCGGCTGACGGCAGCCGATGTAGAAGCCGCCTATGCCCGGGAGAAGTTTGACGGCCTGCTGTTCGCCTCGCCGGCTAACCCGACCGGAGCGGCGGTGACGCGCGAGGCACTCAAGGAGATCGTCGAGGTCTGCGCCAAACTGGGCGTGCGCTTCATCTCCGACGAGATCTATCATGGGCTCGACTACCGGGCACCGTCGGTCTCGGCGCTCGAGTTCACCACTGACGCCATCATCATCAACAGCTTCTCGAAATACTACTGCATGACGGGCTGGCGCATCGGCTGGATGGTTCTGCCCGGGGAACTGACCCGGCGCACCAACATCCTGCAGCAGAACCTGTTCATCGCCGCCCCGACGCTCAGCCAGATCGCCGGCCGCGTGGCGCTGGGGGAGCGGGACTATTCCGAGGAACAGAAGGCGCAATATGCGGTGAACCGGCACGTGCTGGCCGAAGGGCTTGCCCAGTTCGGTCTCGCCTCGGCCAACGAGGGCGACGGCGCGTTCTACGCCTATGTCGACTTCTCGCGCTTCACCAACGACTCGCTGAGCTTCTGCATGCAGATGCTCGACGAGGTCGCGGTAGCCGCCACGCCCGGCATCGACTTCGACCGCCTCAACGGCAATCGCTTCGTGCGGTTCTCATATGCCGGGACGCGGGCAACTATCGACGAGGGGCTGAACCGGATCGGGGATTTCCTGAGGGGGAAGTGATGCTCAGCGGCACGATCCCGACGCTGCGAACGTCCCGGCTGGTGCTGCGGGCGCCGGTGCTTGCCGATTTCGATGCCTATCGCGACTTGATGGCATCGTCGCGGTCGACGGGCATGGGCGGGCCGTTCGACGAGGCGCGAGCGTGGGGGCTGTTCTGCCATGACATCGCCTGCTGGTCGCTGTTCGGGCACGGCGCGCTGATGATCGACGTCACGGCAGCCGGCCACTGCGTCGGGCAGGTCGGGATCAATCACGGGCCGCTGTTCCCGAAGAAGGAACTGGGCTGGCTCCTTTACGAGGGTTTTGAGGGGCAGGGCTATGTGACGGAGGCCGCAACGTCGCTGCGCGACTGGGCTTTTGCCGAGCTTGGGCTGCCGACCCTCGTCAGCTACTTCGATCCGGCCAACAGCCGCTCCATCGCGGTGGCCGAGCGCCTCGGGGCGGTGCGGGACGATCTTGCGCCGCGCCAGGACCCCGAGGACGTCGTCTACAGGCATCTGCCGCCTGAAGTCCGCGGCTAGCGCGGCTGATCAGCGATCACGAACGGCCGCAGCCGGTGGCCATCGGGGTCCTCGACCACGAAGGTAAAGCCGAAATCCATCTCGGTCGGCTCCTGCACCACCTTTACGCCGAGCTTGGTCCATTCCGCGTAGGTGGCACGGACCGCGTCCTTGCTCTCTTCGCTGAAGGAGATCTCGACCCCGCCGGCGGCGTTGGGCTTGGGCTCCATCTCGTCTGCCAGCCACAGCCCGATCTTGAGGCCAGTCGGCAGCACGTAGAGCACGAAGGTTGAAGCCTTCTCGACCGGCTCGCGTCCGAGCAGCTGGGTGTAGAGCTCGGCGCTCTTCAGCGGGTCGCGGACGGCGAGGAGCAGGTAGTTGAGGGTGCGCATTTGTCGTCTCCGTTGTTGGTGGAGACGGGATAGCCGTGGGCACTGACAGTTTCCGGCAGTGGTCAGCGGACCGGGATGCCCTCGCGCTCGCGCCACTCCTTCAGCATGACGGCACGGCGGCGCGGATAGCGCTCAGGCAGTACCTCCATTTGCGCGATGCGATCGAGCCGGAAGTTGCGGTAGTCCACTCTTAGCTCGCACCAGCCGATCACCACACGCACTCGATCGAAGAAGCCGATGGCAAAGGGCCAGATGATGCGCTCAGTCGCGGTGCCGTCACCGTTGCGGTAGGCGATCGCGAGCTTCCGCTGATCGCGGATGGCGAGACGAATAGCGGAGAGATCGACCATCGCAGGAATAACCTCGCCACCGCCGATCAGAAGGTTGGAGCCGTCCACGCTGTCGCGCAGCTCCGCCGGCAGCACGGCCGTGATTTTGCTGAGCGCATTGGCCGCCGCATCGCCGAGCCGCGGGTCCTCGGCACGGCGAGCGACCCAGCGCGAGCCGAGCACCAGCGCCTCGATCTCGTCGGTCGAGAACATCAGCGGCGGCAGGGTGAAGCCGGGGCGGAGCACATAGCCCAGGCCCGGCTCGCCCTGGATGTCGGCGCCCTGCGCCTGCAGCGTCGCGATGTCGCGATAGAGCGTGCGGATCGAGATGCCGAGTTCATCGGCGAGGGCAGGGCCGCTCACCGGCGCACGGTGGCGGCGGAGCAACTGGATCAGGTCGAGGAGTCGTTCGGCGCGGGACATAGCGACACGGTAGCGGATTCCGCAGGGCTGCGAGAGGGGTTGACGGGCTAGAGTAAAAACTCTAATCCCAACGTTAGAGCAAATACTCTAGCAGAGTTTCCGACGTGACCGATACTAAGACCCGCATTCTTGACGCCGCGCTGGCCCTGTTCAACGAGCAGGGGACGGCGCCCGTCACCACCAACCACATTGCCGAGGCCCTCGCGATGAGCCCCGGCAATCTCTACTACCACTATCGCAACAAGGCCGAGATCGTGCGCGGGCTGTTCGGCCGGATCTCGGCCGCCTGGGCCGAGAACTACGCCGTCCCGCCGGGCATGACGCCCGACATCGCCATGATGGAGCGGATGGTCGCCGGCAACTTCACAATCCAGGCGCGCTACCGCTTCTTCTTTCGCGACCTGACGCTGCTGCTGAATGCAGATGCGGAACTCGCCGCCGCCTACCGAGCCAACCGGGACACCGGTTTCGCCAACACGATCGCCCTTCTCAGGCTGTTCGAGAGCGTCGGAGTACTGGCCTCGCTCGGCGACGACCGGACGCTCGACGATATCGCCCAGTTGCTCTGGCTCGTGGGCGATTTCTGGCTGGTGTTCCGCGACACCGGCGGCACCCCGTTTGCCCAATCCGATACCGCACAGGGCGTCCGGCTGTTCCGGCGCATCATTTCCCCGTACCTTCAGGGAGTCTCGACATGACCACCGAAGTCCGCACGACCGGCATCCTTCTGGTCGCCGTCCCGCTCGTCTTCACCGCCGGTTTCACCGGCCTGCAGATGACCTTCGAGTACCCCGACATCCTCCGGCACCCGGCCGGCGAGGTGCTGACCCGCTTCGCGGCGGCCGGCGCCGATCTCCACCTTTACTGGTACGCCATGATGGCGGCGGCCCTGGCGATGATCCCGGCAGCCATCGGGCTGGGCCTGCACCTGTGGGAGCGAGGCCGGTACCTCGCTGCGTTGTCGATCGGGGCAGGGGTACTCGCCGGCCTCGTCCAGGCCCTGGGCCTGCTCCGCTGGGTGCTCCTCGTGCCCGGTCTCGCCGCTAGCTATGTGGCGCCTGGTGCGACTGAGGTGCAACAGCAAATGGCTACCGCTTTGTTCGACGCCGCCAACCGCTATCTCGGCATGGGCGTCGGCGAGCATTTTGGCTACCTGTTCACCGCCGCCTGGACCGCGCTGGCGGCGGCACTGATTGTCCGGCGGCACCGCTACATCTCTGCGGCCGGCGTGCTGATCTCGCTCGGCGTGGTGGCAGGCATGGCCGAGCCCTTCAGCGTGCCGATGGCCGGCGCCATCAATGCGATGAGCTACACGCTGTGGGCAGTCTGGACGCTGGTCCTCGGCATCGTCGTGCTGCGCGGCGAGCGACGGGAGGCTTTGCCGGCCCCGAGAGCCGCCTGACGGCGCTCACTGAAATGAAAAGGGCGGGAAATGATCCCGCCCTTTTCGATTCAATCACTGGTTGGGCGCTTAGCCGCCAAGACCCAGGCGGCGCTGCCACCAGCCGGCCTTCTTCGGCTTGGCATCCTCCGCCGGCTTCTCTTCGGTGGCGGCCGCCGAGCTCACGACGATCTCACCTTCCGGAATTTCCTTCTTGGCGCGGCGACGCGGTGCGGGGGCAGCGGCTGCCTCGGGCTCGGGCTCGGGTTCCGGCGCGGGAGCGACGGCAACTTCGGCAACGGTCTCCGCGGGCGCGGCGTCGGCTGCTGCCTCGGTCGCCGGAGCAGCCTTCGGCTTGCGTGCCCGCGGCTTCTTCGCCTTCGGAGCTTCCTCGGTCACGACTTCCGGCTCGGGAGCCGGTGCGGCTTCGGCGACCACCGGAGCGGCTTCCTCGGCTACGGGCTCCGCCTTCTTGCGGCGACCGCGCTTCGGCTTCTCGGCCGGCGCTTCCTCGGCAACCACGGGGGCCGGGGCTTCCGCTACGACGTCTACGGCTGGCGCATCGACGGCGGCGACAGCCTGTTCGGCTGCCGGCTCGGCAACTGCGCCATCGCGCTGCTCGACGCCCTCGCCGTCACGACGATTGCGGCGGCCGCCGCGGCGGCCMCGACGACGGCGGCGGCGCGGCTCGCCATCCTCGCCGACGGCGCCTTCACCGGCCTGACGCGGCGTCTCATCGCCCTCGCCATCCTCGCCCTCGTCATCCGACGCGGCTTCGACCGGCTGGCGCTGCTGCTGCGGCTGGCCCTGAGCGGGGCGATCATCGCGTTCGCCACCGCGACGGCGGCGACGACGACGACGGCCGGTGCGCTCGCCACCGGCTTCGTCCGAGCGCGCCTGGCGCTCGCCGCCACCGGTTGCGGCTTCTTCCTCTTCTTCGTCATCCTCGACCAGCGCATCGGCCGCTTCGGCTTCCGCGTCGATGATCGTGGTGGTGTCGACGCGCACATGCGTGCCGGCGGTCTCGGTGCGATCCGTCAGGCGCGCCTCGCCCCGCTCGATGGCGAAGTGCGACGGGCCGACATGATCGTCGGCGACGATGGTGATCGAGAGCCCGTACTTGGCCTCGAGCATGTTGAGCGTGCCGCGCTTCGAATTGAGGATGTAGAGCGCCACATCGGTCGGAACCCGAAGGTTGATCGACTGGCCGGGCTTCTTCATCACGTGGTCTTCGACATTGCGCATGACCATCAGCGCGAGACTCTCGACCGAGCGGACGAGGCCGGTGCCCTGGCAGGTCGGGCACTTGTGGGTCGAGCTTTCGACGACGCCGAAGCGGATGCGCTGGCGGCTCATTTCGAGCAGCCCGAAATGGCTGATGCGGCCGACCTGGATGCGGGCTCGATCGTTCTTCAGCGCTTCCTTGAGCTTGCGCTCCACCGCCCGGTTGGAGCGGTTCTCGACCATGTCGATGAAGTCGATGACGATCAGGCCGGCGAGATCGCGCAACCTGAGCTGGCGCGCCACTTCTTCAGCGGCTTCGAGGTTCGTCTGGAGCGCCGTATCCTCGATATTGTGTTCCTTGGTGGCGCGGCCGGAGTTCACGTCGATCGAGACCAGTGCCTCGGTCGGGTTGATCACCAGATAGCCGCCCGACGGCAGGGTGACCTGCGGCGAGAACATCTGGTCGAGCTGGCCCTCGACGTTGAACTTACTGAACAGCGGCGCATCTTCCTTGTAGAGCTGCACGTTCTTGGCGTGGCTCGGCATGATCATGCGCATGAAGTCTTTGGCTTCGCGGTAGGCGTCGTCGCCCGTCACGAACAGCTCGTCGATGTCCTTGTTGTAGAGGTCGCGGATGGTCCGCTTGATGAGGGAGCCTTCCTCGTAGACGAGGCACGGCGCCTGCGACTTGAGAGTCAGCGAGCGGACGTTCTCCCACAGGCGCTGCAGGTACTCGAAGTCGCGCTTCACCTCGGCCTTGGTACGGCTGGCGCCGGCGGTCCTTAGGATGATCCCCTGGCCCTGCGGCACTTCAAGATCCCCGACGATGTCCTTGAGACGCTTACGGTCTGCGGCGTTGGTGATCTTGCGCGAGATGCCGCCGCCACGGGCAGTATTGGGCATCAGCACGGAGTAGCGGCCGGCGAGCGACAGGTAGGTGGTGAGAGCCGCGCCCTTGTTGCCGCGCTCTTCCTTCACGACCTGCACCAGCATCACCTGGCGGCGCTTGATCACTTCCTGGATCTTGTACTGGTGGCGGCGCTGCGACGGGCGGCGGCGCTCCTGCACAT
This sequence comes from Devosia sp. P3_B2, assembly GCF_056402875.1. Lineage (NCBI taxonomy): Bacteria > Pseudomonadati > Pseudomonadota > Alphaproteobacteria > Hyphomicrobiales > Devosiaceae > Devosia > Devosia sp. P3_B2. The sequence goes on along the minus strand of NZ_JBFUGO010000010.1, from coordinate 157,438 downwards.
CGTCGAGCGCATCCGAGCCACCGACGCTTTCGACCGGCTCGTTGCTGGTCGGCGCCTGCTCGATATGGCTGTGCTCTTCGTCCTCGTCGGGCTCGGTCGACTGCGGGTCGGCATCGGCGGCCGCCTCGGTCGGCGCAAGGGCGTGAGCAGCGGCGTGTTCACGCTCGTGCTCTTCCTCGTCGTGCTCCTCGTCGCGCAGCAGCGCTTCGCGGTCGGCGACCGGGATCTGGTAGTAGTCGGGGTGAATTTCCGAGAAGGCGAGGAAGCCGTGGCGGTTGCCGCCATACTCGATGAATGCCGCCTGCAGCGACGGCTCAACGCGCGTCACCTTGGCGAGGTAGATGTTACCCCTGAGCTGCCGCCGGGTGGCGGATTCGAAGTCGAATTCCTCGAGCCGGTTGCCGTTAGTGACGACGATCCGTGTTTCTTCCGGGTGGATGGCATCCACCAGCATGCGCTTTGTAGCCATAGACTAATTCTCCGCGCCGTCGCGCGCCGACACCGATAGACCGGCGAGCCGGTCCTCCTGGCGTGGCGCCATGCGAGGCGATTGGTTCTAGAAGGGAAGCGCGTTGAGCGCCGGTAAAAGCGACGGCGCGCGCGCCGCCACGAGACTGGAGAGCGAAGGCAGCCGGGACTTCGACGACAAAAGCGCAACCGCTGTTCGGGATCGCGTCACTCTTTGTCTGCCCGATGGCCATCAGACCTCTTCCTTGAGAACAGGCCAGCGAGAGTATCCAACCGCCTGTCCTTCGATCCCGGGGGATCGAGATTCTATCACGAGGCGCCAAATGTGCCGCACTTCAGACCGGTTCACCTGGGGTGATTTCCGATCCGCCGCTGCCGACCAGCCGGGCCACGGGCGCCGATTGCGCCGCTCTGGCATGTGGTGGCGGCAGCAGGCCGCCTCAAGATGGCTTTAGGGTTGTTGCCGCAAATTGGCAACAGGAAACTCAAAACCCACGGGTACAGGGCCGTTCCAAGTCGATCACATTATTGCATTGTCGACGTGTGGCCCGTAACGCCGCAGAATCGCCTGAGTGCTCTGGCGTGTATGCGCGAAGTTTTAGGGAGCGACGCTGCCTTGTTGAAATCTGCCGGCTCTGGCGGTCATACCGGCGGATTTGCTGGGTTTGTGGCTATTGTTCTGGTCCTCGTGGCCAGTCTGTTCATCGCTCATCCGGCCTTCGCCCAGCTCGAATCGATTGAGGACTACCCGGACGTCATCGACGCGCGCGTCACCGCGACGCCGCAGCGGGCACGCCTCATCATCGACCTTTCCGGCCCGACCGAGTTCGCCATCGTCTCGCTCGATGTGCCCAACCGCATCGCCATCGACGTCAAGGCGTTCGAGCTGAAGATCCTCGCGCCGGCGGACGTCGCAGGGAAGGGCATCGTCACCTCCTATACCGTCGAGATGGCCGAAAAGGGCAGGGCCCGCACCATGCTGACGCTGGCTGCGCCGGCGCAGGTGCAGCAGGCCTATGTCCTCGATGCGGTCGCCGATCAGCCGGCCCGCCTTGTCGTCGACCTCATCCCGGCGACGCCGGAAGAGTTCAGCACCAAGGTGGCGGCCGACCTCGCCGCCTCGATCGCCAACCAGGGCACTGCGCCCGTCACCGCATCGACCGATCCCGGCACGCATGCCCCGGTCACCGCCACGCGGCCGCTCGTCGTGCTCGACCCCGGTCATGGCGGCATCGACAACGGCGCCAGTGCGCCTAGCGGCACGCACGAGAAGGACATCACGCTCGCCTTCGCCCTGCAGTTGCAGAAGGTGCTGATCGATTCCGGCCGCTTCGACGTGGCGTTGACCCGCGAGGACGACACCTACCTGTCGCTCAACGAGCGTGTCGATCTCGCCCGTCAGAACAAGGCTGATCTGTTTATCTCGCTGCACGCCGACAGCTTCCAGCAGCCCGACATTCGCGGCGCCAGCGTCTACACCCGCGACGAGAACGCCACCGACGTGCTCGACAAGGTGTTGGCTGACGGCGAGAACCGCTACGACATCGTCGCCGGCTTTGCCGTGCCGCAGTCCACGCCGGCGGTCATGGATATCCTCGTCGACCTGATGCGGCGCGAGATGCGCAAGTCGAGCTTCCTTGCCGCCGAAGCCATCGTCCACCAGCTGGAGCCGAGCGTGGCGCTGCGGCGTTTCCCGGTGCGGCAGGCCGACTTCTTCGTGCTGCAGGCCCCGGACGTGCCTTCCGTGCTGGTGGAACTCGGTTTCCTGTCCAACGCCTCCGATATCGCCAACCTGCAGCAGTCGGACTGGCGCGACCGCGTGGTCGACGCGCTGGCCCGCGGCATCGCCGATTACTTCGACAGCACGCAGAAGACCGTGGCGGCGACACAGTGACGTTTCCACCACGCTCGACCTCGCAAGGTATTGAAAGGGCAGGCTTGTCCACATTTCCGCCCTTGTCTGGTATGATTCCGCTTCTTTTCGCGCCCGCCTCACTCCCGCCGGCGCCTGCTCCAGGGTTTTCGATCTGATGCTCAGACTTTTCGGCTGGCTGTTCGGTTTCGGCGTGTTTTGCGCCCTGGGCGCGGTTGCGGTTGCCGCCGTCTATCTCAACCAGCTGAATTCGACGCTGCCCGACTATACGGTGCTGAAGGACTATCAGCCGCCGGTGACGACGCGCGTTCACGCCGCCGATGGCACGCTGCTGGCCGAATATGCGCGCGAACGCCGGCTGTTCCAGCCGATCGAAACCATCCCGCCGCTGATCATCAACGCCTTCATTTCAGCCGAAGACAAGGACTTCTATACCCACTCCGGCATCGCCGTTGACGGCGTCATCCGCGCGTTGCGCGACAACGTCATGGCCCGCATCGACGGCAATGACTCGATCCAGGGCGGCGGCTCGACCATCACTCAGCAGGTGGCGAAGAACTTCTTGCTCACCTCCGAGCAGACCTGGGACCGCAAGATCCAGGAAGCCATCCTGGCGCTGCGCATCGAGTCGACGTTCTCGAAGAACAAGATCCTCGAGCTCTACGTCAATGAGATCTTCCTCGGCCTCAACTCCTACGGGGTCGCCGCGGCCGCGCTCAACTATTTCGACAAGGCGCTCTACGAGCTGACGCTCAGCGAGGCCGCCTATCTCGCGGCTCTCCCCAAGGGCCCGAACAACTACCATCCGTTCCGCCGCCCCAAGCAGGCCATCGAGCGCCGCAACTGGGTGATCGACCGCATGGTCGAGAACGGCTACGTGACAGCGGAAGAGGCAGCCAAGGCCAAGGAAGAGCCGCTCAACGTCAAGCCGCGCAGCTCCGGCAGCCAGCTGTTCTCAGCCGAGTATTTCACCGAGGAAGTGCGCCGCCAGCTCGGCAAGCTCTACGGTGAAGCCGAGCTCTACGGCGGCGGCCTCAGCGTCCGCACCACGCTCGACCCGCACCTGCAGGAATATGCCCGCCGCGCGCTGATGGACGGCCTGATCAACTACGATCACGGCGAGGGCTTCCGTGGTCCCATCGCCAGTGTCGACATCTCGTCGGACTGGGGTGCCGCGGTCAACGCCATCAAGCCGCTGAGCGACGTTCCGGAGTGGACCCTCGCCGTGGTGCTGGAGATGGGCGACAATGAGGGCCGCATCGGCATTCGCCCGGCGACCGACGTCGAAGGCAAGGTCTCGGAGGACCGGGTCACCGGCACGCTGGCCGGCCCCGACATCAAGTGGGTCAGCAAGAAGCTCGGCAGCCTGTTGAAGCCCGGCGACGTGATCTATGTCTCCAAGGTCGCCGACAAGGAGGGTGCCTACAAGCTCGAGCAGGTGCCCGAGCTCGAGGGTGCGCTCGTTGCCATGGACCCGCGTACCGGCCGTGTCCTGGCCATGGTCGGCGGCTTCTCCTACGCTGAATCCGAGTTCAACCGCGCCACCCAGGCGATGCGCCAGCCCGGGTCGTCGTTCAAGCCGATCGTCTATTCTGCCGCCCTCGACAATGGCTACACGCCGGCCTCGGTGGTGCTCGATGCGCCGATCGAGATCGTCAATGGCGACGGTTCGGTCTGGCGACCCGAGAACTACGCGCAGGAATTCTACGGCCCGCAGACGCTGCGCCGCGGCATCGAGCGCAGCCGGAACGTCATGACCGTGCGCTTGGCCAAGGATCTCGGCATGCCGCTGATCTCTGACTACGCCAAGATGTTCGGCATCTACGACACGCTGAACCCGGTGCTGGCCATGGCGCTCGGGGCCGGCGAAACCACCGACATGCGCATGACGTCGGCCTATGCCACCATCGCCAATGGCGGCAGGAAGATCGTGCCGACGCTGATCGACCGCATCCAGGACCGCTACGGCAAGACCATCTACAAGCACGACGAGCGCGTCTGCGACGGCTGCGTGGCAGACGCCTGGAACAAGCAGGGCGAGCCGCTGATCATCGACAACCGCGAGCAGGTGCTCGATCCGATGACCGCTTACCAGATCACGTCGATGATGGAGGGCGTCGTACAGCGCGGCACCGGCACCGGCGCCAAGAGCCTCGGCCGCCCGGTCGCCGGCAAGACCGGCACCTCCAACGACTACAAGGACGCCTGGTTCATCGGCTTCACCCCCGAACTGGCGGTGGGTGTCTATGTCGGCTTCGACACGCCGCGCAACATGGGCAAGCAGTCGACCGGCGGTGAAATGGCCGTGCCGATCTTCACCCAGTTCATGGCCAAGGCCCTGAAGGGCAAGCCGCCGACGCCGTTCAACATGCCCGGCGGCATGGCGCAGGTCTGGATCGATCCCAGCACCGGCGTGAAGGCCAATGGTGGCGACCAGGCGATATACGAGGCATTCAAGCCCGGTACGGGGCCGAATCTCGTGACCTCGGTGATCGGCGTCGACTCCAACGCCTTCCAGGCTATCCAGGCCGGGCAGGACCCGTCCGCCACCGATATGACGCTGGGTCGCGGCGGGCTGTTCTAGCCGATGCTCGTCGTCTGGCCCGATCCGCGGCTCACCCGCAAGGCCGAGCCGCGGCCGGTGGACGATGGCCTCAAGTCGATCGGCACGCGGCTGCTCGAGGCCACCAGGGCCGCCAATGCCTACGGCCTTGCCGCGGTCCACATCGGCGCCGTCGCGCCGGTCGTGGTGATCAGCGCCGACCCCGATCCCGACAAACGCGACTACCTCGTCCTCTACAATCCCGAGGTCATCTCCACCGCCGGCGCCAATGTCGCGGGACCCGAGGGCTCGGTCTCGATGCCCGGCGTCGAGGTTGAGATCGTCCGCTCCTACACGGCCGAAATCGCCTGGGACGACGAGACCGGCACCCGCCAGCAGCGCCGCTTCGAGGGGCTGCCGGCCCGCATCGCCCAGCACGAGATCGACCAGCTCAACGGCATCTTCTTCCTCGACCGCCTGTCGCGCCTGAAGCGCGACATGGTGCTGAAGAAGTGGAAGAAGCGCAGCGAGAGCTAGCGCCGCTTGACCCGCGTGGCGTTCTCGGCTTGATGGCCCGCGGCAGCCGCCGGGGGGCAGCGGAGAACCGAATGCAGGGCTTGATCGACCATCTGCGCGTCATGCGTGCGTACCGTCGCCGCGTTGGCCGTTACCCCAACCTGCTACGGCCCGCCCGGTTCACCGAGAAAGTGCAGATCGCCAAGCTGCGCTGGCGCACGCCGCGCATGGTCGTGCTGGCCGACAAGGTCCTCGCCAAGCACGCCGTCGCGGAACTGCTGGGGCCCGAGTGGGTAACGCCGACGCTCTACGCCGGCTCGGCCTTGCCGCCGCGCGGCGAACGGAACTGGCCGATGCCCTATGTCATCAAGGCCAACAACTGGAGCGGCGGGAACTACTTCGTTACCGGCCCAGACCAGCCCGACTGGGACGATGTCGAACGCCACGTCCAGAGCTGGATGCGTCGACCGTTCGGACGCTCGATGGGCGAATGGGTCTACAGCGCGATTCCGCCCCAGATACTCGTCGAGCCGTACATCGGCCACGGCGAGCCACCGGCCGACTATCGGCTGCACGTGTTCGGCGGCCGGTCCGACTTCGTCTCGGTGAACTGGGAGCGCTTTGCCGGTCTTAAGCGCGCCACCTACAGCCGCGAGTGGCAGCGCCTGCCGTTCGCGGTGAGTGATGCGGAGCCGTACTATGGCGACGATATCCCGCCGATGCCCAAGAGCTATTCCGAGATGATCCGCGCCGCCGAGTTGCTGGCAGCCGGCTTCCCCTTCGCCCGGGTCGATTTCTACGAGATCGACGATCGCCCGCGCTTTGGAGAAGTGACATTCTATCCGAACTCCGGCTTCGTCCGCTGGCCGGACGAGCTGGATTTCAGATACGGCGCCATGTGGCCGGACGGACTGCCCGCCTGATCGCCGACCATCTCCTTGCGCGAGCGCGCCCTCGGTGCTATCGACCGCGCCGGGCCGGCATAGCTCAGTTGGTAGAGCAACTGATTTGTAATCAGTGGGTCGCGAGTTCGATTCTTGCTGCCGGCACCACAACCCTGATTCCGTTGAGATTTGGCCGGTTTCGGGGGAGCCGCTTGCGGCCGCAAGCCTAACGCCTCATTCCGTCGACATCACGGCCATCACCCAGGTGGTGCTTCAGCGCAACAATTGACCCGGCGGCCCCGCCGGCACTACGGTGACGTTCTAGTTGCGGCACTGATATTCGCGCAATCAAGCGAAAGTCGTGATCATGCAATACCTTGCACGCAGAGAGTTCATCTTAAGCAGCGCGGCCCTCACCGCGATGGCGGTACTGCGAACGCACCCGGCATATGCTTATCCCGCCCGCTCCGGCGAAACGGTTATTCCGTGGCTCGACCAGCCGACGGAGAATCCGGACCCCGTGGGGATCCAGACCCAGCTCGTTTGGGAGGACCTCGATTCCTGGATCATTCCCAACGAGAAGTTCTTCTCGATCTCACATTTCGACAGGCCGACGATTGATGCGAGTGCTTGGAAGCTCGAGGTTGACGGCCTCGTCGAAAAACCCATGACGCTGACGCTCGACGACCTGAAAGCCCGTCCGCGGCAGGAGGTCGTCTTTACGATCGAATGTTCTGGAAATCACGGGTTCCCGTTCTTCACCGGCGGCATCGGCAATGCCAAGTGGGCCGGGACGCCCCTTGCGCCAATTCTCGAAGAGGCGGGCATCAGTAAGGGCGGCATAGAGGTTGTCTTCTGGGGCACCGATGCCGGCGAGATCGAAGTTCGCGACCAGAAGATCAAGCAGAACTTCGCCCGCAGCATGTCGGTCGAAGACGCCATGAGTCCCGAAAATATCCTCTGCTACGAGATGAATGGAGCGCCATTGCCGGAGCCGAACGGCTTCCCGCTAAGGTTGATCGCGCCGGGCTGGTACGGCATTGCCAACGCCAAGTGGCTGAAGCGGATCGAAGTACGCGACCGCCGCTTCGAGAGCCTGCTGATGGGACGCGACTACGTCACCCTCCGGCAAGAAGATCATAACGGCGAGACGGTCTGGGCAGAGACCTCCGTCGGTCGCTCGCGCCTCAAATCGGCGCCGGCACGCGTCACGAAGCTCGGCACGGACTACCGCATCGTCGGTGTAGCCTGGGGTGCCCCGGTAGACCGGGTCGAGGTGAAGGTCGATGACGGGGAGTGGATGCCGGCAACCATCGACCACACCGAGGAGGCCGAGCGCGCGTGGAAGATATGGTCGCTCGACTGGCCGAGTCCTTCCACGGGAGAGCATACCGTGACCTCGCGCGCGATCGACACGTCCGGGGCGATCCAGCCCGCCATGGACGATCCCATCATCGTCAACAAGCGCACTTATTGGGAGAGCAACGGCCAGGTCACCCGGCACATCAACATCAGCTGAGCCGTCAGGGCGACCTTTTTGGGCCTGAGACGACAGCAAGCCAACGGGCGCGGCGGTGTGGCGACGCCCCCGCCGGCGCCTCCCCAACCGCTGGGCGTTGCCCTCGACACTCGCTTGGCACAGACGGCCTCGCGAGCGGCGACGACTTGTCTTAGATGTGGCATCCTCGCCGTGCGAATATCCGGCTGGTCGCTGATTCACCGGCGGAGAGGGCGGCTTTGGCAGGCAGACGAAAGACACCGGTAGCGGCTCGTATCCTGCCGCGACACGCGCCCTTCTACTGGGGCGTCGCCGTGGGTGCCCTGGCGTTCGTGGTGTGCCTCTTCCTGTCGCCGAGATATGCGGTGGCGGTCGGCGCCAATGCGATGTTCATCATCTATCTGGCTCTCGTCGCCGTGGAGTTTCCCAGCCTCACGGCGGAGTTCCTGCAGCAGCGCCCGGATGACGCCGATTCGCCAGTTGCCGCCATTTTCCTCGTCACCATCCTCGTCGTGGTGGTCGCGGTCGTCTTCCTGTTCCTTGCGCTGAACGACGGCGAAGGCACCGACATGCTCGAGATCGCGGTGAGCGTCGCATCGGTGGTGCTCGGCTGGTTCACCGTGCACACCATGGCCGCCCTTCACTACGCGCACGAGTACTATGTCGATGCGCCCGGCCCCAAGAGCGGGATCGTCGCCGGCCTCGACTTTCCGGGCGACGAAGCGCCGGATGGCGGTGCTTTTCTCTATTTCGCCTATGTGCTGGGGATGACCGCGCAGGTCGCCGATGTGGCGGTGACGTCAGCGGCCATGCGCCGGCTGGTGACCATGCACGGCGTCTTCGCCTTCTTTTTCAATACGGTCATCGTTGCGGCGACGGTCAACGTCGTCGTGGCGATCGCCAGCGGATGAGGAACGGTCGCGGCATGGCGCCGTTCCCGATAGATTATGGCCATGCGGCGGGCGATGATCCCGTACATCGGATGCCGGTTTCGGAGAGGACAAAGATATGAAGCGAATACACCTTCTAGCCCTGCCCATTGCCTTGTCGCTTGGGCTGCTGGTCGCCGCCTGCGACAACAACAGCCCGCCGCCTCCACCGCCGGCAGCCGAGACCCCGGCCGCCACCGCAGATGCGGACAAGGTCGCCGCCGAGCAGAAGGCAGCGGAAGAGAAAGCAGCCGCAGATAAGGCCGCTGCCGATAAGGCCGCCGCGGATAAGGCTGCGGCAGACAAGGTAGCAGCCGACAAAGCAGCGGCCGACAAGGCGGCAGCCGAGGCCAAGGCAGCCGAGGAAAAGAAGGCCGCTGAGGCCGCTGCTGCCGCCAAGGCTGCGGAAGAGAAAAAGGCAGCGGATGCCGCGGCGGCAGCCGCGAAGGCTGCCGAAGAAAAGAAGGCAGCCGACGCCGCCGCAGCAAAGGCTGCGGAAGAGAAAAAGGCGGCCGAGGCTGCAGCTGCCGCTAAAGCCGCTGAAGAGAAGAAAGCCGCTGACGCTGCAGCCGCTGCCAAGGCGGCGGAAGAGAAGAAGGCTGCCGAGGCTGCAGCTGCCGCCAAGGCCGCAGAAGAGAAGAAGGCCGCCGACGCTGCGGCTGCCGCGGCAAAGGCCGCAGAAGAAAAGAAGGCTGCTGATGCGGCCGCTGCCGCCAAGGCTGAGGCCGACAAGCAGGCGGCCGCCGCTTCGGCAACTGCCGAGACCGGCGCCGCGGCTCGGGGTGCGGCCGACGCCGCTGCTGCTGTGGCCGCCGCCGAAACGGCACCGGCAGCCGGGGCTGCTCCGTCGGCTGAGGCAAAGGGCGCTACCGACGCTGCAGCCGCAGTTGCTGCGGCAGAAGAGCCGGTGGTGACCACGCCTGCGATGGGCGTGCTGCCCGCCTCGGGCCTCAAGCCCGACACCCGGCTCGCTGCCAACGCCAAGCGTGACCAGATCGGCTATCTCGGCGTCTGGGCGCCGGACTTTGCCGCCTGCGGCACGGTCGATCAGGCCGGCGGCACGGGGCGGCCGCGGCAATGCCGCGGCCTTTCCTATTGCGCAGCGCGTCCGGCGGTCGCGGCAAACAGCGCAATGGCGGCAGCATTCGACACGTTCAGCGACTTGATCGGCCCCGGCATATCAAGCCGGACCATCTCGTCGCAAAGCTCACGCGTGCGCTGCCGCAACCCTTTGCCTTCGGCGCCAAGCACGATGGCGATCGGCGTATCATCGGTGCGCGGGCGAACCGGGGCAGGGGCCTCCGAATCGAAGCCGATCACCGTCAGGCCGCGTTCCTTGAGCTTCTCGATGGCATCGCCGAGGTTGCGCACCTCGATCATCGGCACCAGGTCCAGCGCTCCGGAGGCGGCCTTGGCCATCACGCCGGTCTCGCGCGGCGAGTGCCGCGCCGTGGTGATCACCGCGTCGGCGCCGAACGCGCAGGCGGTACGCAGGATCGCCCCGACATTGTGCGGGTCGGTCAACTGGTCGAGGATGACCACCAGCCGCGGGTTCGGCACGTCGTTGAGGCCGAAGCGGCTGACCGCCTCCACCTCCAGCGCCACCCCCTGGTGAACGGCGTCCGCACCCAGCAGCCGGTCCAGTTCCTTGGGCGTCGTCTCGGTGAATCGCATCTCCACCGGGCCGGTCTCCTTGAGGCGCATCAGCGCATTGGGAGTGACCAGCAGGTTGCGCCGTTCGCGCAGCGGATTGTCGAGCGCCGCCCGCACCGTATGCAGCCCATAAAGGTACACCGGGCCGGTATCTGGGTCGTAGCGCGGCTTGGGCGGGAATTTGTTGCGGCTCATGGGGATGCCCTAGCGGTTTTGATGCACAACGGCAAGGCGGCGAGGCTTGCGGCGCTATGGGCGGCAAAGGGGCGCATTGGGTGTTGACAGGCGTTCACCGCCCCGACATAAACCGCCCCGACGACGCGCCCGGGGACGGGCGCCGTTCGTTTCTCCGGCTCTGAATGGAGGGGTGGGAGAGTGGTTAAATCCGGCAGACTGTAAATCTGCTCGCTTAGCGTACACTGGTTCGAATCCAGTCCCCTCCACCAGCCGCCCCAGGGCGCCAGAGCCGAACTCCCAAGTCTCCTGCAGCCGGGGCGCTAGACCCGCCCGCTACTCGTCCGCGTTCTGATCCTGCATCAGCACCGCGCTCGCCGGCGCCACCAGGGTCCAGGAAATCCGGGACGGAGTCTTGGTTATCGTCGCGCGTCCATTCAGCGCGATCGGCGCGATGCGCTTCAGCACGACCGTGCCGAAACCCTTGCCCTGCTGGACGTCGTCGACCACCGGCCGGTCGAACTTCTCATCCCAGGTCAACTCCAGCTCCGAGGTCGGTTGCCCGCCGATGGACCAGGAAATCTCGATCGAGCCGCCCTGGCCGGAAAGGACGCCATACTTCGCCGAGTTGGTGCCCAGTTCGTGGAACGCCATTCCGAGGTTCTGCACGGCGTTCGGAGCGACCGTGATCAGCGGGCCGGAGACCGAGACCAACTCCTCGTGTCCGAATGGTGCCAATTGCTCGCGAACCAGCTCGGCGAGGGTCGATCCGGTCCATTCCGATCGAACGAGCAGATCATGCGAGGCCGCGAGGCTGGCGATGCGGGTCCGGATCTTCGCCTGGAATTCGTCGATCGACACCGAACTGAGACCGGTCTCCCGGATCAGCGACAGGATGACCGCGTACTGGTTCTTCACCCGGTGGTTGATCTCCCTCAGCAGCACCCGGATGCGCCGTTCGCTCTCCTTGGCCTCGGTGATGTCGCGGGCAATCTTGGATGCGCCGATCACCTCGCCACGGGCGTTGCGGATCGGCGAAACCGTCAGCGAGACGTAGATCGTGCTTCCGTCCTTGCGCTGGCGGATCGTCTCGTAGCTCTCCACCCGCTCGTTGGCGCGGATGCGCCGGATGATGTCGGCCTCCTCGCTCCTTAGATGTTCGGGGATCAGCATGGTGATGGGCTGGCCGACGGCCTCCGCCGCCGTGTACCCGAACAGTCGCTCGGCGGCGGGGTTCCAGTCCGTGATGATGCTGTTGAGGTCCTTGGCGATGACCGCGTCGAACGAAGACTCGATGATCGCAGCCAGACGCGCCTCAGCGACCTGGCCGCTGTGCGCTGGATTGAGTACGTGATGTGTCATGAGCCCCCCGGACGACTCGCTTGAACGTCGCTCGGCACCGAAGGTTCCGGTCCCCCTCGCCGTATTTTGCAGGCATCTCGCAGCGGCGCCGTAGGCTCCGCTAACCGCACCAGTTCGGCGCTTCGGCTGTTTTTTCCCTCGCGAGTCCGGCGGCCACGAGTTCGGCGCCGATCGACTGCCCGTTCCGGGTGACAAGCCGTAACTGCGCCCCATCGACCTGTCCGTCGCCGCTGAGCTCGAACGAGCCCCTGTTCAGGAGGTCACGGAGTTTGAGGGCTGCGAGCCAGGACAGGTTTGATGCGCCAGGGCACTCCGAGGCATAGCGCGCCGGCGCGGTGATATCGGCGAGCCTGACCATCTGTCCGCGCAGAAAGAAGCTGTCGCCCGACCACACGCAGGTGATGTGCGGCAGCGCCTCGCACAGCATGAAACCGGCGTCCTCGGCCAAGGTCGGGGAGGGGGCCGCCAGCAGCGGCAGGATCAGCAGGGCAATCGCAGCGCGCATACCCCACGCTGACTCCGAACGCGCCGGCACGCAATGCACTTTGCCGGGAACGGGCCGGACGACCTCTTGCCAGAATTGTACCCGAACCACTACAAGGCCGTCGGCGCCGCGGCGCGGGTGTAGCTCAATGGTAGAGCAGAAGCCTTCCAAGCTTATGACGAGGGTTCGATTCCCTTCACCCGCTCCAGCTTCCACTCTCCCACCTAACCCACCGGCTTTCTCGCTTCCTCGACGACCCAGTCGCGGAAGGCCTTGATCTTGGGCACGTTCCGGCGTGCCTCGGGGTAGGCGAGCCAGTAGCTGGTGCCTTCATCGATGACGCGCTCGAAGGGCTGGATCAGGCGTCCTTCGGCGAGCTCCCGCTGGAAGTAGTCTGGGGTGAGCAACGTGACGCCCTGGCCTGCCATCGCGGCAATGGCATCGAATGTCTGCATGTTCATCGAGGGCGTGTTCTGCTGCCTCAGCACATCGTGGGGCAGGCCGTAGGCATCGAGCCACCGGATCCACCAGGGATCATCGGCATCGAGCAGCGGCAGTTTGAGGATATCCGCCGGTTCCCGAATGCCGCCGACCGAGTCAGCCAGCGCCGGCGACAGCATCGGGGTGAAGCGCACGTCGATCAGCTTGACGGCGGTAAGGCCGGGCCACACCCCCCTGCCGGCGCGGACGACGACGTCCACTTCCTCCCGGGTGAAGTCCACCAGCCGGCCGGTGGTCTCGAGCCGCAGCGCAATCTCCGGATGGCGCAGCTGGAATATGCCCAGCCGCGGTGCCAGCCACTGCGCGGCGAAGGTATGCATGGTGTTGACGATCAGCGTGCCGTGCTCGCTTTGCCCGAGATCGACAAACGCCTCGCGCAGGATGTCGAAGGCCCGGTTCACCTCAGGCGCAAGCCGCTGGCCGGCCTCAGTCAGCGCCACCTCGCGCGGTCGGCGCAGGAATAGCGGCGAGCCCACGCGTTCCTCCAGAAGCTTGATCTGGTAGCTCACCGCAGCCTGCGTCATGCCCAGTTCCTGGGCCGCGCGGGTGAAGCTCAGGTGCCGCGCCGCAGCTTCGAATACCCGGATCGCAGCAAGTGGGGGTAGGTGATCGGACATAAGGCCTCCTTATGTATGATACTCGACCTTTGGTTGGAAATCAAAGCGCTGGGAGCGCATCTATCCCTCACAGACATCAAAGTTGACGGTGATCGAAATGCTCTACCAAGCTCCCAAGACCCGCGCCGCCCGCCTTCTCAACTGGATGAAGCACGTCATCCTCCCGCGCCGCGCCCATCCCGTAGCGGACGTCCGCGAGCTCAGCTCATACCTGCGCGCCGATATTGGTGCTGCCGACACGGACTATCCGTTTCACCATCCCTAATGACCGGCTCCGCTTTCGTGACGGCCAATGAAAAAGGCCCGGCAGTGCCGGGCCTTCGATTCGTGCGGCGATCGCCTGTTCAGCAGTCGAGCAGGTGACCCGAGCCCTTGGGAGCTGCAGTGCATTTCCACAGCAGCGGCAGCTTGACCGTATCCGCGGCGTCTTCGGTGGCCATGGCAACCGACTTCGGAGCGGCCTTCAGCATTTCGGCGCCCTTTTCCCAGCACTCCTTCTTCAGTGCGGGGAAGATCAGGCAGTTCATTTCGGGATCCGAGAGCACCGGCGCAGCGGTGGTGGGCAAGACCGGCACGGCGAAACCTGACGCGACGAGCGCGGCAACGAGTACGAGCTTCTTCATCGATTATCCCCTGGTTACCTCCTGGCGCGGCGCACCGCGCGGCACGCAGCCTAATCCGGCCGATCGATCGGGCGCAATCGGGTGCAAAGGTTGCCCCCTTGCCACTTGCGCCGCCCGGACCTTTTCAGTAGAGGGAGTGCCGCAGGTCTAGGGGTATAGCTCAGTTGGTAGAGCATCGGTCTCCAAAACCGAGGGTCGAGGGTTCAAGTCCTTCTGCCCCTGCCACCTGCCCAGGCGCTTAGCGCCACCCAATCCCACATTGTCCGATGAAGAGTTAGCCGCGCCTGTCCACAGCGCGAGCCATTTGGACGTCGCCGTCCGAACAGGGTTCGCGTGGCCTGGCTTTTTGGGCAATTGAGCTCTGGACCGGAAGACAGCGGGCGCGACACGCAATCGCGTCAGCAGCCCGCTGCTTCCTCCGAAGAACGGTGTGTATACGGCCCCGGACCAGCCCGCATTTAACAATGACATCCCGCCGGGCGAGGCCGTTCGAATTCCGTAGGTGAGTTCCCATGGAGGGCGTAGAGTGGCTTGAAGCACATACGCGCCACCAGCGAAAGCGACCCCCAATATGCCTGTCGATCATCCCGCCGCTGCGCCGGGAGTGGTTCGTCGCACTCGCGTTCGGACGCTGACGGTTGCGCTGAGCTTTCTTGTCACGCTGGGGGCGTTGTTCGCGCTGGCGCCACTGCTGCGGTTCAGCACGTTCCTCACTTGAGCATCGGGCTGACCAGCACGATCGGAGCCAGACCCTATGCTTGATATCCGCTTTGCCGGTCGTCCGCGCTTCGTCGTGGGCTTCGCGCCGGCCGTGTTGCCCGACAATTCCGATGGACCGGTGCTGAGCGAGGCGATGGCCGGCGGCAGGTCCCCGGCGTTCCCGGCGTCCGGAATCAACTTGACCCACCATGTCCGCCGGCCGCCATCGCGTCCAACTAGGTCGCGCGCGCATCTGACGGTCGTGAAATGAGTGATCCCGCGATCAGCGACATCGACAGCGCGCCTGTCCCGTTCGACTATGCGGAGCCGGCCGATCTCTATTTCCCGGTGCACCTGGGCCGCAAGGGCGGACTCGATTACCGGCGTTTTCCTACCGCGGCCTTGGCGTTGCGCTATGCGCTGGAGTCGCTGGTCGCCGCCAAGCTGGCCTCGGCGACGCTCGAGGTCAACGGCGAGCGCTATGACAGCGTGGCGATGCGCCGGCTCTATTCCGCCCCGGAGTTTCCGGCGTGATCTCCGCCGGTCGGCTGCGGCACGTCGATCCCATCGTCGAGATATTCATGCAGCTTGTTACGCAGCGTGCGGATGCTGATGCCGAGGATGGCGGCCGCGTGGGTGCGGTTGCCCAGGGTGGCATGGAGCGTACCGAGGATCAGCTCGCGCTCGACGTCGGCCGCTTGCAGGCCGACCAGTTGCCGCGCGGCAGTGGGATCCGGATGCAGGTCATAGCCGGTGTGCATTGCATCACCCTCCCGCTATCCCAGTTCGATCGGCAGCTGGAAGCCGAACTCCAGCACGCCGACAAAGACGATGAGCGCAGCTGTCGCGACCATGACGATCAACAGCAGATGCAAAAAGAGGTCGAGCCTGTGCCTTGCCGTGTTAGCCACGCGCCCCATATCCGATACCCCCAGAATCACGCCGCTAGTCCGTTCTCCATGCCTAGCGAAGGCAAGCTGACCAATGGCTGACAGCGTGCGGCGCCTGCTGAGAACCACGGTCCGACATCAGGACGTCATTGGGGCTTGCAATAGCTGTGCCAAGCCATTAGATACCGCTTCCCAAGCCGCCCGGGGTGACTCGCGCGGTTCTTCGTTTTTGGCCTGACGGCCCGACGGAAAGTAGAGCTGATGGCTGCGTTGAACCCCCTGAAATTCTTGCAAGAGGTTCGCCAGGAAGTCGGCAAGGTCACTTGGCCCACACGGAACGAGACGCTGATTTCGACCGTGATGGTACTGGTAATGGTCGTCGTCGCGAGCTTCTTCTTCCTTGCGGCCGACCAGATCATTTCCTGGCTCGTGCAGCTGATGCTGTCGATCCGCTGATCGGCAAACTGAACTTTTAGGAGCTTCGACGCGGCATGGCCAAGCGCTGGTATATCGTTCAGGCGTACTCGAACTTCGAGCGCAAAGTGGCGGAAGATATTCGCCAGAAGGTCGCGCAGAAGAAGCTTGAAGACCTGTTCGACGACGTGATCGTGCCGACCGAAAAGGTCGTCGAGATGCGTCGCGGCCGCAAGGTCGACGCCGAGCGGAAGTTCTTCCCGGGCTACGTCCTGGTGAAGATGGACATGACCAACGAGGCGTTCCATCTGATCAAGAACACGCCCAAGGTCACCGGCTTCCTCGGTTCGGGCGACAAGCCCATGCCGATCTCGGAGAAGGAAGCCATGGCCATCCTGCAGCAGGTGCAGGAAGGCGTCGAGCATCCCAAGCCGTCGGTCTCCTTCGAGGTTGGCGAGCAGGTGCGCGTTTCGGACGGCCCCTTCGCCAGCTTCAACGGCGTGGTCGAGGAAGTCGACGAGGAGCGTTCGCGCCTCAAGGTGGAAGTTTCGATCTTCGGGCGTCCGACGCCCGTCGAACTGGAATACGGACAGGTCGAGAAGGTCTGATCCGTTACGGCGGCCGCAAGGCTGCCAAAAACCGTGGGAGGGCAGGGCGGTCGCCAACCGCTCGTACGTCCGGACCACGGCGTCTCACAGATCCGGTGACGCGGATCAACCGCCCGATCCTGGGCACATATGGAGATTGAACCATGGCAAAGAAAATCACTGGGTACCTGAAGCTTCAGGTCCCGGCCGGCTCGGCGACCCCGTCGCCCCCGATCGGCCCCGCGCTGGGTCAGCGCGGCCTCAACATCATGGAATTCTGCAAGGCCTTCAACGCGAAGACCGCCGAGCAGGAAAAGGGTGCCCCGACCCCGGTCGTGATCACCATTTACGCCGACAAGAGCTTCACTTTCGAGACCAAGCTCCCGCCGGTCACCTACCTGATCAAGAAGGCCGTGAACCTGAAGTCCGGTTCCAAGCTTCCGGGCAAGGAATCCGCTGGCACGATCACCCAGAAGCAGATCCGCGACATCGCGGAAAAGAAGATGGCCGATCTCAACGCCTACGACGTCGACCAGGCCGCGACCATGATCGCCGGCTCCGCCCGGTCCATGGGCATCCAGGTAGAGGGCTGATCATGACCAAGCTCGGTAAGCGTACTGACGCCGCCCGCGTGGGCATCGATCGCAAGAAGCTCTACGCCCTCAACGACGCCGTGAAGATGGTCAAGGAACGCGCCAAGGCGAAGTTCGACGAGACCGTCGAGATCGCGTTCAACCTGGGCGTCGACCCGCGCCACGCCGACCAGATGGTCCGCGGCGTGGTCAACCTGCCCAACGGCACCGGCAAGACCGTTCGCGTCGCCGTGTTCGCCAAGGACGCCAAGGCCGATGAGGCCCGCAAGGCTGGCGCCGACATCGTTGGCGCCGAAGACCTCGTCGAGATCGTCCAGTCGGGCAAGATCGAGTTCGATCGCGTGATCGCGACCCCGGACATGATGCCGCTGGTTGGCCGTCTCGGTAAGATCCTCGGGCCGCGCAACCTGATGCCAAACCCGAAGGTCGGGACCGTGACCCCCGACGTCGCCGGTGCGGTCAAGGCCGCCAAGGGCGGTGCCGTCGAGTTCCGCGTCGAGAAGGCAGGCATCCTGCACGCCGGCGTTGGCAAGGCCTCGTTCTCGGACGAAGCCCTGCTGCAGAACATCAAGGCGTTCGCCGATGCCGTCCAGAAGGCAAAGCCGGCTGGCGCCAAGGGCACCTACGTCAAGCGCGTCGCCGTGTCCTCGACCATGGGCCCCGGCGTCCACGTCGATCCCTCGTCGGTCAACGCTTAAGACCGTCGCGTGAAGAATTCCTGGCGGCAGCAATGCCGCCGGGATGCCGATCTTCGGATCGGTAAAGTCCTGTCCGAGACTGCGGGTGCGTCCTCGAGGCGCCTAATCCCAACCCAGCGACGCGCTAGCGCGCGATCAAAGGAAAAGGGGCCCGCATAGATGGGGTGAAGACCGGAATTCGTTCCGGTTCGAACCAGGCCAGTTGCCGCCAAGGGGCATTTCGCCCTCCGACGGTCAGCCGGTTGACAGGCATCAACCGCTGCACTCCCGACGGAGGGCAGCAATTGGCAGAAGTTCACGACTATTCGTGAGCTAAATGTGGAGACTAGCAGTGGAAAGAGCGGAAAAGGCTGAGCTCATCACCTCGCTCCAGGCGTCGTTCGCGACGGCCGGGTCGATCGTGGTTGCTCAGAACGCCGGCTTGACCGTTGCCGACCTGGAGAATCTGCGCAGGCAGATGAAGCAGGCCGGGGGGACGATCAAGGTCGCCAAGAACCGCCTCGCCAAGCTTGCTCTGAAGGAAACCGACAACGCCGATATGTCGGCCCTGTTCACAGGTCCGACCGTCGTCGCCTTCGCCAAGGATCCCATGACCGCGCCGAAAGTCGCGGCCGCTTTCGCCGACAAGAACCAGAAGTTCGTGGTTCTCGGTGGCGCAATGGGGAAGACCGGGCTCGACGCCGCAAACGTCAAGGCGCTCGCCACCATGCCGTCGCTGGACCAGCTTCGCGCCACGCTCGCAGGGATGCTCAAGCAGCCCGGCACGCGTATCGCGTCGGTCCTCCAGGCCCCTGGCGGTGCGGTTGCACGGGTCATCTCGGCACACGCCGAGAAGAGCAATGCAGCATAGGCAAACTACCCACGTGGGGCCGTTCCGGCCCTCCACGGTTCGAACTGAAACATCAAAGAGAGTGAACTCAAATGGCTGATCTCGCCAAACTCGTAGACGACCTGTCTGCCCTCACCGTTCTGGAAGCTTCCGAGCTTTCGAAGCTTCTCGAAGAGAAGTGGGGCGTTTCGGCTGCCGCTCCGGTCGCCGTCGCTGCTGCTGCCGGCGCTGCTGCCCCGGCCGCTGCCGCTGAAGAGAAGACTGAATTCGACGTGATCCTCGCCTCGTTCGGCGAGAACAAGATCAACGTCATCAAGGAAGTCCGCGCCATCACCGGTCTGGGCCTCGGCGAAGCCAAGGCACTGGTCGAAGCGGCTCCGAAGGCCGTCAAGGAAGGCGCCAACAAGACCGAAGCCGAAGACATCAAGAAGAAGCTGGAAGCGGCCGGCGCCAAGGTCGAGCTTAAGTAAGCTCGCCGACCCGATCTCGAGGCAGCGCCGGCGGCGCTGCCTCATTACCGTCTCAGTGTTGACTATAGGGACGGGCGCCACCCGGCGATTGAATGGTCGGGCAGGGCGCGCATAGCGGGATCAACCCGCCCGAATTTTGAGTTGCGCAAACTGAGGGCCTCCCTCCCATCGAGGCCTGGACGAAACAAGCAAGGCTGATGTCCTGATGCCCGACGGCTGATAGTCGGGCCTTTGGACATCTGCCTCCGAGACATCGAGAAAAACAGGAGCTGGTATGGCTACCACGTTCAACGGCCGCCGCAAGGTACGCAAGTCTTTCGGCAGCATTCGCGAAGTCACGGAGATGCCCAATCTGATCGAGGTCCAGAAGGCCTCCTATGATCAGTTCCTCCTCGTGGACGAGCCCAAGGGCGGGCGTCCCGATGAGGGGCTTCAATCCGTTTTCCGGTCGGTTTTCCCGATCACTGACTTTTCCAACACCGCTTCTCTCGAATTCGTGAAGTACGAGTTCGAGCAGCCGAAGTATGACGTCGACGAGTGCCGTCAGCGCGACATGACGTTCGCAGCGCCGCTCAAGGTCACGCTTCGCCTGATCGTGTTCGAAGTGGACGAGGAAACCGGCGCCCGGTCCGTCAAGGACATCAAGGAGCAGGACGTCTACATGGGCGACATGCCGTTCATGACCATGAACGGTACTTTCATCGTCAATGGTACTGAGCGCGTCATCGTCTCGCAGATGCACCGTTCGCCTGGCGTGTTCTTCGACCACGACAAGGGCAAGACCCACTCGTCGGGCAAGCTGCTGTTCGCCGCCCGCATCATCCCGTACCGCGGCTCGTGGCTCGATATCGAGTTCGACGCCAAGGACATCGTGTTCGCCCGTATCGACCGTCGCCGCAAGATTCCGGTGACCTCGCTGCTCAAGGCGCTCGGCATGGATGCCGAGGAGATCCTGTCCACCTATTACGACACTATCTCGTTCGAGCAGACCAAGACCGGCTGGCAGAAGCCGTTCGACGCCGAGAAGATGAAGAACGCCAAGCCGACGTTCGACCTGATCGACGCCAAGACCGGCGACGTCGTCCACGAAGGCGGCAAGAAGCTCTCCCCGCGGCAGGCCAAGAAGCTTGCTGAAGGTGGCCTGACGCACCTCGCAGTGGTGGAAGAGGACCTCTACGGTCAGTTCATCGCCGAGGACCTGGTCAACCTCAAGACCGGTGAGATCTTCGCCGAAGCCGGCGATGAGATCGACGAGAAGCTGCTGACCAAGCTCAAGGACGCCGGGTTCGACGCCCTGCCGATCCTCGACATCGACCACGTCACCGTGGGCGCCTACCTCCGCAACACGCTCGCCGTCGACAAGAACGAGTCCCGCGAGGACGCGCTGTTCGACATCTACCGCGTGATGCGTCCGGGCGAGCCCCCGACCGTCGAAACCGCCGAAGCCATGTTCAAGTCGCTGTTCTTCGACAGCGAGCGCTATGACCTGTCTGCGGTCGGCCGCGTCAAGATGAACATGCGCCTCGACATCGAAGCCGAGGACACCGTCCGCATCCTGCGCAAGGAAGACATCGTCGAGGTGGTTCGCACCCTCGTCGACCTGCGCGATGGCCGCGGCGAGATCGACGACATCGACAACCTCGGCAACCGCCGGGTGCGTTCGGTCGGCGAACTCATGGAGAACCACTACCGGCTCGGTCTGCTCCGCATGGAGCGGGCGATCAAGGAGCGCATGTCGTCGGTCGAGATCGACACCGTCATGCCGCAGGACCTGATCAACGCCAAGCCGGCTGCTGCTGCCGTGCGCGAGTTCTTCGGCTCGAGCCAGCTCTCGCAGTTCATGGACCAGACCAACCCGCTGTCCGAGATCACGCACAAGCGTCGTCTCTCGGCGCTTGGACCTGGCGGCCTGACCCGCGAGCGTGCCGGCTTCGAAGTGCGCGACGTGCACCCGACCCACTATGGTCGTATCTGCCCGATCGAGACGCCGGAAGGCCCGAACATCGGTCTGATCAACAGCTTGGCGACGTTTGCTCGCGTGAACAAGTATGGCTTCATCGAGACGCCCTACCGCAAGATCGTCAACGGCAAGGTCACCGACGACGTCGTCTATCTGTCGGCAATGGAAGAGGCCAAGCACTACGTCGCCCAGGCCAACGCCCAGCTGACCGACAAGCGTGAGTTCGCCAACGACCTGATCGTGGCGCGCCACGCCGGCGACAACGGCCTGACGCCGAAAGAGACCATCGACCTGATGGACGTGTCCCCGAAGCAGATCGTTTCGGTGGCCGCGGCGCTGATCCCGTTCCTCGAGAACGACGACGCCAACCGCGCGCTCATGGGCTCGAACATGCAGCGTCAGGCTGTGCCGCTGCTGCGCGCCGAGGCCCCGTTCGTGGGCACCGGCATGGAGCCGGTCGTCGCCCGTGACTCGGGCGCCGCCATCGTCGCCAAGCGCAAGGGCATCGTCGACCAGGTGGATGCGACCCGTATCGTCATCCGCGCCACCGAGGAGACCGATGCCTCGAAGTCCGGCGTCGACATCTACAACCTGATGAAGTTCCAGCGTTCGAACCAGTCGACCTGCATCAACCAGCGTCCGCTGGTGGTGGTGGGCGACCACGTCGAAGCCGGCGACATCGTTGCGGATGGTCCGTCGACCGAACTGGGCGATCTGGCTCTCGGCCGCAACGTGCTCGTCGCGTTCATGCCGTGGAATGGCTACAACTTCGAAGACTCGATCCTGCTCAGCGAAAAGATCGCCATGCAGGACGTGTTCACCTCGATCCACATCGAGGAATACGAAGTGATGGCCCGCGACACCAAGCTTGGTCCCGAGGAAATCACCCGCGACATTCCGAACGTTTCGGAAGAAGCGCTGAAGAACCTCGACGAAGCCGGTATCGTGCACATCGGCGCGGAAGTCGCTGCTGGCGACATCCTCGTCGGCAAGATCACGCCGAAGGGCGAAAGCCCGATGACGCCGGAAGAAAAGCTCCTCCGCGCCATCTTCGGCGAGAAGGCTTCGGACGTTCGTGACACCTCGCTCCGGGTTCCCCCGGGCGATGCCGGCACCGTGGTTGAAGTTCGTGTCTTCAACCGCCACGGCATCGACAAGGACGAGCGTGCCATGGCCATCGAGCGCGAGGAAATCGAGCGCCTGGCCAAGGACCGTGACGACGAGCAGTCGATCCTCGACCGCAACGTCTATGCGCGCCTGAAGGAAATGCTGTTCGGCAAGACCGCGACCGCTGGCCCGAAGGGCTATGTCAACGGCACCAAGCTGAACGACGCGACCTTCGACGCCCAGCCGCGGTCCAAGTGGTGGCAGTTTGCCCTCGACGACGACAAGGTCATGGCCGAGATGGAGGCCCTCCACGCTCAGTACGAGGAGAGCCGCAAGCTGCTCGAGCAGCGCTTCATCGACAAGGTGGACAAGCTGCAGCGCGGTGACGAACTTCCGCCGGGCGTGATGAAGATGGTCAAGGTCTTCGTCGCGACCAAGCGCAAGATCCAGCCGGGCGACAAGATGGCCGGCCGTCATGGCAACAAGGGCGTGGTTTCGCGTATCACCCCGATCGAAGACATGCCGTACCTGGAAGACGGTACGCACGTCGACATCGTGCTGAACCCGCTCGGCGTGCCGTCGCGCATGAACGTTGGTCAGATCCTCGAGACGCATCTTGGCTGGGCCTGCCGTGGCCTCGGCAAGAAGATCGACGAGATCATGAAGACCTACCAGCAGAAGGGCGACATGACGCCGCTCAAGAAGGAGATCAGCGCCCTTTACGAAGGCGATGAGTACGTCTCCCAGCTTGACGACGACAGCATCCTCCGCCTCGGCGAGCATCTCTCCAAGGGCGTTCCGATTGCCACTCCGGTGTTCGACGGCGCCAAGGAAAGCGACATCGTCGAGCTGCTGGAGCGCGCCGGGCTCAACTCGACCGGTCAGTCCAACGTCTTTGACGGCCGGACCGGCGAGCAGTTCGACCGCAAGGTGACCGTGGGCTACATCTATATGCTGAAGCTCCACCACCTCGTGGACGACAAGATCCACGCGCGCTCGATCGGCCCTTACTCGCTCGTTACCCAGCAGCCGCTGGGCGGCAAGGCGCAGTTCGGCGGCCAGCGTTTCGGCGAGATGGAGGTGTGGGCACTCGAAGCCTATGGCGCCGCCTACACGCTGCAGGAAATGCTGACCATCAAGTCGGACGACGTTGCCGGTCGTACCAAGGTCTACGAGGCGATCGTCAGAGGCGACGACACCTTCGAGGCGGGCATCCCCGAGAGCTTCAACGTTCTCGTCAAGGAAATCCGCTCTCTCGGCCTCAATGTCGAACTGGATACGCTCGACGGTACCGAACTGCCCGCGGGCAGCCAGGCCGCCGACCAGATCGCACCTCCTCAGAACGCGGCGGAATAAGGCTGCCGAGTTCAACCCCCATTCACTTCGGATGCTTCCTGGCCCAGCCCGCCGGGAAGCTCCGATAAGAGGAGTCTACCGATGAACACTCATCACCACGTCATGGACCCGTTCAACCCTCAGGTTCCGGTCCAGATGTTCGACCAGATGAAGATCTCGATCGCCAGCCCTGAGAAGATTCTCAGCTGGTCGTACGGCGAGATCAAGAAGCCCGAGACCATCAACTACCGTACGTTCAAGCCCGAGCGCGACGGCCTGTTCTGCGCGCGCATCTTTGGGCCCGTGAAGGATTACGAGTGCCTGTGCGGCAAGTACAAGCGCATGAAGTTCAAGGGCGTCATCTGCGAGAAGTGCGGCGTCGAAGTTACCCTGAGCCGCGTCCGTCGCGAGCGCATGGGCCACATCGAGCTCGCCGCCCCGGTTGCGCACATCTGGTTCCTGAAGTCGCTGCCGTCGCGTATCGCGCTGCTGCTCGACATGACGCTGAAGGACATTGAGCGCATCCTGTACTTCGAGCAGTACGTCGTGCTGGACCCCGGCCTGACCCCGTTCGGCGAGAACGAGCTGGTCACCGAGGAGCAGTATCTCGACGCCCAGGACCAGTACGGTGCCGACAGCTTCACCGCCAAGATCGGCGCCGAGGCTATCCGTGACCTGCTGCTCTCGCTCGACCTCGAGAAGATCGCTGCCGACCTCCGCGTCGAGATCGCCGAGTCGACCACCGAGCTGAAGCCGAAGAAGCTGGCCAAGCGCCTGAAGATCGTTGAGCAGTTCATCGTCTCGGGCAACAAGCCCGAGTGGATGATCATGACCGTCATTCCGGTCATTCCGCCCGAGCTCCGTCCGCTCGTCCCGCTGGACGGCGGCCGCTTCGCCACGTCCGATCTGAACGACCTCTACCGTCGTGTGATCAACCGTAACAACCGCCTGAAGCGGCTTATTGAACTGCGGGCACCCGACATCATCATCCGCAACGAGAAGCGCATGCTTCAGGAAGCGGTCGATGCACTGTTCGACAACGGCCGCCGTGGCCGCACCATCACCGGTGCGAACAAGCGTCCGCTGAAGTCGCTGTCCGATATGCTCAAGGGCAAGCAGGGCCGGTTCCGTCAGAACCTGCTCGGCAAGCGCGTGGACTATTCCGGCCGTTCGGTGATCACCGTGGGTCCGGAGCTCAAGCTCCACCAGTGCGGCCTGCCCAAGAAGATGGCGCTCGAGCTGTTCAAGCCCTTCATCTACTCGCGCCTTGAGGCCAAGGGCCTCTCGTCGACGGTGAAGCAGGCCAAGAAGCTGGTCGAGAAGGAGAAGCCCGAGGTCTGGGATATCCTCGACGAAGTGATCCGCGAGCACCCGGTTCTGCTGAACCGCGCGCCCACGCTTCACCGTCTGGGCATCCAGGCGTTCGAGCCGCACCTGATCGAAGGTAAGGCCATCCAACTGCACCCGCTCGTCTGCGCGGCGTTCAACGCCGACTTCGACGGCGACCAGATGGCCGTTCACGTGCCGTTGTCGCTCGAGGCACAGCTTGAAGCCCGCGTGCTGATGATGTCGACCAACAACATCCTGCACCCGGCCAACGGTCAGCCGATCATCGTGCCGAGCCAGGACATCGTGCTTGGTCTCTACCACCTCTCCCTGATGAACGAGGGCGAGCCCGGCCAGGGCATGGCCTTCTCGGACATGGGCGAGCTGGAGCACGCTCTGGCATCGGGCGTCGTGACCATGCACTCCAAGATCAAGGGGCGCGTCGACGTCTATGATCTGGAAGGCAACCGCACGACCGAGATCGTCGAGACGACCCCGGGCCGCATGTTGCTTGGCAAGCTGCTTCCGAAGCATCCGGCGGTGCCGTATGCGACGGCCAACCAGCTGATGACCAAGAAGATGATCTCCAAGATGATCGACACCGTGTATCGCGGTTGCGGTCAGAAGGAGACGGTCATTTTCTGCGACCGCATCATGGACATGGGCTTCAAGCACGCCGCCCGCGCCGGCATTTCGTTCGGCAAGGACGACATGGTTATCCCCGCGTCCAAGTACACCATCGTCGAGCAGACCCGTAAGCAGGTCGAAGAGTTCGAGCAGCAGTACAACGACGGCCTGATCACTCAGGGCGAGAAGTACAACAAGGTCGTCGACGCCTGGGCCAAGTGCGGTGACAAGGTCGCCGAGGAAATGATGAAGGGCATCGCTGCCGTTCAGTTCGACAAGGAGACGGGTCGTCAGAAGCCGATCAACTCGGTCTACATGATGAGCCACTCCGGCGCCCGCGGTTCGCCGGCGCAGATGAAGCAGCTTGCCGGTATGCGCGGCCTGATGGCGCGTCCGGACGGCTCGATCATCGAGACCCCGATCACGGCCAACTTCAAGGAAGGCCTGAACGTTCTCGAGTACTTCAACTCGACCCACGGTGCTCGTAAGGGCCTCGCGGACACCGCGTTGAAGACCGCGAACTCGGGGTACCTGACCCGTCGTCTCGTCGACGTGGCGCAGGACTCGATCATCACCGAGCTCGATTGCGGCACCGAACGCGGCCTCACCATGGAGCCGATCGTCGATGCCGGCCAGGTCGTGGCCTCGCTGGGTCAGCGCATTCTCGGCCGTACCACGGCTGACGATGTGGTGAACCCGGAGAACGGCGACGTCATCGTTCCCAAGGGCACGCTGCTCACCGAAAAGGACGTGGAGCTCATCGAGAGCTACAAGGTCCAGTCGATGCGCATCCGCTCGCCGCTGACCTGCGATCTCCGCCAGGGCTGCTGCGCCGCGTGCTACGGTCGCGATCTCGCTCGCGGTACTCCGGTCAACATCGGCGAAGCGGTTGGCGTTATCGCCGCCCAGTCGATCGGCGAGCCGGGCACCCAGCTCACCATGCGTACGTTCCACATCGGTGGCACCGCGCAGGTGGTTGACTCGTCCTACCTCGAGGCTGGTGCCGAGGGTAAGATCGAGATCCGCAACCGCAACGTCGCCAAGGTGGCGGGCGGTCAGCTGATTGCCATGGGCCGTAACGTGACCATCGCCATCCTCGACCCCGAGGGCAAGGACCGGGCCACGCACCGCGTGACTTATGGTGCCAAGCTCCGCGTGGACGATGGTGCCGAGGTCAAGCGCGGCCAGCGTATCGCCGAATGGGATCCGTACACCCGTCCGGTGCTGGCTGAAGTCGACGGCGAAGTCGGCTTCGAGGATCTGGTCGATGGTGCATCGGTGACTGAAAACACCGACGAGACCACCGGCTTCACCAAGCGCGTTGTGGCTGACTGGCGCACCAGCCAGCGCAGCGACAGCTTGAAGCCGGCCATCACGATCAAGCGCGGCGACGCCGTCGTCAAACTCGATCGCGGCGGCGAAGCTCGGTACCTGCTCTCCGTCGACGCGGTCATCGCGGTCGAGCCGGGCGAGAAGGTGTCGCCGGGTGACGTCCTGGCCCGTATCCCGCTGGAAAGCGCCAAGACCAAGGACATCACCGGCGGTCTGCCGCGTGTGGCCGAGCTGTTCGAGGCCCGTCGCCCCAAGGATCACGCGATCATCGCGGAGATCACCGGCACGATCAAATTCGGTCGCGACTACAAGAACAAGCGCCGGATCATCATCGAGTCGTCTGAAGAGGGCGGCGAGCCCGTCGAGTACCTGATCCCGAAGGGCAAGCCGTTCCACCTGCAGGAAGGCGACACCATCGAGAAGGGTGAGTACATCCTCGACGGCAACCCGGCACCGCACGACATCCTGGCAATC
The DNA here is from genome assembly GCF_056402875.1 of Devosia sp. P3_B2. Classification (NCBI taxonomy): domain Bacteria; kingdom Pseudomonadati; phylum Pseudomonadota; class Alphaproteobacteria; order Hyphomicrobiales; family Devosiaceae; genus Devosia; species Devosia sp. P3_B2. The sequence continues at coordinate 129,973 of NZ_JBFUGO010000010.1, read as the reverse complement.
AAGGGCGTGGAGGAGCTTGCTCGCTACCTCGTCAACGAGATCCAGGAGGTCTACCGGCTCCAGGGCGTGCTCATCAACGACAAGCACATCGAGGTGATCGTTCGCCAGATGCTGCAGAAGGTCGAGATCGTGAACCCGGGTGACTCGGGCATGCTCAAGGACGAGCAGCTCGACAAGCTGGACTTCGACGAGCTCAACGACCAGCTGGTCGCCGACGGCAAGAAGCCGGCCACGGCCAACCCGGTGCTGCTCGGCATCACCAAGGCGTCGCTGCAGACCCGCTCGTTCGTGTCGGCCGCGTCCTTCCAGGAAACCACCCGCGTCCTCACCGAGGCGGCGGTTTCCGGCAAGGCCGACCTGCTCGAAGGCCTGAAGGAAAACGTCATCGTCGGCCGCCTGATCCCGGCCGGCACCGGTGCCGGCATCACCAAGGCCAAGGCGATCGCGACCCGTCGCGACGACATGATCCTCGACGAGCGCCGCCGTCAGGCCGAGACCGCCGCCATCCCGGCGCCGACTCCGGCTCCGACCCCGGCAGAGCCGGCCGAGTAATCGGCAGTCGCATCGCAGAACTTCGAAAGGGCCCTCCGGGGCCCTTTCTCTTTTTGATCAGCTGACCGGTGCGAGCTTGTCGAGCCGGAACGAGGTCTTGGAGTCTGGCTGCCAGTAGGCGGTTAGGACGCAATAGGCCCCGGGGGCCATACGGACATCGAGGCGTTCATCGACCACTGCACCGGGGCGCGCTGCCTCGAAGATGACCAGGTCGGACCGCTCAACGTAGCAATGGCCGGGGAGGCGCGCCTTGTCTGTTTGGGGCAGCAAGAAGCTGGCAACAACCGCAGCCCCGGCGTGGACAAACTGTGATCTCTCCATGACATGCTGCGCCCGTCGTCGTTCGACCTTGATTCATCATTCGAAGCCGGGGCGAACGACTTGAGCATCATGGAGACACAATGCGCATTCCGCCGCTTGCCATCGCCGGGGCCGTTATCGTCGCCTTGGCCATCATCCTGTTCGGCTCCTGGTACCAGATCGACCAAGGCGAGGAGGGGGTGGTGCTTCGTAACGGGGCGGTGACCGGTACCGTGGGACCGGGCCTCCACTTCAAATTGCCGATCGTCGACGATGTGAAGGAGGTGTCGCTGCAGTCCCACACCAAGACCTTCGAGTCGATGGAGTCCTACAGCCGAGACCAGCAGCCTGCCCAGATCCGGCTGTCGGTGAGCTACCACGTCATTCCCGGCAGCGGTGCGAAGGTCTACGCCGAATATGGCGGGGTCGATAACATGATCGCCCGGCTGGTCGAGCCCCGTGTGCCGGCGCTGTTCAAGAACGTCTTCGGCCAGTACGACGCGCTCGGCGTCATCCAGCAGCGCGCCAAGCTCAACCTCGATGCACTGGTAGCCCTGCAGGCCGGCATCGGCGACCCGATCATCGTCGAAAGCGTGCAGGTCGAGGACATAAAGTTCTCCGCCGCCTACGAAAACTCCATCGAGCAGAAGCAACTCGCCACCGTCGAGGTGCAGAAGCGGCAGCAGGAGCTGGCCCAGCAGGAAGTACAGGCCAAGATCACCGTCACCCAGGCGCAGGCAGAAGCGGACTCGGTCGTTGCGACAGCCACTGCCAATGCCCAGGCGGTGCGTCTCGCCGCCGAAGCCGAGGCCTACTCGATCGAGCTCAAGGGCCGCGCCGAGGCAACGGCGATCGATCAGCGCGGGCAGGCTCTGAAGGATAACCCGGGCGTCGTGGCGCTGGTGCAGGCGGAGAAGTGGGACGGAGTGCTCCCCTCCGTAATGCCGCCGGGCGGCACCGTGCCTTTCCTCAATCTGACGCCCACGCCGACGCCCTGAGCGGCGGAGCGGCGGAAGGTGCATCGAGGGGGCCGTCGCGGCCCCTTCTTTTTGCCTACTCGCAGTGTCATGGAAGCGTCACGCGGCGCACTCTAGAAGGCACCGGGCAAGCTGGAGGATGAGATGAGCGCCGATCTGTGGGGCCGGGTGGATGACTACATCGTCGACAAGCTGGTCGATGAGAGTGCGGCGCTCGCTGACGCGCTGAAAGCTAATGCCGCTGGTGGGCTGCGCCCCATCGACGTGTCCGCTGCCCAGGGCAAGTTCCTGCATCTGCTGGTCCGCATGAGCGGGGCCAGACGCGTGCTCGAAGTCGGCACGCTCGGGGGCTACTCGACGATATGGATGGCCAAGGCGCTACCGGCAGGTGGCTCAATCATCACGCTGGAGTACGAGCCGCACCATGCCGAGGTGGCGCGCCGGAACGTCGAACGGGCAGGGTACTCCGATCGGATCGAGGTGCGCGTCGGCGCCGCAGCGGAGACGCTGCCGGTGCTGGCGGCCGAGAAGCCCGAACCGTTCGACTTCGTCTTTATCGACGCCGACAAGCCGAACAACACCACCTACCTCGACTGGGCCATCAAGCTCGGGCGGCCGGGTACTGTGATCGTGCTCGACAACGTGGTGCGGGATGGCCAGGTGGCGAATGCGGAGAGCAGGGATCCGAACGTCCTCGGCAGCCGTGGCGCCTTTGAGCTTATCGCCGCAAACCCGAGGCTCTCAGCCACAGCGCTGCAGACGGTCGGCGCCAAGGGCTATGACGGTTTTGCGATGATGATCCTCGACTAGGGATCACTGGGCCGGCTTGTAGCCGACATACGCGGTGTACTGCTCCAGCAGCACCGACCATACTCCGAACGCCGCGTCGAGGTTCTCGCGCGTGACGCCATACTCGAGGTTCACATCGTACTCGATCGCCGCGTCGAGGTCCGCGTCGAGATAGGCGTTGCCGAAGCGCTTGTCGCGGTTCCAGGCGTTCAGCGCATCCATTGTCGGCTTGATATCGGCGAACCCGGCATAGAAGTTGATGTCCTCGCAGGCCTTGTCGGCCGCGCAGTTCATGAAGAACACGTAGTAGGGCACGCCCTTGATGTTGCCGGCGATGCGCGGGTTGCCGTCGCCCTGGGACTCAAGCGTCGCCGAGCCATAGCCGCGGGCGATCGTGACGATTTCGTCGACCTTGCTGCCATCGACCACGGTCTGCGCAAGGGTGGGACCAGCAGAGAGAGCGCCAAGCAGCAGGCCAGCCCACAGACGTCCCAGCTTCATCGGATGCTCCCTCATCGTCCCGGTATTGGCCCGACTGATACACCTTTGTCAGAGGCGGGCCAATGCGGGGCAGGGGGATCCCTGAAAGTAGAGGAAAACCGCACGTCCGATCTGGTGCCAGCCATGCGTGCGCGGCAAGTTAGCTCTGCCCTCCGACCCCGTTCGCCTGGTGAACGGAAATTCCCCGGATTTCCGGCGGCGTGAGCATGATGTTCCGCTGAAAGAATCCTTGACGGGGGGACTCACTGCTCATATAGAGGCGCAACCTTAGCGGTCGGTCGTGAAGTTCACGCGGGTATCTGCCACCTTGTGCGGGCATCCAGGAACTTCAAACACATCGCCAAAGGCAAGAGACGACGACAAATCTTCGTGCGCATGAACGCCTGGTCAACAGCCGGGTGGTCCGCTGCAATAAGAGGCGCTGCTGCTCCGTTTTGGAGTGGATTTGGCGCCCCTTTGGTTTGCCATCGTCTTTCGCAACGAACTTCGGACCGATGGAAAGAGCGCAATGCCGACCATTAATCAGTTGATCCGCAAGCCTCGGGTATCCAAGCCCAAGCGGAACAAAGTACCGGCGATGGAAGCAAACCCGCAGAAGCGCGGCGTGTGCTCTCGCGTTTATACGACGACCCCGAAGAAGCCGAATTCGGCTCTCCGCAAGGTGGCGAAGGTCCGTCTGACCACTTCGCGTGAAGTCATTTCCTACATCCCCGGCGAGGGTCACAACCTGCAGGAACACTCCGTGGTGCTGATCCGCGGCGGTCGTGTTCGCGATCTGCCGGGTGTTCGCTATCACGTGCTGCGCGGCGTCCTCGACACCCAGTCGGTGAAGGATCGCAGGCAGCGCCGTTCGAAGTACGGCGCGAAGCGGCCGAAGTAAGGAGCATTTAGATGTCCCGTCGTCACTCCGCTGAAAAGCGCGTCGTCAATCCCGATCCGAAGTTCGGCGATCTCGTCGTCTCCAAGTTCATGAACTCGCTCATGAAGGACGGCAAGAAGTCGGCCGCCGAAGGAATCGTCTACGGCGCCTTCGATATCGTTCAGACCAAGCTGAAGCAGGATCCGATCGGCGTGTTCCACACCGCCCTCGACAACATCCGCCCGGCCGTCGAAGTCCGTTCGCGCCGCGTTGGTGGTGCGACCTATCAGGTCCCGGTCGAAGTCCGCACCGATCGTCAGCAGGCGCTGGCCATCCGCTGGCTCATCGAGTCTGCCCGCAAGCGTGGCGAGCACACCATGAAGGAACGCCTGTCGGGCGAGCTCATGGATGCCGTCAACGGTCGCGGCCAGGCCGTCAAGAAACGCGAAGACACGCACCGTATGGCTGACGCCAACCGTGCCTTCTCGCACTACCGCTGGTAACGGAAGGCTCGCTCAAGATGGCCCGCGAATACCCGATCAATCACTACCGTAACTTCGGCATCATGGCTCACATTGATGCTGGCAAGACGACCACGACCGAGCGTGTTCTCTACTACACCGGCAAGTCCCACAAGATCGGCGAAGTCCACGACGGCGCCGCGACCATGGACTGGATGGAGCAGGAGCAGGAGCGCGGCATCACCATCACGTCCGCCGCGACCACCACGTTCTGGAAGGGCCGTGACGGCACCCAGTACCGCTTCAATATCATCGACACGCCCGGCCACGTGGACTTCACCATCGAAGTCGAGCGCTCGCTCCGCGTGCTCGACGGTGCCATCGCGCTGCTCGACGGCAACCAGGGCGTCGAGCCGCAGACGGAAACCGTCTGGCGCCAGGCCGACAAGTACAACGTTCCGCGCCTGATCTTCGTCAACAAGATGGACAAGATCGGTGCCGATTTCTACTTCTGCCTCGATACGCTCGATAAGCGCCTCGGTATCAAGCCGGTCGTGATGCAGCTGCCGATCGGCGCCGAGAGCGATTTCCGCGGCGTCGTCGACCTGATCGAGATGAACGCGCTCGTCTGGCGCAACGAAGAGCTGGGCGCCCAGTGGGATGTCGTCGAGATCCCCGAGGACCTCAAGGCCAAGGCCGCTGAGTACCGCGAGAAGATGATCGAGACCGCCGTCGAGATGGACGATGCGGCCACCGAGGCTTACCTCAACGGCGAAATGCCTGATAACGACACGCTGCGCCGGCTGATCCGCAAGGGCACCTGCGAAGTGAAGCTGTATCCGGTGTTCTGTGGCTCGGCCTTCAAGAACAAGGGCGTGCAGCCGCTGCTGGATGGCGTTATCGACTTCCTGCCGGCTCCGACCGACATTCCTGCGATCCAGGGCATCGACGTCAAGACCGACAAGCCGATCGAGCGTCACGCGACCGACAACGAGCCGCTGTCGATGCTGGCCTTCAAGATCGCCAACGACCCGCACATGGGCTCGCTGACCTTCTGCCGCATCTACTCGGGTCACCTCGAGGCCGGTGCGATGCTCGAGAACACGGTCAAGGAAAAGAAGGAACGCGTCGGTCGAATGTTCCAGATGCACGCGAACTCTCGCGAGCAGATCAACGAAGCCTACGCTGGTGACATCGTCGCTATCGTTGGCCTCAAGGACACGACCACTGGCGACACGCTCTCGGATCCCAACAACAAGGTGATCCTCGAGCGCATGGAGTTCCCGGAGCCGGTCATCGACATCGCCGTGGAGCCCAAGTCCAAGGCCGACCAGGAGAAGATGGGCCTCGCCCTCGCTCGCCTGGCTGCCGAAGACCCGTCGTTCCGCGTCAAGACCGACGAAGAATCCGGCCAGACCATCATCTCGGGCATGGGCGAACTGCACCTCGACATTCTCGTCGATCGCATGCGCCGCGAGTTCAAGGTCGAGGCCAATATCGGTGCGCCGCAGGTGGCTTACCGTGAAGCGATCACCCGCAAGGTTGAGCACGACTACACGCACAAGAAGCAGTCTGGTGGTTCGGGCCAGTTCGCCCGCATCAAGTTCACGATCGAGCCGAATGAAGCCGGCAAGGGCTTCGAGTTCGTGTCCGCGATCGTGGGCGGCAACGTCCCCAAGGAATACGTCCCGGGCGTGCAGAAGGGTGTTTCGTCGGTCATGGGCTCCGGCCCGGTGATCGGCTTCCCGATCGTCGACGTGAAGTTCACGCTGACGGACGGTGCCTACCACGACGTCGACTCCTCGGTTCTCGCCTTCGAAATCGCTGGCCGCGCGGGTTTCCGCGAAGCCATCGAGAAGGCGGCTCCGAAGATCCTCGAGCCGGTCATGCGGGTTGAAGTTCTGACCCCGGAAGACTATGTGGGCGACGTCATCGGTGACCTGAATTCACGTCGCGGCCAGATCCGCGGCACTGAAGCCCGCGGTATTGCGCAGGTGATCGACGCCATGGTGCCTCTTGCCAACATGTTTGGCTACGTGAACTCGCTCCGCTCGATGAGCCAGGGGCGCGCTCAGTACACCATGACTTTCGACCACTACGAGCAGGTCCCGCAGGCGGTCGCCACCGAAGTCCAGGCAAAGTACGCTTAACGTTTACCCGCTAAGCAACCGCTTGAAATAGAAACTGAAAACTCACGTCGGCTGTTGGCTGACGCATACGGAGAGAAGCGATGGGCAAGGAAAAGTTTTCCCGCAATAAGCCTCACTGCAACATCGGCACCATCGGTCACGTCGACCATGGCAAGACCTCGCTGACCGCAGCGATCACGAAGGTTTTGGCTGAGACCGGTGGCGCGACCTTCAAGGCGTACGACCAGATCGACGCAGCACCGGAAGAGAAGGCGCGCGGGATCACGATCAACACCGCGCACGTCGAGTACGAGACGACCAACCGTCACTACGCTCACGTCGACTGCCCGGGCCACGCCGACTATGTGAAGAACATGATCACCGGCGCTGCCCAGATGGACGGCGCGATCCTGGTCGTGTCGGCTGCCGACGGCCCGATGCCGCAGACCCGCGAGCACATCCTGCTCGCCCGTCAGGTTGGCGTGCCGGCCCTCGTGGTGTTCCTCAACAAGTGCGACATGGTCGACGATCCGGAGCTCCTCGAGCTCGTGGAACTCGAGGTTCGCGAACTGCTGTCGTCCTACGAATTCCCGGGCGACGACGTTCCGATCATCAAGGGCTCGGCCACCGAAGCTCTGAACGATGGTGACAAGAAGCTCGGCCACGACGCCGTTCTCGAGCTGATGGCCGCTGTCGACGCCTACATCCCGCAGCCGGCTCGTCCGATCGACCAGCCGTTCCTGATGCCGATCGAAGACGTGTTCTCGATCTCTGGCCGTGGCACCGTGGTGACCGGCCGTGTCGAGCGCGGCATCGTGAAGGTGGGTGAGGAAGTCGAGATCGTCGGCATCAAGGCGACCCAGAAGACGACCGTGACCGGCGTTGAGATGTTCCGCAAGCTGCTCGATCAGGGCCAGGCTGGCGACAACATCGGCGCGCTGATCCGTGGTATCGACCGCACTCAGGTTGAGCGCGGCCAGGTCCTCTGCAAGCCCGGTTCCGTGACCCCGCACACCGACTTCGTTGCTGAGGCCTATATCCTCACCAAGGAAGAAGGCGGCCGTCACACTCCGTTCTTCGCCAACTACCGTCCGCAGTTCTACTTCCGCACCACCGACGTGACCGGTGTGGTTACCCTGCCGGAAGGCACCGAGATGGTGATGCCGGGCGACAACGTGAATATCTCCGTTCAGCTGATCGTGCCGATCGCCATGGAAGAGAAGCTCCGCTTCGCTATCCGTGAGGGTGGCCGTACCGTCGGTTCGGGCGTCGTCGCCAAGATCCTGAAATAAGACCTGGTAATCCAGGGCGCGGCGCGCCGCTACAAACAGCGCGCCGCGTTCCATTTTTCGCTGGGAAAGCAAGATGAACGGTCAAAACATTCGCATCCGGCTCAAAGCCTTTGACCACCGTGTGCTCGACACCTCCACTCGGGAGATCGTGAACACGGCCAAGCGCACGGGTGCGCAGGTGCGCGGGCCGATCCCGCTGCCCACACAGATTGAGAAGTTTACGGTCAACCGGTCGCCTCACATCGACAAGAAGAGCCGCGAGCAGTTCGAGATCCGGACGCACAAGCGTCTCCTCGACATCGTGGATCCGACCCCGCAGACCGTTGATGCTCTGATGAAGCTCGATCTCGCCGCCGGCGTCGACGTCGAAATCAAGCTCTGAGTAACTGAGTTTTCGCGCTGACCATCCAAAGGGTCCTCTTGGACACAATGACCCGGTCAAGCGCCAAAGAGAGAAGGTAACAACCGATGCGTTCTGGTTTGATCGCACAGAAGCTGGGCATGACCCGCCTGTTCTTGGATGATGGCACACACGTCCCCGTGACCGTGCTCGATCTCAAGAACTGCCAGGTCGTGGGTCAGCGCACGCAGGAGAAGGACGGCTATACCGCCCTCCAGCTCGGCGCTGGCACCGTTAAGGCGAAGAACGTCACCAAGGCGGAGCGCGGCCAGTTCGCCGTCGCCAAGGTCGAGCCCAAGCGTCAGGTAACTGAGTTTCGTGTCGATCCTGCGAACCTCATCGAAGTCGGTGCCACCATGCAGGCGGACCACTTCGTCGAAGGTCAGCTGGTCGACGTGACCGGTACCTCGATCGGTAAGGGTTTCGCCGGCGGCATGAAGCGCTGGAACTTCGGTGGTCTGCGTGCCACGCACGGCGTGTCCGTGTCGCACCGCTCGCACGGTTCTACCGGCCAGCGCCAGGACCCCGGCAAGGTGTTCAAGGGCAAGAAGATGGCCGGCCACATGGGCGACCGTCGTGTCACCACCCAGAACCTGAAGGTCGTGCGCACCGATGTGGAGCGCGGGCTGATCATGGTCGAGGGCGCTGTCCCGGGTGCCAAGGGCGCCTGGATCCAGATCAAGGACGCGGTCAAGAAGGCCGCTCCGAAGGGCGCAGCTGTGCCCGGTTCGTTCAAGGCGGCTGTCGCAGCCGTGGCCGAGGAGGCGAAATAATGGAACTCCAGGTCACAACTCTGGACGGCAAGGCCGACGGTTCGGTCACACTGAAGGACGAGATCTTCGGTCTTGAAGTCCGCCAGGACATCCTGCACCGCATGGTCCGTTACCAGCAGCTCAAGGCGATGGCCGGCACCCACAAGGTGAAGCACCGCTCCGAGATCGCTTACACTTCGAAGAAGTCGATCAAGCAGAAGGGCTCGGGCGGCGCTCGTCACGGCGCCAAGTCTGCTCCGCAGTTCCGCGGCGGCGGCCGGGCCTTTGGTCCCGAGCCCCGCAGCCATGCGATCGAGCTGCCCAAGAAGGTCCGCGCCCTGGCCCTGAAGCATGCGCTTTCGGCCAAGGCCAAGGCTGGCGAACTGGTCGTCGTTCCGACCGTCGCCACCAAGGAGCCCAAGACCGCCCAGCTGGTTGCCAAGTTCGGCAAGCTGGAATGGTCGAGCGCTCTGATCATCGACGGCGCCGAGGTGGACAAGAATTTCGCCAACGCGGCGCGCAACATTCCGCAGATCGACGTGCTGCCGGTGCAGGGGATCAATGTCGCTGACATTCTCCGTCGCCATAAGCTCGTTCTGACCAAAGCAGCGCTCGAAGCGCTCGAGGCCCGGTTCGCATGAGCAAGTTCAGCAACTACGACGTGATCCGTAACCCGGTCGTCACCGAAAAGTCGACCATGGCGTCCGAGCACAGCCAGGTCGTCTTCGACGTCGCGATCGATGCCACCAAGGCCGACATCAAAGCCGCCGTCGAGGCGCTCTTCTCGGTCAAGGTCAAGGCGGTCAACACCCTCGTCCGCAAGGGCAAGGTGAAGCGTTTCCGGCAGGAACTTGGCACCCGTAAGGACGTCAAGAAGGCCATTGTCACCCTGGCCGAAGGCCAGTCGATCGATATTTCGACCGGCATCTGAGGGGAGAGAGAAGAATGGGTCTAAAAACTTACAATCCGACCTCTCCGGGCCGCCGCCAGCTCATCACGACCGATCGGTCGGAGCTGTGGAAGGGCAAGCCGGTCAAGTCGCTGACCGAAGGTCTGAACCAGTCCGGCGGTCGTAACAACGCCGGCCGCATCACCGCGTACCATCGCGGCGGCGGTCACAAGCGTTCGTACCGTATGGTCGACTTCCGCCGCGTTCGTTTCGACGAAGTGGCGACTGTCGAGCGTCTCGAGTACGATCCGAACCGCACGGCCTGGATCGCGCTGATCAAGTACGCCGACGGCGAGCTTGCCTACATCATCGCGCCGCAGCGTCTGGCTGCCGGCGACAAGGTGATCTCCACGCTCGGCACCGCCGACGTGAAACCGGGCAATGCCATGCCGCTCGAGCGTATGCCGGTCGGCACCATCGTCCACAACGTCGAGATGAAGCCCCGCAAGGGCGGTCAGATCGCTCGTTCGGCCGGTGCCTACGCACAGTATGTCGGCCGCGATGCCGGTTGGGCGATCCTTCGCCTCAACTCGGGCGAGCAGCGCCGGGTCCACGGCTCGTGCCTCGCCACTGTCGGCGCGGTGTCGAACCAGGATCACTCGAACACCTCGATCGGCAAGGCCGGTCGTAACCGCTGGCTCGGCCGCAAGCCGGTCAACCGCGGTGTGACCATGAACCCGGTCGATCACCCGCATGGTGGTGGTGAAGGCCGTACCTCGGGTGGCCGTCACCCGGTGAGCCCGTGGGGCAAGCCGACCAAGGGCAAGAAGACCCGTTCCAACAAGTCGACGGACAAGTTCATCGTCCGCTCGCGTCACGTGAAGAAGGGCCGCTAAGCCATGTCGCGTTCAGTCTGGAAAGGCCCGTTCGTCGATGGCTATCTGCTCAAGAAGGCAGAGACCAGCCGTTCGAGCGGCCGCAACGAAGTCATCAAGATCTGGAGCCGTCGTTCCACGATCCTGCCGCAGTTCGTCGGTCTGACCTTCGGCGTTCACAATGGCCACAAGCATGTGCCGGTGAACGTCCAGGAAGAAATGATCGGCCACAAGTTTGGCGAGTTCGCGCCGACCCGTACCTACTACGGTCACGCGGCCGACAAGAAGGCCAAGAGGAAGTAACATGGGCAAGCCGAAAACTCAGCGGTCGCTCAAGGACAACGAGGCCAAGGCGGTTCTCCGCATGCTTCGCACCTCGGGCATCAAGCTCAACCTCGTGGCTGCGATGATCCGCGGCAAGAAGGTCGACAAGGCTCTCGCCGAGCTGACCTTCTCGCGCAAGCGTATCGCCGGCTCGGTCAAGAAGACGCTCGAGAGCGCCATCGCGAACGCCGAAAACAATCACGGCCTCGACCCGGACAGCCTGGTCGTTGCCGAGTGCTATGTCGGTGACTCGCTGGTGATGAAGCGCTTCATGGCCCGTGGCCGTGGTCACGCTGCCCGCATGGAGCGCCCGTTCTCGAACCTCACCATTGTGGTTCGCCAAGTTGAGGAGACCGCATAATGGGTCAGAAGATCAACCCGATCGGTCTGCGCCTCGGCATCAACCGCACCTGGGATTCGCGTTGGTACGCGAACAAAGGTGAGTACGGTAACCTGCTGCAGGAAGACCTGAAGATCCGTGCGACGCTGCTCGAAGACCTCAAGCAGGCCGCGGTCTCGAAGATCGTCATCGAGCGTCCGCACCGCAAGTGCCGCGTGTCGATCCACACTGCCCGTCCGGGCATCGTGATCGGCAAGAAGGGCGCTGACATCGACAAGATCCGCGCCAAGGTGAAGCAGTTCACCGACAGCGAAGTGCACATCAACATCGTTGAAGTGCGCAAGCCGGAGACCGATGCGAACCTCGTCGCGCAGGGCATTGCCCAGCAGCTCGAGCGTCGCGTGGCCTTCCGTCGTGCGATGAAGCGTGCAGTGCAGACGGCGATCCGTATGGGCGCCGGCGGCATCCGGGTGAACGTGGGCGGCCGTCTCGGCGGCGCCGACATCGCCCGCACCGAGTGGTACCGCGAAGGTCGCGTGCCGCTGCACACGCTACGCGCCGACATCGACTACGGTACTGCCGAGGCGAAGACCACCTACGGCATCATCGGCATCAAGGTGTGGGTCTTCAAGGGCGAAGTCCTTGAGCACGATCCGTCCGCTCACGAGCGTCGCGCCACTGAAGGCGGCGGTTCGAACGAGGGCGGTCAGCGTCGCGAGCGTTCCGATCGGGACGAGCGCGGTGATCGTGGCGGTCGCGATCGCGATCGCGCGCCGGCGAACTGAGAAGGCATAGACAAAAATGCTGCAACCAAAACGTACCAAGTTCCGCAAGGCGCATAAGGGCCGCATCCATGGCAATGCCAAGGGTGGCACGGACCTGGCCTTCGGTCAGTTCGGCCTGAAGTCCCAGGAGCCCGAGCGCGTTACGGCTCGCCAGATCGAAGCGGCCCGCCGCGCGATCACCCGCGAGATGAAGCGTGCCGGCCGCGTCTGGATCCGTGTCTTCCCGGACCTGCCGGTTTCCAAGAAGCCGACCGAAGTTCGTATGGGTAAGGGCAAGGGTTCGGTTGAATTCTGGGCCGCCCGCGTCAAGCCCGGTCGTATCCTTTTCGAAATCGACGGCGTCCCCGAGGACGTCGCCAAGGAAGCCCTGCGCCTCGGCGCGATGAAGCTTCCGATCATCACGCGGGTCGTCACCCGCATTGCGGATTGATCGCCATGGCACGTGCACCCAAGAAGAAGATCGAGGCCAAGGGCAGTGGCCACACCGCCAACCTCCGGGCCAATACCCCGGATGAGCTGAAGGATCAGCTGCTCAGCCTGAAGAAAGAGCAGTTCAACCTGCGGTTCCAGCGCGCTACCCAGCAGCTGGAAAAGCCGACCGAGGTCAAGAAAGTCCGCCGCGAAATCGCGCGGGTGAAGACGATCCTCGGCGAAAAAGCCGCGGCGAAGTAAGGAGCAACCGATGCCCAAGCGCGTATTGCAGGGGACCGTGGTCTCCGACACCAACGAGAAGACCGTGGTGGTGCGGGTTGACCGCGCCTTTACCCACCCGGTGATGAAGAAGACCGTGCGCCGGTCCAAGAAGTACCACGCTCACGACGAGGCCAATGCGGCCAAGGTCGGGGACGTCGTCTGGATCGAAGAATCGGCGCCGATTTCGAAGAACAAGCGTTGGGTCCTCAAGCCCTCCGCGTAACCGGAATTTAGGGCTCGCCGTGTAGGCAGACCCCGAAACTGAAAAAGGCATCAAGCCATGATCCAGATGCAGTCCAATCTCGACGTTGCCGATAATTCCGGCGCGCGTCGTGTCATGTGCATCAAGGTACTCGGCGGTTCGCACCGCAAGTACGCCTCGGTGGGCGATATCATTGTTGTCTCGGTCAAGGACGCGATCCCGCGTGGCCGCGTCAAGAAGGGCCAGGTGATGAAGGCCGTCGTTGTGCGCACCGCATTCCCGGTTCGCCGCGCCGATGGCACCGTCATCCGCTTCGACCGCAACGCTGCCGTCCTGATCAATAACCAGGCCGAGCCGATCGGTACCCGTATCTTCGGGCCGGTGCCGCGCGAGCTGCGTTCCAAGAACCACATGAAGATCATTTCGCTTGCGCCGGAGGTGTTGTGATGGCGGCCAAGATTAAGAAGGGCGACAAGGTCGTCATTCTGACCGGCAAGGACAAGGGCAAGACCGGGCAGGTCACCCAGGTGTTCCCGGAGGCCACCAAGGCCACCGTGCAGGGGCTCAACCTCGTGCGCCGTCACACCAAGCAGACCGCGAGCCAGGATGCGGGCATCTTCACCAAGGAAGCCCCGATCCACCTGAGCAACGTCGCGATCGTCGATGCGAACGGCAAGCCGTCGCGCGTCGGTTTCAAGATCAACGCCGACGGCACCAAGGTGCGCGTCGCCAAGTCGACCGGGGACACGATCGATGGCTGACACCGTCTATATCCCGCGTCTCCGTACCGAGTACGACGAGACCATCAAGGCGAACCTGATCAAAGAGTTCGGCTACAAGAACGTCATGCAGGCCCCCAAGCTCGACAAGATCGTGCTGAACATGGGTGTCGGCGAGGCGGTGAACGACACCAAGAAGGTGAAGTCGGCGGCTGCTGATCTCGAGAAGATCGCCGGGCAGAAGCCCGTCATCACCCACGCCCGCAAGTCGATCGCCGGCTTCAAGGTCCGCGAAGAGATGCCGCTCGGCGTGAAGGTGACGCTCCGCAAGGCCCGCATGTACGAGTTCCTGGACCGTCTGGTGAACATCGCTCTGCCGCGCGTTCGTGACTTCCGCGGGCTGAACCCGAATTCGTTCGATGGCCGTGGCAACTACGCCATGGGCATCAAGGAACACATCATCTTCCCCGAGATCAACTTCGATCAGATCGATCAGACCTGGGGCATGGATATCATCGTGTGCACGACCGCGCGCACCGACGACGAAGCCCGGGCGCTGCTCAAGGCTTTCAATTTCCCCTTCCGGCAGTAACGGAAGAGAGAAGGACGAGACATGGCAAAGACCAGCTCCATCGAAAAGAACAACAAGCGCAAGCGCCTTGCCAAGCAGCTGGGTCCCAAGCGGGCCAAGCTCAAGGCAGTCGTGATGAACCAGAGCGTTTCGCTCGAGGAACGCTTCGCCGCGCAGCTCAAGCTTGCCGCGCTGCCGCGTAACTCGGCCGAGAACCGCGTGCACAACCGCTGCGAGCTCACGGGTCGTCCGCGTGGCTACTATCGCAAGCTCAAGCTCAGCCGTATTGCCCTGCGTCAGCTCGGCAACCTCGGGCTGATCCCGGGCCTTGTGAAGTCGAGCTGGTAAGGAGACAGACGCTATGAGCCTTACTGATCCGATCGGCGATATGCTGACCCGCATCCGCAACGCGCAGATGCGCCGTCGCGATGTCGTCCAGACTCCCGCTTCCACCCTGCGTGGCCGCGTGCTCGACGTGCTGAAGTCGGAAGGCTTCATCCGCGGCTACTCGGAAAGCAAGATGGACAACGGCGTTGCCCAGTTCGACATCGAGCTGAAGTACTCCGACAATACCCCGGTGATCCGGACCATCGAGCGCGTCTCGCGCCCCGGTCGCCGTGTCTATGCGTCGGTCAAGAATATCCCCTCGGTCGCGAATGGCCTTGGCGTGTCGATCCTGTCGACCCCCAAGGGCGTGATGGCCGATCATGAAGCAAAAGCCCAGAACCTGGGTGGCGAGGTACTCTGCCGCGTCTTCTAAGGCTCACGCCTTGAAGCCGTCGGTGTGACGATTACTCCGAAGGAAGTAGAAAGAATGTCCCGTACAGGCAAAAAGCCGATTGCTCCGGTCAGTGGCGTCACCGTCACGATCAGCGATCGCAAGGTCACCGCAAAGGGGCCGAAGGGCGAGCAGGCGCTGACGCTCATGGATATCGTGAACGCCAAGCAGACCGATGACGGCATCGTCATCGAGCCCGCCAACGAGAGCAAGGAAGCTCGGGCTGCCTGGGGGACCACCCGCGCGCTGATCAACAATATGGTGATCGGCGTCAGCGCGGGCTTCGAGAAGAAGCTGCAAATCCAGGGCGTTGGTTATCGCGCCGCCATGCAGGGCAAGGATCTGAAGCTGTCGCTCGGTTTCAGCCACGAAGTGGTGTTCCAGACTCCGGCTGGCATCACCATCGCGGCGCCGACGCAGACCGAAGTCGTTATCACCGGCTCGGACAAGCAGCAGGTTGGCCAGGTGGCCGCCGACATTCGCGGTTGGCGTCCGCCGGAGCCCTACAAGGGCAAGGGCGTGCGTTATGTGGGCGAGTACATCGCCCGCAAAGAAGGCAAGAAGAAGTAAGGAGCGCACGAGATGCCCATCAGCCTCAAAGGTGCGGACCGCCGCAAGGCCCGAGTTCGCAAGGCGCTCAAGGCCAATTCGAATGGCCGCCCGCGTCTGTCCGTGCACCGCTCGGACAAAAATATCTACGCCCAGATCATCGATGATGCGTCCGGCCGCACGCTTGCTGCCGCTTCGACCATCGACAAGGACGTGAAGGCCAAGGTCAAGAACGGCTCGACCGCCGAGGCCGCAGCCACTGTCGGCAAGCTGATTGCCGAGCGTGGCCTCGCTGCCAAGGTGTCGACGGTCGTGTTCGATCGTGGTGCCTACCTCTACCATGGCCGCGTTAAGGCCCTGGGTGATGCGGCCCGCGAAGGCGGCCTGCAGTTCTGATCCGGCGACAAAGGAAAATTCGATGAGAGACGTTCAAGAGCGCGATAGCGAATTCGTCGACCGGCTGGTGCACATCAACCGTGTCGCCAAGGTTGTGAAGGGTGGCCGTCGTTTCGGTTTCGCTGCCCTCGTGGTGGTTGGTGATCAGAAGGGCCGCGTTGGCTTTGGTCACGGCAAGGCGCGTGAAGTGCCCGAGGCCATCCGCAAGGCGACCGAGCAGGCCAAGCGCCAGATGATCCGCGTTCCGCTGCGCGATGCCCGTACGCTGCACCACGATGTGGTCGGCCACCACGGCGCCGGCAAGGTCATCCTGCGTGCCGCCGTTCCCGGTACCGGCATCATCGCCGGCGGCCCGATGCGCGCCGTGTTCGAGACCCTCGGGGTCAACGACATCGTGGCGAAGTCGCAGGGCACCGCCAATCCCTACAACATGGTGCGGGCCACCTTCGATGCGCTGAAGCGCGTTGATAGCCCGCGTTCGGTCGCCGCCCGCCGCGGCCTGAAGGTCTCGGACCTGCAGGCTCGCCGTGGCGAGACCGTCGAAGCCTGATTAGGGCTTGGGAGTTAGAACTATGGCCGACAAGACCGTCACCATCGAGCAGATCGCCAGCCCGACGCGCCGTCCGCAGGACCAGCGCGCCACCCTCATCGGTTTGGGGCTCAACAAGATCCGCAAGCAGTCGACCCTCAAGGACACCCCCGAGGTCCGCGGCATGATCCGTAAGATCCCGCACCTCGTGCGCGTCGTCGACGCCAAATAAGGAACGAGAACAATGACTCGTTTGAATGAACTCCGGGACAACCCGGGCGCCAACAAGAAGCGCGTACGCGTCGGTCGTGGTATCGGCTCGGGCGTCGGCAAGACCGGTGGTCGCGGCGGCAAGGGCCAGACGGCTCGTTCCGGCGTTGCCATCAACGGCTTCGAAGGCGGCCAGATGCCCCTTCACATGCGTATGCCGAAGCGCGGCTTCAACGCTCTGAATCCCAAGAAGTGGAACCAGCTGCGTATCGACCGCATCCAGAACTACATCGACAGCGGCAAGCTGGACATCAAGGGCGTGGTCGATGCGGCCGCTCTCGTGAAGGCCGGCGTAATCCGCCGCGAGCTCGATGGCGTTCGTCTGATCGGCAGCTCCGGTTTCACGGCCAAGAAGGTGACCTTCAAGGTTGCTCACGCGACCAAGGGTGCCCTCGCTGCTATTGAAGCAGCCGGCGGCAAGGTCGATATGCCTCAGGCAGAAGTGAAGGCTGACGCCTAAGAGCGCCTGGCCCCATTCTAAAGGGAGCGACTATGGCGTCCGCAGCCGAACAGCTGGCCAAGAATCTTAACTTCGGGACCTTCGCCAAGGCGAAGGCCCTTCAGCAGCGCATCTGGTTCACACTGGGTGCGCTTCTGGTTTACCGGCTTGGCACCTACATCCCGGTTCCCGGTATCGATCCCGATGCCTATGCCGCGACCTTCAAGCAGGCGCAGCAGGGCATTTTCGGCATGTTCGACATGTTCGCCGGCGGTGCCGTGCAGCGCATGGCGATCTTCGCGCTGAACCTCATTCCCTACATCACCGCGTCCATCGTGGTTCAGGTGGTCACCACTGCCTCGCCGCGCCTCGAAGCCCTCCGCAAGGAAGGTGAGAGTGGGCGTCGCAAGCTCAACCAATACACCCGCTATCTTGCTGTGCTGTTCTGCGCGGTGCAGGCCTACGGCATCGCCAAGGGCCTCGAGGGCAGCCAGGGTGTGGTGCTCAATCCGGGCCTGTTCTTCGAGCTCTCGACCGTCATCACGCTGGTCGGCGGCACCATGTTCCTGATGTGGCTTGGTGAGCAGATCACCTCGCGCGGCATCGGCAACGGTATCTCGTTGATCATCTTCGCCGGTATCGTGGCGAACCTGCCGGCAACCGTCGTGCAGACGCTTGAGCTCGCCCGTACGGGCGCCATCTCCGGCTTCTGGGGCTTCGGCATTCCGCTCATCGCCATTCTGGTGATCGGCATCATCGTGTTCTTCGAACGCGCCCAGCGCCGGCTGCTGATCCAGTATCCGAAGCGCCAGGTCGGCAACAAGATGTTCCAGGGCGACACCTCGCACCTGCCGCTGAAGCTCAACACCTCGGGCGTTATCCCGGTGATCTTCGGCTCGTCCCTGCTGCTGCTGCCCGCCACGATTGCGTCCTTCGCGGCGCAGGGTGACGCCCCGCAGTGGCTGTCGGTGACGGCGGCGCTGCTCGGCCGCGGCCAGCCGCTCTATCTGGCGCTGTTCGCTGCGCTGATCATCTTCTTCGCCTTCTTCTACACCTCGATCGTCTTCAACCCGACCGACACCGCGGACAACCTGAAGCGCTCCGGCGGCTTCATTCCCGGCATCCGGCCGGGCGAGCGGACGGCGAACTACATCGACTACGTGCTCACCCGCATCACCCTGGTCGGCGCGCTGTATCTTACTGTCGTGGCGCTCATTCCAGAGCTGATCCACAGCCAGCTCAACGTCAGCCAGTTCATCGGCGGCACCTCGCTGCTGATCATCGTGACGGTGACGCTGGATACGGTGACCCAGGTGCAGAGCCACCTGATCGCCCAGCAGTACGAAGGCCTGGTGAAGCGGTCGCGCCTTGGGGGCAAGCGTAAATGAGGCTGATCCTTCTGGGACCTCCGGGCGCCGGCAAGGGCACGCAGGCAAAGGTGCTGATCGATAGCTACGGAATCCCGCAGCTTTCGACCGGCGACATCCTGCGCTCCGCCATCGCTGCGAAGACCCCCATGGGCCTCGCCGCCAAGGAGATCATGGACCGCGGCGACCTCGTCTCCGACGAGATCGTCAACGGTATCGTGTCCGAGCGGCTTGACCAGGAAGACTGCCGGGCCGGTTTCGTGCTCGACGGTTTCCCGCGGACCATTCCGCAGGCCGAGGCGCTCGACGAGATGCTGACCGAAAAGGGCATGCAGCTCGACGCGGTGGTGGAAATCACCGCAGACGCCGACGTGCTGGTCGGACGCATCGCCAAACGGGCAAAAGAATCTGGTGTTGCTCGCGGCGACGACAACGAGGACGTGCTTCGCAACCGCCTCAATGTCTATCGCGAGCAGACCGCGCCGCTTGTTGAGTTCTATCGCGGCAAGGGCCTCTTGAAGTCTGTCGACGGCATGCAGCCGGTCGATGAGGTTACGGCGGCCATCCGCCGGGCCGTGCATAACTAGTATACCTCGGGGCAGGGGCTCCGCAGTTGACTCTGTGGAACCTTGCCTCTATGAACCGCGCCAGTCTCATGGATTATCGGGCTGGATTCGGTTCCTCAACTGAGTGAGGGGGCGGATTCCGGTCCCTTGTCGTTATCAAACGGGCAGCGTGAGCTGCCGACTATAGGAGAGCGGACGTGGCCCGTATTGCTGGCGTCAATATTCCGACCAACAAGCGCGTGGTTATCGCGCTTCAGTACATCCATGGGATCGGCGCCAAGTTCGCCAAAGAGATCACCGAGAAGGTCGGCATCCCGGCCGAGCGTCGCGTCAACGACCTGACCGACGCCGAAGTGATCCAGATCCGCGAAGCGATCGACCGCGACTACGTCGTCGAGGGTGATCTGCGCCGCAACGTGGCGATGAACATCAAGCGCCTGATGGACCTCGGTAACTACCGTGGCCTCCGTCACCGCAAGGGCCTGCCGGTCCGTGGTCAGCGCACGCACACCAATGCCCGCACCCGCAAGGGTCCGGCCAAGCCGATCGCCGGCAAGAAGAAGTAATCCGGGTAGCGGAGCACCTCTCCGCCATCCTGATGTAGCTGCTGGAACTACGGCAGCGTCGATATCGAACTGAGGAAGCAAATTGGCAAAAGCTGAAGTCGCGCGCGTTCGTCGCAAAGAGCGCAAGAACATCACCAATGGCGTTGCGCATGTGAATGCGTCGTTCAACAACACCATGGTCACCATCACCGACGTGCAGGGCAACACCATTTCCTGGTCGTCCTCGGGCGTGATGGGTTTCAAAGGGTCGCGCAAGTCGACCCCGTATGCCGCCCAGGTTGCGGCGGAAGACGCGGCCAAGAAGGCCCAGGAACACGGCATGAAGACCCTCGAGGTCGAGGTCCGCGGTCCTGGTTCGGGCCGTGAATCGGCGCTTCGCGCGCTGCAGGCTGCTGGCTTCAACGTCACCAGCATTCGCGATGTCACCTCGATCCCGCACAACGGTTGCCGGCCGCGCAAGCGTCGCCGCGTCTAACCTCCGTTACGGTAGATCTCCCGGCGCGCCCCTCGCGCCGGGATAGGTACATTGCATAGCGGACAGGCGGTTAGGCGGACCGCCCATTTGAAAGGACACCACCGTGACCATCCAGCGGAACTGGCAGGAACTCATCAAGCCGACCAAACTGGACATCGTTTCGGGCAGCGATAGCGTGCGCACGGCCTCGGTCGTGGCGGAGCCGCTTGAGCGCGGCTACGGCCTGACGCTCGGCAACGCTCTGCGCCGCGTGCTGCTCTCTTCGCTCCAGGGCGCGGCCGTTACCGCGATCCAGATTGACGGCATCCTGCACGAATTCTCGTCGCTTCCGGGCGTGCGCGAAGACATTACCGACCTCGTGCTGAACGTCAAGGAAATCGCCCTGAAGATGGGCGGCGAAGGTCCGAAGCGTTTGACCCTCACCAAGCAGGGCCCGGGCGCAGTTGTTGCCGGCGACATCAAGGTCACCGGCGACATCGAAGTGCTGAACCCGGACCTCGTGATCTGCCACCTCGACGACGGTGCCGAGATCAACATCGAGTTCACGGTCAACACCGGCAAGGGCTACGTCCCCGCCGACAAGAACCGTCCGGACGACGCCCCGATCGGCTACATCCCGGTCGATGCGCTGTTCTCCCCGGTTCGCCGCGTGTCCTACAAGGTCGACGCGACCCGTGCCGGTGAGAGCCTCGACAAGGACAAGCTGACGCTGACGGTCGAGACCAACGGCGCCATCTCCCCGGAAGATTCGGTGGCCTATGCCGCCCGCATTCTCCAGGACCAGCTGTCGGTCTTCGTGAACTTCGAAGAGCCCACCAAGGAAAAGGCCCAGGACAGCGTCCCGGAACTCGCCTTCAACCCGGCGCTGCTCAAGAAGGTCGACGAGCTCGAGCTGTCGGTCCGTTCGGCCAACTGCCTGAAGAACGACAACATCGTCTACATCGGCGATCTGATCCAGAAGACCGAAGCCGAGATGCTGCGCACGCCGAACTTCGGCCGCAAGTCGCTCAACGAAATCAAGGAAGTGCTGGCTCAGATGGGCCTGCACCTCGGGATGGACGTGCCGAATTGGCCGCCTGAGAACATCGACGATCTGGCCAAGCGCTACGAAGATCACTATTAAGCTGGCCAAAAGCCACTAACCGCCCGTCGTGAGACGCCCGGGCCTTAGGGAGTAACAAAATGCGCCACGGTAATTCGAACCGTAAGCTCAACCGGACCTCTGCTCATCGCAAGGCCATGTTCGCCAACATGTCTGCCTCGCTGATCAAGCACGAGCAGATCGTGACCACCTTGCCCAAGGCTAAGGAACTGCGTCCGATCGTCGAGAAGCTGATCACGCTCGGCAAGCGCGGCGATCTGCATGCCCGTCGCCAGGCCATCGCCCAGATGAAGGACGAGACCCAGGTCCAGAAGCTGTTCGCCACTATCGGTCCGCGCTACAAGGATCGTAACGGCGGCTACATCCGCATCCTGAAGGCCGGCTTCCGCTACGGCGACAATGCCGCCCTTGCGGTCATCGAACTGGTCGATCGCGACGTCGACGCCAAGGGCCTCGACTCGGGTCCGGTGGAAGTGCGCGAGACCGACGACGAATCCGTAGCGGCGTAAGCCCGAGGCATTCGGCGAAGTTCAGGGCGGTCCGGTTCATCCGGGCCGCCTTTTCGTTTGACCGCAGAACATAATCTGCGCCGTAATGGCGGCACTCGATTGGGGAGAGTGAAATGACGGACCAGGGCCTCATCCTTGTCACCGGTGCGACTGGCTTTGTTGGCAAGTGGACAATCCTCGAGCTGCTGCGCGCGGGCCACCGGGTCCGGGGCACGATCCGATCGTTGGGCCGCGCTGACGAAGTTCGCGCCACGCTCGCCACTGAGCTGGGGCAGGGCGCCCTCGACCGCCTCGAACTGCTCGAAGCCGATCTCCTCGACGACAAGGGCTGGACAGAGGCGATGCAGGGCGTCGCCACCGTCATGCACATCGCAACGGCCATCCGAGCCGACGAGCCCAAGGACCAGAGCCTCGTCATCCGCCCGGCGCTCGAAGGTACGCAGCGCGTCTTCCGCTTCGCCAACGCCGCCGGCATCAAGCGCATCATCATGACCTCGTCGATCGCCACGGTCGGCTATGGCCACGGCCAGACCAGCGGCCGTCGCGTCTACGACGAGACCTACTTCACCAATCTCGAGGGCATGCGCTGGACCTGGGCCTATTGCGTCGGCAAGACCAAGGCGGAGCAGTTCGCCTGGGCCTTCGCCAAGGACAACGGCATCGCCCTGACCACCATCCATCCCGGCGCCATTATCGGCCCCGCACTCGATGTGGACGCCAGCATCTCGCTCGGCATGGTGTCCGGGTTGCTCGCCGGCGCGGTGCCGGCCATGCCCAGCAACGGCTTCTCGATCATCGATGTGCGCGATGTTGCCGCCCTGCACCTCGCAGCACTCGACAAGCCCGAGGCGGCCAACCAGCGCTATCTCGCCACCAGCGAGTATACCCCGTTCCCGAAGGTCGCCGAGATCCTCCGGGAGGCCTATCCGAGCTGGGAGATCACCATGAAGAAGGTGCCAGACTGGATCATCAAGATCATCGCCAGCTTCGGCGGTCCGGCCCGCCAGATCATCAACGATATCGGCAACGAGAAGGTGTTCGACGGCTCGAAAGGCGAGAAGCTGCTGGGCCGCAAGTTCATTTCGGCCAAGGATTCGATCCTCGCCACCGCCGAAAGCGTCATCCGGCTCGGCTTGGTGAAACCGAAGACCTCGTAACCCGCCTAGCGGTCCAGCCCCCACGCCGCATAGAGACGCTTCAGTTCAGCCATCGAGTTGAGCTCGATCATCGGCAGGCCAGCGGCGCGCAGGATCGCCAGATCGCGCTGCCGCTTCTTGGGCTGCTCGAACAGGATGAACCGGAAGAGCCGCCAGTTCAGTTTGTCGATATTGCCCTCGAGTTGCCCCGCGCGACTGCCGGTCTCGAATAGCGTACGCCTGAAATTGCGCAGCGCAGCTCGCCAGGGCTCGCTCCCCATCATGACGATCCCGCTGGCGCGCTGAAGCCGCTGCGGCACGGTGGCGAAGTAGTTGCCTTCAATCACCCAGCTATCCGTAGCGATCTGCGCGTCGTGCAGAGCCACAAACTCCTCCCTGGGGCGTGGCTCCCAGTTCGTGTAGGGCAGGTGATAAAGCAGATCGAGATGAATGGCCGGGCGTTCCAGCTTGCGGCCGATTGCCCTCGCCAGCGTGGATTTGCCGGCGTTCGACGGGCCGCAGATCATGATTCGATCGCCGAGCGCCGACAGTGGCAGCACGTCCATTTGAGCCCCCTCGTTCCCACTTATCCCCGCGCCGGGGGATGGGGCTTATACTGCATCTACTTTCCCGATGCGAGGCGCTACGCGGCGTCGCGGGGAGGGTTCGGGCTAGGGGCGGGGCGCCGTTTCTAGGGTTTGGTGGAAGCGTCCGCTTTGCGCACCATCGGGCCAAAAGACCGTTCGCAATGGGCGGGGCGAGAGTCCCAACCTTGTACAGTTCGGCGGACGACCGCCACAGGGACGAAGTCCCGCCCATGCCGCTCATCCAGAAGCGGCAAACTGACCGGAAACCCCGAGGCCATGGCCGTCGGGCGCCTTCGCACGTCTGTGTGCCAGCTCCGGCTTTCCCCTTGCAACGCAACGGACTAAGCTCCGCGCAGCACGGAGGAAGCCTTGTCGAAAGTCGTTATCATCGGTGGCAGCGGTCACGTCGGCACCCATCTGGTGCCCCGGCTGGTCAACGCCGGCCACCAGGTCGTCAACGTCACCCGCGGCCACCGCGCGCCCTACACCCCGAACGCCGCCTGGGGCAAGGTGGAGACTGTCCTCATCGACCGCGATGCCGCCGAGCACGAGGGGAGCTTCGGCGCCGCCATCGCGGCGCTCGATGCAGACATCGTCATCGACATGATCTGCTTCGTGCTGCCGCGGGCGCAGCATCTGGTCGAAGCCCTGCGCGGCAAGGTCCAGCACTTCCTCCATTGCGGCACCATCTGGGTCTACGGCCACAACACCGCAGTGCCCGCCACCGAGGACCAGCCACTCAACCCCTTCGGTGAGTACGGCACCCAGAAGGCCGCCATCGAAACCTACCTGCTCGACGAGGCCCGCCGCACCGGCTTCCCGGCGACGGTCTTCCGCCCAGGCCACATCGTCGGCCCCGGCTGGGACCCGCTGAACCCGGCCGGCCACTTCAACTCCGAAGTCTTCTCGAAGATTGCCCGCGGCGAGGAGCTCACGCTCCCGAACTTCGGCCTCGAAACCGTCCACCACGTCCACGCCGACGACCTGGCTCGGCAGATCATGGCCATCATCGCCAGCCGCTCCACCGCCGTCGGCGAAGCCTTCAACGCCGTCTCCCCGCAGGCGATCAACCTGCGCGGCTACGCCGAAGCCATGTACCGCTGGTTCCGCCACGAGCCAAAACTGCGCTACCTGCCGTTCGACCAGTGGAAGGTCGGGCAGGATCCCGACGAGGCCAACGCCACCTGGGAGCACATCGCCCGCAGCCCCAGTCACTCTATGGAGAAGGCCAGGCGCCTCCTCGGCTTCACCCCGCGCTACTCCTCGCTCGAAGCCGTGCAGGAGGCGGTCACGTGGCTCATCGCCAACGGCCGCGTGCAAGGTCCGCAAGACTAGTGAAATCGGCTCATGGCACACCGTCGTAGCACACGAGGTAAGCCCATGACCCAGAGCTACGAAGCCCGCATCAACCGCGTCACCGCCTACATCTACGATCACCTCGACGAGCCGCTCGATCTCGAGCGCCTCGCCGACGTGGCCGCCATGTCGCCCTGGCACTGGCATCGCATCTATTCCGCCATGCGCGGCGAAACCGCCGCTGCCGCCGTCCGTCGCCTCCGCCTGATGCGCGCCGCCAACGAACTGGCCAACACCGATGCGCCGGTCGAAGCCGTCGCCAAGCGTTCAGGCTACGATAACCTCCAATCCTTCACCCGCATCTTCGCCGACGCCTACGGCATGCCGCCGGCCCGCTACCGACGCGAAGGCAGCCACACCGTATTCAACCCAGCGCAGAACGGCGCTCCGACGCCACACTACGATGTCGAGATCCGTCATCTCCCGGCGATGACCATCGCCACCGAGCCGCATGTCGGTGACTACATCAACATCGGGATGGCCTTCGACCTGCTGTTTGGCCGCCTCGCCACGGCTGGCCTCATCGACCAGAACACCCGCATGTTCGGGATCTACGGTGACGATCCGAGCGCCGTGCCGGTAGACGAGCTCCGCTCGGCGGCAGCCGCCGCGCTGAGTTCGCCGCCAGCAGGCCTGCCAGTCACCACTACACGCGCCGGCGACTACGCCGTCCTCCGCCACAAGGGGCCGTACCCCGACATGCTCGCCGAGTACAACTGGATGTTCGGCACCTGGCTACCACAGTCGGGCCGTGACATCGCCGATGCGCCGGTGCTCGAGGAATATCTCAACAGCCCGCGCGACACCGCGCCGTCAGACCTCCTCACCATCCTCTACCTGCCTCTCGTCTGAGCCATGGCCAAGTCCTGGACTGAGAAGCTCAACGCACCGGCCGAGCCGGTGATCAAACCCGCCCCGATCAGCATCGCCGGCATGCACGCCGGCCAGGTCATGCTGGTGCCGACACCCCAAATGATCGCCGATTTCATGTCGGCAATCCCCTCTGGCCGCACCGTCGACATCAAGGCGATGCGCCGCGACCTCGCAGCCCGCTACAACGCCGAAGTCACCTGTCCGATCTACGCTGGCTACCACCTCCGCACCGTCGCCGAAGCTGCCCTCGAGGCCCATGCCGCCGGCATGCCGGCCGATGCCATCACTCCGTTCTGGCGCGTGCTGGACGAGCAAAGCTCCACCACCGGCCGCCTGCCGAACGGCGTCGCCTTCGTGGCGGCGAGACGGGCTGCCGAGCGCTGAGGGTTCTCGGCGGCGCTCGCTCCAGCTATCGTTGCGATGCTTGGAGGAGCGACAATGCACAAGGGATCATGTCTTTGCGGAGCCATCCGCTTCGAGGTGGAGGGCGAACTGACGCCACCCACTGCGTGTCATTGCACGAAATGCCGCAAGCACACCGGTCACTACGAAGCCGGTACTGACGTGCTCAAGGCCGCGTTGACCATCGTCGGCGAGGATAAGGTCACCTGGTACCACTCGTCCGAGAAGGTTCGCCGCGGCTTCTGCTCGGTCTGCGGCTCGTCGCTGTTCTTCGACCCCGTCCACCACCACCGGATCGGCATCTACATGGGCGCCTTCGACACGCCCACCAACACCCACCTCGCGATGCACATCTTCGTCGCCGACAAGGGCGACTACTACGACATCGCCGACGGCCTGCCGCAGAACCTGCAGTGACGGGCGAGGGCAGGGGAGCAAAAATTATCCCCGGCCCTCTTCACTGTGTCATTGCCCTTCTCTAACAAGGGCCGAGCAATCGATTGCACGGACAAGGGGTCACGCACATGTCTACCATCATCGACATCACCGGCCGGCAGGTCTTCGACAGCCGCGGCAATCCCACCGTCGAGGTGGACGTGGTGCTCGATGACGGCAGCTTCGGCCGCGCCATGGTGCCCTCGGGCGCCTCGACCGGCGCCCATGAGGCAGTGGAACTCCGCGACGGCGGCAAGCCGTTCCTCGGCAAGGGCGTCACCAAGGCGGTCGATTTCGTCAACACCGAGATCTTCGCCGAGATTCAGGGCCTCGACGCCCTCGACCAGATCGGCGTCGATCGCGCCCTGATCGAACTCGATGGCACGCCGAACAAGTCGCGTCTCGGCGCCAATGCCATCCTCGGCGTCTCGCTCGCCGTGGCCAAGGCCGCCGCCGAATCGAGCGAACTGCCGCTCTACCGCTATATCGGTGGCCCCAACGCCCACGTGCTGCCGGTTCCGATGATGAACATCATCAACGGCGGCGCGCACGCCGATAACCCGATCGACATGCAGGAATTCATGATCCTGCCGGTCGGCGCCGAGAGCATGGCGCATGCGGTGCAGATCGGCTCCGAGATCTTCCATACCCTGAAGAAGGGTCTCGCTGCCGACGGCCACAACACCAATGTGGGTGACGAAGGCGGCTTTGCGCCGAACCTCAAGTCCGCCGAGGCGGCGCTTGAGTACATCGTCAAGTCGATCGAGAAGGCCGGCTACGCCGCCGGCAAGGACGTCTATCTCGGCCTCGATTGCGCCTCGACCGAGTACTTCAAGGGCGGCAAGTACGCCATGGAAGGCGAGGGCAAGACCCTCTCCTCCGAGGAGAACGCCAAGTTCCTCGCCGGCCTCGTCGACAAGTTCCCGATCATCACCATCGAAGACGGCATGGCCGAGGACGACTGGGAGGGTTGGAAGGCGCTTACCGACTTGCTCGGCAAGAAAGTGCAGCTGGTCGGCGACGACCTGTTCGTCACCAATACCGAGCGCCTGCGCTCCGGTATCAAGATGGGTGTCGCCAACTCGATCCTCGTCAAGGTGAACCAGATCGGCTCGCTCTCCGAGACGCTCGACGCCGTCGATACCGCCCACCGTGCCGCCTACACCTCGGTGATGTCGCACCGCTCGGGCGAAACCGAGGACTCGACGATTTCGGACCTCGCCGTCGCCTGCAACTGCGGGCAGATCAAGACCGGGTCGCTGTCTCGCTCCGATCGTCTGGCGAAGTACAACCAGCTGATCCGCATCGAGGAGCAGCTCGGCACCTCGGCCAAGTACGCCGGCCGCAGCATTTTGAAGGCCTGATCGAGAAACCCTGACATGCGGCGGTAGCTGAATCGGCTACCGTCGCGTGATGACCCACCACCTCCGCTATTCCGGCCAATCGGCCGATGATCAGGCGCAAGCGCTCCGCGACATCATCCGCGCCACGCCGATGCTGCTTGACATCCTCGAACGCGCGCATCGCCTCGCGCTCCCCGACACCTGGCTGGTCTCTGGCGCCATCTACAACACCGTCTGGAACCACCTGACCGGCCGCCCACCGCTCACCGGCATCAACGACATCGACCTGTTCTACTTCGATGCCTCCGACCTGAGCTACGAGGCAGAGGACCGTGCCATCAAGGCTGCCGACCAGGCCTTTGCCGGCTCGCCGCTGCCGGTGCAGCTTCGCAACCAGGCCCGCGTCCACCTCTGGTACCCCGAGCGCTTCGGCGAACCCTATCCGGCGCTGAGCTCCTCCTGCGAAGCCATCGATCGCTTCGCCTCGCTAACCCATGCCGTCGGCGCACGCCTCGATAGTGCAGGGGCAATCGAGCTCTACACCCCCTTCGGCCTCGACGACCTCTTCAGCTTCCGCATCGTCCCCAACCGGCGAATGAACAACCGGGCGACGCATGAGAAGAAGGGCGCAAGGGCGATGACGGTCTGGCCGGAGATCGTGGTCGAGGCGTGGTAGGGCCCGTCGAGGACCCTATCCGGCATCTTCCCGTACCTGACTCCACCCCACCGGCGTCATTCCCGCGAAGGCGGGAACCAAGTGGGATACTGCGGCGTCACCGAATGCTGAGAGGCCGCACTGGGTTCCCGCCTTCGCGGGAATGACTCCGGTTGGATTGGGTACTTATCCTCGCGCCTACACCCCACGCTAAGCTGCAACCACCCGTTAAGCCGCGGTGAACTATAAGAGGTACCAAGCAAACCAAGCGTAGCCGCACCCATGCCCACCCGTTTGAAACGCCCGGCCTTCTGGCGCCATGTCGCCCTCACGCTCGGGCTCATCGCCTTCCAGGGCTACCTGGGCTACAGTGTCGTCACCGGCCAGTTCGGCATCGAGAGCCAGGACGTGCTCGAGGCCGAGATCGACGAGCTGGGTGCGAAGTCTGGAGCGCTGCAGGCGGAGATCGATTCGTTCCGCCACCGGATCGACCTGTTCCAGACCACCAAGATGGATCCCGATCTGGTGTCCGAGCGGGCGAGGGCACTGCTCTCCATGGCCCAGGCAGACGACGTTGTGGTGATGGTCGATCCCGCGACCGGTAAACCGACTTCCGGTTCAAATGCTTCGTCAACCACAGACGAGTTAACCGAAGATATCGATGACGGCATAGACTGATAGCGCCGTTTCTTCACGCGACACGCGGATTCGCGTCCGTCACAATATTGCGCTAAGCTCCGCCGGTTCGCGGCCCAACCGCCGCGCGACACGATGCGGCTTATCCCTATTTCGGAGCTCTCGCCCATGGCGCGTAAAGCGGCGGCCAAAACGGCCCAGTCCAATGTCCCCGAACTCACCAAGGAACAGGAACTCGCCGCTTACCGCGAAATGCTGCTGATCCGCCGCTTCGAGGAGAAGGCCGGCCAGATGTACGGCATGGGCCTGATCGGCGGCTTCTGCCACCTCTATATCGGCCAGGAAGCCGTGGTCACCGGCGTCACCATGGCATCGAAGAAGGGCCAGGATGCCCAGATCACCGGCTACCGCGATCATGGCCACATGCTGGTCATGGGCCTCGATCCCAAGGGCGTCATGGCTGAGCTGACCGGCCGCCAGGGCGGCCTGTCGAAGGGCAAGGGCGGCTCGATGCACATGTTCTCCAACGAGCACCGCTTCTACGGCGGCAACGGCATCGTCGGCGCGCAGGTATCTCTCGGTACCGGCCTAGCGTTCGCCAGCAAGTATCGCGGCGACAACACGGTTTCGATTTCATATTTCGGCGACGGCGCTGCCAACCAGGGTCAGGTCTACGAGAGCTTCAACATGGCCAAGCTCTGGAACCTGCCGGCCGTCTACATCGTCGAGAACAACCGCTACGGCATGGGCACCTCGGTCGAGCGCGCCTCCGGCCAGCCGGATTTCTCCAAGCGCGGCATCTCCTTCGGCATCGACGGCGAACAGGTCGACGGCATGGATATCCGCATGACCTACGACGCCGCCAAGCGCGCCATCGAACACGCCCGCTCCGGCAAGGGCCCGTACATCCTCGAGATGCTGACCTACCGCTACCGGGGTCACTCCATGTCCGACCCGGCGAAGTACCGCTCCAAGGATGAAGTCTCGACCATGCGCGCCGAGCACGATCCGATCGAGCAGGTCAAGCAGCGCATCCTCGAGAAGCGCTACGGCACCGAGGAGAGCCTCAAGGAACTCGAGACCGAGATCCGCGCCATCGTCACCGAGGCCGCAGACTTTGCCACCGCTGACGCGGAGCCGGCCGCGTCCGAGCTCTGGACCGACATCTACGCCGCCTGATCGGCGTTCCTCGCGTTTTCCCTTTCGATCTCCCGCTGGAGAGCTAGATGCCCACAATCCTCATGCCCGCCCTCTCGCCGACCATGGAAGAGGGGAAACTCTCGAAATGGCTGGTCAAGGAAGGAGACACGGTAAAGCCCGGCGACGTGTTGGCCGAGATTGAAACCGACAAGGCGACCATGGAGGTCGAAAGCGTCGATAGCGGCGTGGTGAACAAGATCATCGTCCCCGAGGGCACCGAGGGCGTGAAGGTCAATGCGCCGATCGCCGTGGTTCTGGGCGAGGGCGAAGAGCCGGGCGATGTCAGTGCCCAGCCGGCGCAGCGCGCTCCCGAGGCTGTCTCCGCCGCGGCGGTCGCGGAAGCAGTCGCATCACCGACGCCGACCGCACCTGCCGGCGTCGCGCCGGTATCCATCCTCGAAGTCGCGTCGGATCCGGACCTGCCGGCCGGCGTCGAGATGGTCGAAATGACCGTCCGCCAGGCGCTGAACGAGGCGATGGCCGAAGAGATGCGCCGCGACAAGGACATCTTCCTCATGGGCGAGGAAGTTGCCGCGTACCAGGGCGCCTACAAGATCAGCCAGAACCTGCTGCAGGAGTTCGGCCCGCAGCGCGTCATCGATACCCCGATCACCGAGCACGGTTTCGCCGGCCTTGCAGTCGGCGCCGCGTTCGCCGGCCTCCGCCCGATCGTCGAGTTCATGACCTGGAACTTCGCCATGCAGGCGATCGACCAGATCATCAACTCCGCCGCCAAGCAGCTCTATATGTCCGGCGGCCAGGTCACCGCGCCGATCGTCTTCCGCGGTCCCAACGGCGCTGCCGCCCGCGTCGGCGCCCAGCACAGCCAGGATTATTCGGCCTGGTATAGCCACGTTCCCGGCCTCTACGTCGTCGCGCCCTATAGCGCCGCCGACGCCAAGGGCCTGCTCAAGGCAGCGATCCGCTCCAACAATCCGATCGTCTTCCTCGAGAACGAAATCCTCTACGGGTCGACCGGCCTCGTTCCCAAGGTCGACGACTACGTGCTGCCGATCGGCAAGGCGCGTGTTGCCCGCCAGGGCAAGGACGTCACCATCGTCTCGTTCTCGATGGGCATGCGCTACGCCACCCAGGCCACCGAGAAGCTGGTCGCCGCCGGCGTTGATGTCGAACTGATCGACCTGCGCACCCTGCGTCCGATGGACACCAAGACCGTCGTCGAGTCGGTGAAGAAGACCGGCCGCCTCGTCACCGTCGAGGAAGGCTGGCCGCAGGGCGGCATCGGCGCCGAGCTGGCCGCCGTCGTCGTCGCCGAGGCGTTCGACTATCTCGACGCCCCGCCGACCCGCGTCACGGGCAAGGACGTCCCGATGCCTTACGCCGCCAACCTCGAGAAGCTGGCATTGCCGAACGTCGATGAAGTCATCGCGGCGGTGAACGCCGTGACGTACCGGAGCTAGGCGGATGCCCACGCAGTCCGAGCTCGACCAGAAGTTCCTCGATGCCGCGTACGAGGAGGCTCAGAAGGGCCTCGCCGAGGGCGGGATACCGATCGGCTCGGTGCTGGTGCGGAATGGCGAGATCATCGGCCGCGGTCACAACCGCCGCGTGCAAAAGGGCGATCCGATCCTGCATGGCGAGATGGATGCGATCCAGAACGCCGGCCGGCAGCGGACCTATCGCGACGTGACCTGCTACACCACGCTCAGCCCATGCATGATGTGCACCGGCACCATCATCCAGTTCGGGATCTCCCGCGTGGTCGTGGCGGAATCGAAGAATTTCAAAGGCTTTCAGGACGTCCTGTCATTGGCCGGCGTGAACGTGGTCGACTACCACGAGCCGCGCTGCGAGCACATGATGGCGGACTTCATCGAGAAGCATCCGCAACTCTGGAACGAAGATATCGGCGAGTGAGGCACCTATGAGCATCAACATCACCATGCCCGCGCTCTCTCCCACCATGGAAGAGGGCAAGCTCGCCAAATGGCACGTCAAGGAAGGCGACAGCGTCTCCTCCGGTGACGTCATCGCCGAGATCGAAACCGACAAGGCGACGATGGAAGTCGAGTCGATCGACGAGGGCAGGATCGGCAAGATCCTGGTGCCGGAAGGCACCGAGGGCGTGAAGGTCAACGCGGTGATCGCCGTGATCCTCACTGAAGGCGAAACCGCCGCCGACGTGACGGCTCCAACTCCCGCCGCTGCCCCGGCAGCCAAGGCACCCGAGCCGACCAAGGCTGAAGCTCCGGCGCCCGCCGCTACTCCCGCGCCGGCCGCTGCTGCGCCTGCTCCTGCCGCTCCGAAGCCCACGACCGCACCCGCAGCTAACGGCGCCCGCGTATTCGCTTCCCCGCTGGCCAAGCGCCTCGCCAAGGAAGCCGGCATCGAGCTCAACGCCATCTCCGGCTCCGGCCCACACGGCCGCGTCGTGAAGTCCGACGTCGAAGCCGCCCGCTCCGGCAAGGCCCCGCTCAAGGCCGCTCCGGCTCCCGCTGCTGCGGCCTCGGGTGGTGCAGCACTCGCCGGGGGCATGACCAAGGCGCAGGTGCTGGCCCTCTATCCTGAGGGCAGCTACGAGATCGTGCCGAACGACGGCATGCGCAAAGTCGTCGCCGCACGCCTCACCGAGGCCAAGCAGACCATTCCGCACTTCTACCTGTCGCTTGATTGCAGGATCGATGCGTTGCTCGAAGCCCGCGAACAGATCAATGCCGCCGCCCCGGTGAAGGACGGCAAGCCCGCCTACAAGCTCTCGGTCAACGACTTCGTCATGAAGGCCTGGGCTGCCGCGCTGATGAAGGTGCCGACCGCCAATGCCACTTGGGCAGGTGACTCGATCCTCTACCACAAGCACGCCGACGTGGCCGTCGCCGTGGCCGTTCCCGGCGGCCTGTTCACTCCGGTGGTCAAGGCCTGCGATACCAAGTCGCTGCGCCAGATCTCCGAAGAGGTGAAGGACCTTGCCGGCCGCGCTCGCTCCAAGAAGCTGTCGCCCGCCGAATACCAGGGCGGCACCTCCTCGGTCTCCAACCTCGGCATGTATGGCATCAAGAACTTCCAGGCCGTCATCAACCCGCCGCACGGCACCATCCTTGCGGTGGGCGTCGGCGAAGAGCGCGTCTACGCCGAAAAGGGCCAGGTGAAGGTCGCGAACTTCATGACCGTCACCCTCAGCTGCGACCACCGCGCTGTCGACGGCGCGCTCGGCGCCGAGGTGCTGGCGGCGTTCAAGGGCCTGATCGAAAACCCCGTGATGATGCTGGCTTGAGCCGCGCCATGCTCCGGTCCCTCAAACTGGCACTGCTGACGGTACTGCTGTCGCTGACCCTGGTCGGCGGTAGCGAGGCCTTGCAGATTACGAAGGTAGGCAAGGAGCTTGTGCGGGGCTTCCAATATGCTGCACCGGCACAGGCGAAGGGCCACCTGGCGGGCTACACAGTTCTGGCAAAGCTCGGCCGCGTGCAGAAACGTGTCCTCAACATTCTGCCTATCTCCACAGTTGCCATCCTCTATTTTGCGCCGGATGGCACGCTGCTCGGCTGGTCGGACAAGAGCGACATCGTGGAGCGCGGCACCTGGCAGGTGAAAACCGCGCCGAACGGCAACGACCTGTGCATATTCTTCGACAAAGGACGGGGCGCGGGCATGTGTACCGTGCTGATCTTCGGCGGCCCGCAATTTCTCGAGAGCACCAAAGGTAACCCATTCGGGCTGAAGGCAAATGCCGCCGTGCCATACGATCTGGGCCGGTTCGGCGTCTCGCTCGGCAATGTCGCCAAGAAGCTGGGACTGTAGGCGATGAAAACCATCCTCGCTTTCGGCGACAGCCTCACCTTCGGCGCCAATCCGATCCCGGGAGGCCAGCGCCACCCGTATGAGGATCGGTGGCCGACGGCTCTTGAGCGCGCCCTCGACGGCAGGGCCCGCGTCATCGCTGAAGGCCTCGGCGGGCGCACCACCGTGCACGACGACGGCTGGGCTGCTGCCGACCGCAACGGCGCGCGCCTGCTGCCGACGCTGCTCGAGTCGCACTCGCCGCTCGACCTCGTCGTCATCATGCTGGGCACCAACGACCTGAAGCCGTTCCACGGCCGCACGGCGCAGGAAGCGGCCAACGGCATGCGGCGGCTGGTGCAGATCATCCGCGGCCACTACCAGAAGCCCGGCGACGTCGCGCCCGGGATCATCCTCGTCGCGCCGCCGCATATCCGCGACACCGACCATCCCGAGATGCTGCTGCATTTCGGCGATGAGGCCATCGCGCAGTCCAGGCTCTTCGCCCAATGGTACAAGCTGCGCGCCGACGAATACGGCACCGGCTTCTTCGATGCCTCGACTGTCGCCGAAGCCGATCCGGCCGACGGCGTGCATCTCGATGCTGCCAACACGCGTGCCATCGGCGAGGGCCTAGTCCCGCTAGTGAAGCAGGTGCTGGGCCTGTGACCGCCCCGATCGCCATTCGCCCGGCGACCAAGACAGACGCGAGTGAAGTCGCGCTGCTGGTCAATATCGCGACGCATGGTGGCATCGGCATGGGTTGGGCGCACGACAGGCGTGCCAAAGGCACCTACGATCCGATCGAGGTCGGCCGGCTCGACATGCTCGACGAGAGCGACGGCCTCAACTGGCGCAACGCCAGCCTCGCCGAGAGCGATGGTGAGGTCGTCGGCCTGTTGCTCGGGTATCCCGAACCCGAAATCATGCCGCCGATGCCAGAGGACCTGCCGGATTTCCTAGTCCCCATCGTCGAACTCGAATGGCTTTCCGCCGGGCACTGGTTCATCTCGATGCTTGCCGTACACACACCGTGGCGAGGGCAGGGGATCGGCGCCAAGCTGCTCGATGTCGCAGAGAACAAGCGCGCCGAGGCTGGCAGCCGCGGTCTGACGCTGATCGCTGAAGACGCGAACGTGCGGGCAAGGCAACTCTACGAACGCGAAGGCTTCGCGGTCTCCGCGACCCGGCCGATGCGCAAGCTCCCGGGCGGCACGACGCCGGGGAAAGACTGGTTGTTGATGGTGAAGGACCAACAAGATGGCTGACTCATACGATCTCATCGTCATCGGCGCCGGTCCGGGCGGCTACGTAGCCGCCATCCGCGCCGCGCAGCTGGGCCTGAAGACTGCCATCGTCGAGCGCGAGCACATGGCCGGCATCTGCTCCAACTGGGGCTGTATCCCGACCAAGGCGCTGCTCCGCTCAGCTGAGATCTACGGCCATATGGGCCACGCCAAGGACTACGGACTCTCGGCTGGTGAGTTCGGCTTCGACATCGCTGCCATCGTCGATCGCTCGCGCAAGATCGCCGGGCAGATGAACAACGGCGTCCAGTTCCTCATGAAGAAGAACAAGGTCGACATCATCTGGGGCGAGGCGCAGCTGACGGCACCGGGCGAGATCGTGGTCAAGAAGATGACCAAGAAGCCGGTCGAGCCGCAGTGGCCGCAGCCCAAGACCGTGCTGCCCGAGGGCACCTACAAGGCCAAGAACATTATCATTGCCACCGGCGCCCGGCCGCGTGTGCTGCCCGGAATCGAGCCCGATGGCGAGAAGATCTGGACCTATTTCGAGGCGATGAAGCCGGCGAAGTTCCCGAAATCGCTGGTGATCATGGGCTCCGGCGCCATCGGCATGGAGTTCGCCTCGTTCTACCGCTCGCTCGGCGCTGAGGTGACCGTGGTCGAGCTGCTGCCGACCATCCTGCCGGTCGAGGATGCCGAGATCGCCGCGCATGTGAAGAAGCGCTTCGAGAAGCGCGGCATCAAGATCATCACCGACGCGAAAGTGTCGAAGGTCGACAAGACCAAGGACGGCATCACCGCCCACATCGAGCCCAAGACCGGTGACAAGCTCACTATCTCAGCCGACGCGCTGATCTCGGCGGTCGGCGTGCAGTGCAACACCGAGAATCTCGGGCTCGAGAAGGTCGGCGTGAAGATCGATCGCGGCGCCATCGTCATCGACAACTACGGCCGCACCAACGTGCCGGGCGTCTGGGCCATCGGCGACGTCGCCGGCCCACCGATGCTGGCCCACAAGGCCGAGCACGAAGCCGTCGTCACCGTCGAGACTATCGCAGGGCTCAAAGGCGTCCATGGCCTCGACAAGCTGAAGGTCCCGGGCTGCACCTATTGCGAGCCACAGGTGGCGAGCGTTGGCCTCACCGAGGCGAAGGCAAAGGAAGCCGGCCGCGAGATCAAGGTCGG
The DNA here is from genome assembly GCF_056402875.1 of Devosia sp. P3_B2. NCBI lineage: Bacteria > Pseudomonadati > Pseudomonadota > Alphaproteobacteria > Hyphomicrobiales > Devosiaceae > Devosia > Devosia sp. P3_B2. The sequence goes on along the minus strand of NZ_JBFUGO010000010.1, from coordinate 93,224 downwards.
CCGCTTCCCGTTCGTCGGCAACGGCAAGGCGATTGCGCTCGGCGAGCCTGAGGGCCTGGTGAAGACCATCTTCGATGCCAAAACCGGCGAGCTGCTCGGCGCCCACATGGTGGGCGCGGAAGTCACCGAGCTGATCCAGGGCTTCGTCGTTGCGATGGGCCTCGAGACCACCGAGGAAGACCTGATGCACACCATCTTCCCGCATCCGACGCTGTCTGAGACGATGAAGGAATCGGTTCTCGACGCCTACGGTCGCGCGCTCAACATCTGATGAACCACCCGGTTCCACCCGAGGACATCCCGTTCATGTCACCAGAAATCACCTCGCTCCTCATCTTCCTCGCCATCGGCCTTGTCGCCGGCTGGATCGCGAGCCTGATTCTCGGCGGCGGCGGCTTGCTGAGGAACCTGATCGTCGGCGTCATCGGCTCGGTCGTCGGCGCCTACCTGCTGACTCTCGCCAAGGTCGAGCTGCCGATCGGCAACGCCCTGGTCAGCCAGATCGTCACCGCAACCATTGGCGCCATCGTGGTGCTGTTGGTTGCAAGGCTGATCAACAAATAGGGGCGACGCGCCGGGGTTGAACCCGCCATGTCGAGACGCGATATCGACATTGGGTCAAACGGGGGTAAGACAATGGGTCTGCCGGAAAAGCAATTTGGGGGAGAAGTTCAAATGGGTCGTATGGATACTCGCTCGCTGGTCATCTTTCTCGTCATCGGTCTGGTCGCTGGCTTCCTTGCCAGCCTCATCGTCGGTGGCGGCGGACTGATCACGTACCTCGTGAGCGGTGTCATCGGTTCGTTCGTGGGCGGCTATCTGTTCACTGCCCTCAATATCAACCTCGGCATCAAGAGCCCGATCGTCACGCAGATCATTACCTCGACGGTTGGTGCTATCATCGTTGTCGTCATCGCCAGGCTCATCGCCGGCTAGGAACGCTCCTTGGTCACTCTGATCGACAGTCTCGACACCCGTCCGCGGCATCCCGAAAAGGCCAATCGGCCCGAAAACGAGATGCTGCGAAAGCCGGACTGGATCCGCGTCAAGGCGCCGGGTTCTCCCATCTACAAGGAGACCCAGCAGATCGTGCGCGAGAACGGCCTCGTCACCGTGTGCGAGGAGGCCGGCTGCCCCAACATCGGTGAGTGCTGGTCGAAAAAGCACGCGACCATGATGATCATGGGCGAGATCTGCACCCGTGCCTGCGCCTTCTGCAATGTGCGCACCGGCCTGCCGACCGCCCTCGATCCGAAGGAACCCGAGAACGTCGCCATCGCCGTCGAGAAGCTCGGCCTGGCTCACGTCGTCATCACCTCGGTCGATCGCGACGATCTTCCCGATGGCGGTGCCGAACACTTCGCCCAGGTGATCCGCGCCATCCGCGCCCGTACTCCGAAGACCACCATCGAGATCCTGACGCCGGACTTCCTTCGTAAGGAGGGCGCGCTCGAGATCGTCGTCGCGGCCAAGCCCGACGTGTTCAACCACAACCTCGAGACGGTGCCGTCGAAGTATCTCAAGGTCCGCCCCGGTGCCCGCTACTTCCACTCGATCCGCCTGCTGCAGCGGGTGAAGGAACTCGACCCCACCATGTTCACCAAGTCCGGCATCATGGTCGGGCTCGGCGAGGAGCGGAACGAAGTCCTGCAGCTAATGGACGACCTCCGCTCGGCCGACGTCGACTTCCTGACCATCGGCCAGTACCTGGCGCCGACCAAGAAGCACCACCCGGTGCAGCGCTTCGTCACCCCCGAGGAGTTCAAGTCCTTCGCCACCGTGGCGATGACCAAGGGCTTCCTGCTCGTCTCCTCAAGCCCGCTCACCCGCTCGTCGCACCACGCCGGTGAAGACTTCGGGCAACTGCGCGCCAACCGGATGGCCAAACTCGCCCATGCCTGATCTCTTCCTCGAGCGGCACTCGCCGCACCTGCCGCAGCGCATGTTCGATCTCGTCTCGGATCTCGAGGCCTACCCGCGCTTCATCCCCAATTGCAAGGCGATGGACGTCCGCGACGACGCGAGCGGTGCCATCCTCGCTCGAATGACCATCCAGTTCGGCCCGGTGACACAGGCCTACACCAGCCGGGTGGTGGCCGACCCCGTCGCGATGACCATCACCGCCAAAGCCGTGGATGGCCCGTTCTCCTATCTCGACAGCAAATGGACGTTCGAGCCGGAAGGCGAGGGGACCCGCATCCGCTTCGACATCGACTTCAAGATCGCCAACCCGCTGGTGGCCGCTGTCGCCGAGCCGGCCTTTGCCGCCAAGCAGAGCGAGATCATCGACGCGTTCGAGGACGAAGCCGACCGCCGCTTCGGCTAAGTCGCCCGCCTCCACATCGCCGTTTGCCAATAGTGCGGCACGATGCTATGCAGCATTGCGTTCCCGATTTGTTCTCGGGCGGTGGTGGAGGAAGAAGAGCATGATCCGAAGGATCGAGTGCGTATGCATGCCGACCAAAGATGTGGCGGCATCAGTAACGTTCTATGAGTCCCTTGGGCTAACGCAGAGCTGGAAGATCGAACGCCCGTTGCCCGATGGAGGTGTATGGACGCTGGTCGGGATGAAGTTCCCCGACGGAACCAGCTCGGAACTGGTCCTCAGCGACAATCCCGACATCAACTTCACCGAGATCGAGCTGGGCGTCGATGACGTTCGCGCAACGTTTGCCCAGATGCAGGGCAATGACGGCCTAACCTGGATCCGCCAACCCTTCGCCACCGAGTCAGGCCATGTCGCCGTCATGGAAGCTCCCGACGGGAACGTCTTCGTGCTGGTCGGCGCATAGCGTGTGGGCGGCCTAGGCCTTCGCTGCCTTCAGCACCAGCTTCAGCGCCTGCACCACCGCCGCATGCCGCACCTCGTCGCGGTTGCCCGGGAACACCTTCTTGAGGTGTGTAGTACCGTCCTCGCTCGCCACCGAGAAATGCACCAGCCCGACCGGTTTCTCCGCCGTGCCGCCATTCGGCCCGGCGATCCCCGTCACGGCCACGGCGAGATGCGTGCCCGCAGCACCCATCGCCCCATCAGCCATCGCCATCGCGACCTCCTTCGACACCGCGCCGAACTGCCTCAGCAGCCCGAACGGCACCCCGATCATCGCGATCTTCGCCTCATTGGCGTAGGTCACGAACCCGCCATAGACCACGTCCGACGATCCCGAGACCGACGTCAGCGCGCCGGCGATCAAGCCACCGGTGCAGCTCTCCGCCGTCGCCACGGTTATCCCCGCGGCCTTGAGAGCCGATATCGTCTCTTCGGCGAGGGTAGCGATGTCATCGGGCAGCTTCATTTCAGTCTTCCCTGGGGAGTTCGATGCTGGCGCTCGCCATGGCGACGATGCCCTCACGACGGCCGGTGAAGCCCAGTTGCTCGCTGGTCGTCGCCTTGATGGCGATGCGGCTCGCGGAAATCCCGCATACCCCGCCGATCGCTGCCTTCATGGCCTCCACATGCGGTCCAACTCGCGGCGCCTCGCAGACGATTGTGATATCGAGGTTGACGATCCGGCCGCGCCGCTCGGCAACCTGTGCCGCGGCATGGGCCAGAAACACCGACGACGCCGCGCCGCGCCATTGCGGGTCGGACGGCGGGAAGAACGACCCAATGTCACCGAGACCAAGCGCTCCGTAGATCGCGTCGGTCAGCGCATGCAGCGCCACGTCGGCGTCGGAGTGCCCCTTGAGCTTGTGGGTATGGGCAATCTCCACCCCGCCAAGCCACACCGCCTTGCCCGGTTCCAACGGGTGAACATCGAACCCTGTCCCAACGCGCGTCTCCATGGTTGTCTCCTTGCCCAGCAGCCGCTCCGCCCGGGCAAAATCCTCGGGATGCGTAATCTTGATGTTGTGGGTGCTGCCCGGCGTCAGCGCCACCGTCAGCCCGGCCCACTCGGCGATCGCCGCGTCGTCGGTGAACTCCCGCGGCATTCGGCCTGCACGCAAGTGCGCGGACAGAATCTGCGGAAACCGGAACCCCTGCGGCGTCTGCGCCGCGAACAGGGTCCTGCGATCCTCAGTCGAGGTGACAGTGCGCCCATCGATCGAGCGCTTAATCGTGTCAGTCACGGGCACCACGGGCAGGGCGGCTTCGCTGCTCCGCAACGCCTCGATAACCCCGCTGATCACGTCCGACGACACCAGCGGCCGCGCCGCGTCCTGGATCAGCACGAGGTCCGGGCGCTTTGTGCCCAGCGCCGTAAGCCCCGCGAGCACCGAAGCCTGGCGCGTCTCACCGCCGCTCACCGGCGGCAACAGGCGCGCGTCCTCGAGGCCGAGGGCGGCATAGCGCTCCACTTGCTCGGAGTGAATCACCGGCACGACCCACGAGATATCCTCGCGTCCCAAAAATGCCTCGATACTCCGGCTAAGCACCGGCTTGCCGGCCAGCGTGCGGTACTGCTTCGGGCTTGTGTCCTGCCCGGTGCTGGCCCGCTCGCCGCGGCCCGCAGCGACCACGATCACCGCGATGGTCCTTGTGGCTGTCATTGTCGTTTCGTATGAGGCCCTTGGTTGGCGCGAGCATGGTCTATCGGCGGCTTTTCCCCGCAGCAAGCCCGACGCCAAACATTGCGCGATCAGACGCGATATGTGGTTGCGCGCGGCAAGCTTTTGACTATTCTGCGGGCATTTCGTGGAAATGAGCAAATCTGGGGCAGGGTGTGTCTGATTTTGCCTGCACATTAAGCATTGCCGGCCATGCGTTGCCGAACCGCGCCTTCCTCGCGCCGATGGCCGGGATTACCGACGCGCCGATGCGTAAGCTGGCCGAGCGCTTCGGCGCAGGCTTGGTCGTGTCCGAGATGATCGCCAGCAATGCGCTGGCGACCAACAACGACGACATGGTTCGCCGCCTCAACAAATCCGGCTCGCTGCCGCACGTCGTCCAACTCGCCGGCTGCGAAGCCCAGTGGATGAAGAGGGGTGCCGAGATCGCTTACGCGGCCGGCGCCGATATCATCGACATCAACATGGGCTGCCCCTCCAAGCGCGTCACCAACGGCTACGCCGGCTCGGCGCTGATGCGCGTCCCCGACGAGGCCCTGAAGCTGATCGACGCCGTCGTTGCCGCCACGCCGCTCCCCGTCACTGTGAAGATGCGCCTCGGCTGGGATGATGATTGCCTCAACGCCGCCGACCTGGCGCGGCGCGCGGTCGACGCGGGTGCGCAGATGATTACGGTTCACGGCCGCACCCGGCAGCAGTTCTACAAGGGCGAAGCCCGCTGGCATCTCGTCCGTCCCGTCGTTGAGGCCGTCAGTGTGCCCGTCGTCGTCAACGGCGACATCACCAGCATTGATGCCGCCCGCGAGGCCCTGAGCCAGTCTGGCGCGGCGGCTGTGATGATCGGCCGTGGTGCCCAGGGCCAGCCCTGGGCCGTCGGCCAGATCGGTGCGCAACTTGAGGGCAGGGAGCCTGATGCTGCCCCGACCGGCACCGCCTTGTCGGACCTCGTCGCCGAACACTACGACGCCATGCTGACGGACTACGGCAGCCAGCTCGGCGTCCGGGTCGCCCGCAAGCATCTCGACTGGTATCTCGAGGCCGCAAACATCGTGCTGGAGAAGCCGGTCCGCAGCCAGTTGCTCAACTCGCTGGAGCCCGCCGAGGTCACCAGGATGATCGGCGAAGTCTATTCCGGTGACTGGAGGCTCGCTGCATGAGCAAGGTTCCACCGCCGGCCCTCAGCACTGCCGTGCTGCAGGCGTTGCCGCAGCCTGTCATCGTCTGCACCGAAGACCGCACCATCGTCTTCGTCAACTACGCCGCCGAAGCCTTCTTCGGCGCTTCGATGAGCGTCCTGTCGCGTCAGCGCCTCGACGACCTCATCGCCTTCGGTTCCCCGATCATCGGCCTGATGCAGGCCGTCGCCGACCGGCGCGGCCCGATGACCGAGTACCGCGTCCGCGTCGGCTCGTCCCGCTTCTCCGATGTCGGCGACGATCGTGTCGTCGACGTCTTCGCCTCGCCGCTCTCCGATTCCGACGGTCGCATCGCGCTGCTGTTCCAGGAGCGCACCATGGCCGACAAGATCGACCGGCAACTGGTCAGCCGCGGCGCCGCGCGCTCGGTCACCGGCCTCGCCTCGATGCTGGCGCATGAGATCAAGAACCCGCTCTCCGGCATCCGCGGAGCGGCGCAACTGCTCGAGCAGAGTGTCACCGCCGACGAGTTGCCGCTCGCCCGCCTGGTGCGCGACGAGGTGGACCGCATCGTCGACCTGATCGACCGCGTCGAGGTGTTCGGCGACGATCGCCCTATCGAGCGCGAACCGATCAACATCCACGTCATTCTCGACCGCGTGAAGCTGCTCGCCAAGAACGGTGTCGCCAAGGGCATCACCTTCCACGAGGAATACGATCCCTCGCTCCCGCCGGTCGGCGGCAACCGCGACCAGCTCATTCAGGTCTTCCTGAACCTGGTGAAGAACGCAGCGGAAGCCCTTGAACGGACACCGAAACCGGAAGTTCGGTTCTCGACCGCGTTCCGTCCGGGCATCCGTATCTCGGTGCAGGGCGTCTCCGAACGCATTTCGCTGCCGCTCGAGATCATCATCGAGGATAACGGCCCCGGCGTCCCGCCGGACATGGTGCCGATCCTGTTCGATCCCTTCGTCACCACCAAGGCCAACGGGTCCGGTCTCGGCCTCGCTCTCGTCGCCAAGATCATCGGCGACCATGGTGGCGTCGTCGATATGGACAGCCGCCCGGGCCGCACCCGGTTCCGCATCCTTCTGCCGGTCGCCGCCAAGGCGACCATGCCTGAGACGATCTCCCACGAGGTTCCGGCCGAATGAGCCACACTATCTTGCTCGCCGACGACGATGCCGCGATCCGCATGGTGCTCAACCAGGCACTGACCCGCGCCGGCTATGAAGTCCGCCCCACGGGCAACCTCTCCACCATGTGGAACTGGGTGAGCCGCGGGGAAGGGGACCTGCTGATCACCGATGTGGCGATGCCCGACGGCAACGCCTTCGACATCATGCCTAAGATCAAGAAGCTACGCCCCGACCTGCCCATGGTGGTGATGAGCGCGCAGAACACCTTCATGACGGCGATCCGCGCCAACGAAGTCGGCGCCTACGAGTATCTGCCCAAGCCCTTCGACATCACCGAAGTGCTTTCGGTCGTCGCCCGCGCCCTCGCCGACGCCAAGAAAGCGCCGAGCGGTGAGAAGAAGGCCGACGAACCCGGCGAGACCATGCCATTGGTCGGCCGCTCGCCCGCGATGCAGGACATCTACCGGGCCCTGGCGCGCCTGATGCAGACCGATCTCACGGTGATGATCACCGGCGAGAGCGGTACCGGCAAGGAGCTAGTGGCCCGCGCGCTGCACAATTTCGGCAAGCGCCGCAACGGCCCGTTCGTCGCCATCAACATGGCCGCCATCCCGCGCGACCTGATCGAGGCCGAACTGTTCGGCCATGAGAAAGGCGCCTTCACCGGCGCCACTGCTCGCTCCTCTGGCCGCTTCGAGCAGGCCGAGGGCGGCACACTGTTCCTCGACGAAATCGGCGACATGCCGATGGACGCTCAGACCCGCCTGCTGCGCGTGCTGCAGGAGGGTGAGTACACCATGGTCGGCGGCCGCACCCCGATCAAATCCAACGTCCGCATCGTCGCCGCGACACACCGCGACCTGAGCCAGATGATCCGCCAGGGTCTGTTCCGCGAGGATCTCTACTATCGCCTCAACGTCGTGCCCATCCGCCTGCCGCCCCTGCGCGAGCGCGTCGACGACATCAACGACCTTGTGCAGCACTTCCTGCGTGCCGCCCAGCGCGAGGGCGAGCCGGTCAAGACCATTTCCGCCGAAGCGATCCGGCTGATGCACAACTATTCCTGGCCCGGCAACATCCGCGAGCTGGAGAACCTGGTCCGTCGCCTGTCGGCGCTTTACGCCGACGAGAACATCTCGCTCGAGATCGTCCAGAGCGAGCTCAACCTCGCCGACCGCCAACCGGTCCAGACGAACTCCGGCCCGGTCGATGTGTCGACGGCTGTGGAAACTCATGTTGCGCAGGTGCTGCGCGAGTACGAACCCAATCTCCCACCGGCCGGCCTCTATCAGCGAGTGCTCGACCGGGTCGAAGCGCCGCTGATCGCGATGGCGCTAAACGCCTGTGGTGGCAACCAGATTCGGGCTGCCGATCTCCTTGGCCTCAACCGCAACACCCTGCGCAAGAAGATCCGGGCGCACAGCATCGAGATCGTCAAACAGTCGCGCCGCCAGGGCTGATCACGTTGTAGAGCGGCAGACTGACGGCTGTTGCAAAAATGCATCGATAAGGTTACGGAAGGCGGAGACTAGTCCCGGCGCCTCCCGCTGGTGTCACATTTCAGCAACAATTGTCCTGAAGGGTGAATCGGAGTGGGGGAGCCCACGATCCGCCCACAACCCGGCCTCTGGATGCACGACGCAACGCTCATCGGCGACGCACAACCCGAGTCGACTCCGGCGCCATCGCAGCCCCGGACGCGCCCGTTGCTGTTTGGCGACACCGGCCGCAAGGCGATCCGTACAGTCGGGCTGATCATCGTCCTGCTGTCGGTGTTCGTGTCGTCGGGATCGTTCCTGATCATGACCGGCGCCACCGACATCGAGCCGACCCCCGAGGTCTGGACGATCATTTGGTTCGTCAATGGCTTGCTGGTGCTGTCGGTCGTCGCGCTTGTCCTCACCGAAGCGACGCTGCTGATCCAGGCGCGGATGCGCGGGCAGGCGGGTGCAGGCCTCCAGGTCCGCATGGTTGCGATGTTCGCCGCGGTGGCCGCGATCCCGGCATTGCTGGTGGCCGTGGTGGCGATGATTTCGCTGAACCAGGGCCTCGACCAATGGTTCTCCGAACGCACCCGCACTATGGTGGATAGTTCGCGCATCGTCGCCAACTCCTACATGCGCGAGCACTCCCAGGTGCTCCGCGACGACATCATCTGGGTGGCCACCGAGCTCGAGCAGGCCCGCGGCACATTCGAGACCGACCGCGTCAAGTACCAGCGCATCCTGACCGCTCTTGCCGTGAACCGTTCGCTGCCGTTCGCCTCGCTGATCTCGGCCGATGGCGACACGCTGATGAAGGCCCAGATCAATGCCCCGGGCACCGCGCCGCGCGTTCCTGAAGGACTGACGCAAGGCGTCGTGGAGGGCACGCCGACCGAGATCGCTCCCGGCCGCACCAATCTCGTCGGTTCGGTCGTCAAGCTCCGCGGCTACGACAACACCTTCCTTTTCGTCGCCCGGCCGGTGGATCCCGAAGTACGCGAGTTCATGCGGCTCACCGACGAGAACATCACCGAGTACCGCAATTACGCGAGTAACCGGGTGGTCTTCCAGATCACCTTCACGCTGATGTACATCGCCCTGGCGCTGGTGTTGCTGCTCGCTGCCGTGTGGATCGGCATCGCGCTGGCGAACCGGTTCGTCGATCCGATCAGGAACCTGATGATTGCGTCGAGCCGTGTCTCGGACGGCGACCTCGATGTCCGGGTTCCGGTGCAACAGGGCAGGGGCGACCTTCGCGATCTCTCCAACCGTTTCAACACCATGACGCAGCAGCTGAAAACGCAGCGCGTCGCCCTGGTCGAAGCGAACGAGACAAACGAGAAACGCCGCCAGTTCACCGAGGCCGTGGTGGAGGGCGTGTCTGCCGGCATCGTCGGCCTCGACCCGTTCGGCGCCATCACACTGGTGAATCTCCGCGCGGCCGAAATGGTGGGCTCCGACGAAATCGAACTCGTCGGCAAGCGCATCGACGAGGTCATTCCAGCGCTGGCACCGGTCATCGAACGGGCCCGCTCGGCCCGTCGCGGTACCATCCGCGATCAGATCGAGATCGGCTCGGGTCCGGACTACCGAACCTACCAGGTGCAGCTGACCCGCGAGGGCACGATGACTGAGAGCAAGGGCTTCGTCGTCACGCTCGACGACATTACCGACCTGCTCTCCGCCCAGCGCACCGGCGCCTGGGCCGACGTAGCCCGCCGCATAGCGCACGAGATCAAGAACCCGCTGACCCCGATCCAGCTCAGTGCCGAGCGGCTGCGCCGACGCTATGCCAGCAAGCTCGCCGACGACTTCGACGTCTTCGACAAGTGCATCAACACCATCATCCGACAGGTCGGCGATATCGGTCGCATGGTCGACGAGTTCTCCTCGTTCGCCCGCATGCCGGAAGCCAAGCTCGACAAGGGCAATCTCACGGAGTCGATCCGCCAGGCGGTCTTCCTCGAGAGCGTCCGGCTGCCCGAAGTCACTATCAACATGGAACTGCCCGAGGCGCCGATCACGGCCTGGTTCGACAACCGGCTGATCAGCCAGGTGCTGACCAACCTGATCAAGAACGCGGTGGAAGCGATCGAAGGGGCGGGGCTGGAGGGTATCAAGAATCCGGTGATCACTGTCGAGGCTGGCGCCGAAGGCGAAATGGTGCGCATCTCGGTATCGGACAACGGCAAGGGATGGCCGAAGGAGAACCGGCATCGGTTGCTCGAGCCCTACGTAACGACACGCGAGAAGGGCACCGGCCTGGGCCTTGCGATCGTCGCGAAGATCATCGAACAGCACGGCGGCAAGGTCGACCTGGTCGACGCCGAGCCGGATGAAAACGGGCGCATCGGCGCCTGCTTTACGTTCACCCTGCCGCTACGGCAGCCGGGTGAAGCAGACGAGGGGGAGCCAGCAGCTTCCCCGACGACGGTAGCGGAGCAGCAGGCCGCCACCCAAACGAGTAGCGACGCAGCGGGTGGGGCAGACCCTGAAAGCGGACAGCAAGAGGAGCCGCAATTGCAAGCGGTTGATAATACCTGATGGCCCTCGACATTCTGATCATCGATGACGAGGACGACATCCGTGACCTCATCGCCGGCATCCTCGAGGACGAGGGCTACCAGACCCGGCAGGCGCATGACGCCGACTCCGGGCTGAACGAGATCGCACGGCGTCGGCCGAGCCTGGTCTTCCTGGATATCTGGATGCAGGGCAGCCGCCTCGACGGCCTGCAACTGCTCGATGAGTTCCAGAGCCAGCACCCCGACATGCCGGTGGTGATGATCTCCGGGCATGGCAACGTCGAAACGGCCGTCAGCGCCATCCGGCGCGGCGCCTACGACTATATCGAGAAGCCGTTCAAGGTGGACCGGTTGCTGCTGATCACGCAGCGCGCCATGGAAGCCGCACGGCTGAAGAACGAGGTCGCCGACCTGCGCGAGCGGTCGAGCAACACGGTCGAGCTGGTCGGCAACTCGCAGGCCATGCAGGCGGTCCGGGGCGTCATCGAGAAATCGGCTCCGACCAACTCGCGTATCTTCATCTCCGGGTCATCCGGAACCGGCAAAGGCCTGTCGGCGCGCCTGATCCATCAGCGAAGCACCCGCGCAGAGGCGCCGTTCGTCGAGATCAATTGCTCGCTCTACTCGCCGGAAGAGGTTGGCGTCGTGCTGTTCGGCCGCGAGACCCGCGAGAAGACCGGCACGCTGCGAACAGAGGTTGGCGCACTGGAGCGCGCCCATGGCGGGACGCTCTACCTCTCCGAGGTGGCGGCTTTGCCGCAGGCTGCTCAGCAGGCGCTGCTGCGCACGTTGGTCGAGAGCAAGTTCAATCGCGTCGGCGGCGCCGTCGCGGTGCCCATCGATGTGCGCATCATCTCGTCCAGTTCACAGAACGTCGCCGGACTGATCGAGCAGGGCCAGTTCCGCTCCGATTTGTTCCACCGCCTGTCGATCGTGCCCCTGCACCTGACGCCGCTGAAAGAGCGCCGCGAGGACATTCCGCCGCTGGTGGAAGTCTTCATCGAGCAGGTCTGTCGCCTGCACAACCTCAAGAGCCTCTCGATCGGCGACGATGCCGTGGCGGTGCTGCAAGCGCAGGATTGGCCGGGCAACGCCCGCCAGCTTCGCAACTCGATCGAACGGCTGCTGATCCTCGTCAAAGACCAGACACCGGCCGATGGGGTGATTACCGCCGCGCTGCTGCCGCCGGATATAGGCGAGGTGCTGCCCACGGTCGGCGACAGCGACTCATCGGCCCACCTGATGAGCCTGCCGCTGCGCGATGCCCGCGAGGTTTTCGAGCGGCAGTACCTGATGGCGCAGATCGAGCGTTTTGGCGGCAACATCTCGAAAACCGCCGAGTTCGTCGGTATGGAGCGAAGCGCTTTGCACCGCAAAATCAAATCGCTCGGGCTCTAGGCCCGTCCATCCGTACGGGTAGGCACTCGGTTTCTTCTGTGCCATACTTCACCTGCGATGGGAGAATGACGACAAAAAGGGGCAGGGGCGGTGGCGGCCGTTGCTCCATTAACAGGGCGTGGCCGCTGGCCAATGCCCCTAGTATCCCGCGAAAAGAGGCCAGGAAATGCCCAGCGAAAAGACCCAGAATCTCCAGGACGCGTTCCTCAACCATGTCCGCAAGCAGAAGGTACCGGTCACGATCTTCCTCGTGAACGGCGTCAAGCTGCAGGGCGTGATCACCTGGTTCGACAACTTCTGCCTGCTCTTGAGACGCGATGCGCAATCGCAACTCGTCTACAAGCATGCCATCTCGACCATCATGCCGGGTGCTCCGATCCAGCTGTTCGATCCCGAGCACACCGGCGAGGACTGATACATACCTTGACCGATGACTTCGACGACGAGGCCGCCCGCAAGGGCGGCCCTCAGGCATTCATAGATCAGCGCGCGGCGCCGACCCGCGTCGGCCTCGTCATACCCGACGTCCGAGGCCGCGCCACCAACCACAGCATCGAAGCGCGGAAGGCCGAGTTCGAGGGACTGGCAGGCGCCATCCGCGTCGAGATCGTGTTCTCCGAGGTGGCCAAGGTTCGGGAGATCAAGCCCGCCACCTTCATCGGCGGCGGACATGTGGACGAGATCGCCAAGCGCGTGAAGGAGGAGGAAATCGAACTCCTGCTCGTCGACACCGCCTTGCACCCCATCCAGCAGCGCAACCTCGAGAAGGAAACCGGCACCAAGGTGCTGGACCGCACCGGGCTGATCCTCGAGATCTTCGGCGAGCGCGCCGCGACCCGCGAAGGCGTGCTGCAGGTCGAACTGGCCCATCTCAACTACCAGAAGAGCCGGCTGGTCCGCAGCTGGACCCACCTCGAGCGCCAGCGCGGGTCGGGCGGCATGGGCTTCATGGGCGGCCCAGGCGAGACGCAGCTCGAAAGCGACCGGCGGCAGTTGCAGGACCGGATCAAGATGCTCGAAGAGCGCATCGAGAAGGTCCGCCAGACGCGCGGCCAGCAAAAGGGACGGCGCGATGCCGTGCCGTTCCAAGTGGTGGCGCTTGTTGGCTATACCAACGCAGGTAAATCCAGCATATTCAATGCGTTGACCGGCGCAGCGGTGTTCGCGAAGGACTTGCTGTTCGCGACCCTCGATACCACTGTGCGCAAGATAAGCCTGCCGCATGGCCGCGAGGTGATGCTGTCGGACACCGTGGGCTTCGTCTCTGATCTACCCACCGACCTGATCGCAGCCTTCCGCGCCACGCTGGAAGAAGTGCTCGAAGCGCACGTGATCCTGCACGTCCGCGACGTCGCCAATCCGGATCATCAGGCGCAGGCGCAGGACGTGCTGAAGGTCCTTGAAGAACTCGGCATGTCGGCCGACAGCACGCCGATCATCGAGGTCTGGAACAAGGTCGACCTGCTGGAGCGCGATGCCGACGGTAGCTACCCGGCGTTGGCCACTCTGTCGCCGCTCGGAAAGGTTGCTGCTTCGGTGCCGGTATCCGCGCAGACGGGCGAGGGGCTGGATAAGCTGCTCGACACCATCGAGAAGGTCTTGGCCGGGCAGGGCCGCACCTACCGCGTGCTGGTGCCGCACACGGCCGGCGCCGATGTCGGCTGGCTCTATGGGCATGCCGAGATCATCGGCAAGGATGAGCCGGACGAGAACGGGCAGGTCTACGAGGTCCGGGTCGAAGCCCGGCACAAGAACGCCTTCACCGAGCGCTTTGCCGGCCGCATCGAGGGCTCAGACGCCGCTTGAGCGGTCCTTGGCCCGAATCTCGTTCCAGTAGCCGTCCAATCGGTCGAGACCAGCCTCTGCCAGTGGCACCGCGTCTTCGCCGGCGCGGGCCTCGACGTAGCGGAAGCGGCGGTCGAACTTGAGGTTGGCGTCGCGCAGGGCGGCTTCAGCATCGACGCCGAGCTTGCGGGCGAGGTTGGCAGTGGCGAAAAGCAGGTCGCCGAGCTCTTCGTGCAGCTTGGCTTTGTCCTCGGCATCGGCCGCCTCGCGGACTTCGCCGAGCTCTTCCTGCACCTTGTCCAGCGTCTGCCGCCAGTCCGGCCAATCGAACTGTACCGACGCAGCGCGTTTGCTGAGCTTTTCGGCGCGCGCGAGTGCTGGCAGGACGTGCGGGACGTCGTCGAGGATGGACGAGGGCGCCTGCTTGCGCTCGGCCTTCCTAGCCCGCTCGTCGGCCTTCACTTCTTCCCACTTTGCCTTGGCGCCACCGGCATTACGCGCCGCTTCCTCGCCGAACACATGAGGATGTCGTCGTATCAGCTTCTCAGTGATAGCGAAAACCACGTCGCCGATATCGAACAGGCCTTGCTCGGATGCCATCTGAGCGTGGTAGACGGGCTGGAGCAGGAGGTCGCCCAGTTCCTCGCGGAGGTCGGTATAGTCCTTCCGCTCGATGGCATCGGCGACCTCGTAGGCTTCCTCGATGGTGTAGTGCCGGATAGTCGAGAAGTCCTGCTCGAGATCCCACGGGCAGCCTCCGTCGGGGTTGCGAAGCGCCGCCATGATCTCGATGAGGCGGGAGATGTCGCGCGAGGGCTGCATGGGATTTCCGATCAGACGATATCGAACTCGACGGTGTGGCTGCCGACGCGCGCCACCACATGGCCCGGGCCGCTGGCGGGCACGAGCCCACACAGTGAGCCGGTGGTGACGATGGTACCGGCCTTCAGCTGGAACTCAGAACGCTGGTTCTTGGCGTAGGCAATGAAGGAGTTAAGCACGGTGCCGAACGAGTGTTTGGCCGGACCGTTCCAGATTTGCTGTCCAGCGAACTCAAGGTGGACGTCGTAGTTGGCGATCTCGGCGCCGGCATCGCGATGGCTCGGATCCATGACGTAGCCGAAAGCCGAGGCGTTGTCGGCCAGTCCGCCGATAAACCCGGCGGCCGCGCGATCGACATAGCGCGTGCCACAAACTTCGACGCCGACAAAGTAATAGTCGATGGCCTCGATGATATCGATCTCGTCGCGGTTGGCGGCCTCGCTGGTGAGATCGCTGGCCAACACCAGACCGATCTCGACCTCGAGTCCGGTGATTGTCGCCGACGGCAACTGGAATTCGCCGCTCCGGCCGAAGCGCGAGCGATAGATCGGTGCGCAGGTGCCGACGCCATCGGGCGTGATAAGCGTCTTCAGCAGTCCGGCGCCTTCGCCGAGCCCGGTCATGGTCGCGACCTGTATCCGCTGGGCGGCGTCGCGGTCGAGGGTGGAATAGGGCACCGCGTCAACGTTCTGGCTGCTGGAACGCTGGGCCTCAATAAGCTGCTGGATCAGATCCGTTTCGGTCGGCATCTGGGCGCATCCTCCATTCGCATAAGATATATTATGGAACTATCGCATTGAACGAACTGAACGGCTGGCGGCTGTTTCGTGCAGCTCTATCCCAGCACGGCCGTTGCCGTGATCTCGATCCTCAGCCCCTTGGCCAGCAGCTCCTTGACCACCACTGTGGCACGGATCGGATATGGCTTGGTGTTGAAGAACTCGGCGTACACACGGTTCATGCCCGGCGCGTCGGCGCTGTCGATCAGGAATATCTGCACCTGGACGATGTTGGTCAGCTCGCCGCCGGCGGCGTTGATGGCTTGTTTGAGGTTCGACAGCGCCTGGCGCGTCTGCAGCTCGATGTCGCCGTCGATGATCACGCCGGTTTTCGGATCCTCGGCCAACACCACGAGCCACACGTGATTGCCGGCTCGTACGCAGTCGTTGATCGGCCCGCTAGACGGCGCGATGCCTGTGTCGATGACTTCAATCATGGCGGCGCAGCTCCGTCGTTGTGTTGCGCTATGATAGCGCCGGCGTGGGCTAGCGAGGACTGATGATCTCGCCGGTGGTGATGTCGACCTGTAGTCCGTCATAGGCCGGCCGGACGTGATCCGGCGTCATCGCGTCTGTCTGGGCGTAGTCGAGATCGATGTGCAGGTTCGTCAGCACCGCATGGCGCGGGCGCAAATCCTCAACCAGCTCAAGTGCTTCGGAGAGGCTCAGGTGGCTCGGATGCGGCGTCGGCCGGAGTGCGTCGAGCACCCAGGTATCGAGACCGCTGACCGCCTCGCGCGAGCCGTCTGGGATGCCGCTGAGGTCGCAGGAATAGGCGAAATTCCGGATGCGAAAGCCCAACGAGAAGATGTCGCCATGGTCCTGGCGGAACGGCAGAACCGTGATGGAGCCCCCTGGCCCATCCACGGTCAGCGGCGTGCCGGCTTCGATCAGGTGCTGGTTGAGGATCGGCGGATAGCCGGAACCCGGCGGTGCTGTGAAGCAGTATGCGAAGCTCGGAACGATGCGGTTGGCCGCCTCGGCGGTAAAGTAAACGTCGACGCGCTTGCGGTGGTTCAGCGCCAAAACGCGAAGATCATCAATGCCATGGGTATGGTCGGCGTGCTCGTGCGTGTAGAGCACGGCCTCGACCCGATCGACCTCGGCGCGCAGCAGCTGCTCGCGCAGGTCGCAACCGGTGTCGACGATGATCCGGGTCGGCTGGTCCGAGCCGTCCGAATAGCCCTCGATCAGCAGCGAGCAGCGGCTGCGGCGGTTCTTCGGGTTGTCCGGGTCGCAGACGCCCCAGTGCCCGCCGATGCGCGGCACGCCGCCGGACGAGCCGCAGCCCATGATCGTCGCTATGATACGGTGTGCTTCAGGCATTACGCCTTAGCCTTTGAGAATAAACGGAAAAAGCTATCGGTTGTCTCGGTCGCGAGTTGCTCGATGGCAATGCCTCGAACCTCTGCGACCTTGGCGGCAGTATGGGCTACGAAACTCGGCTCGTTGGTGCCGCCACGATGCGGCACGGGAGCCAGATAAGGTGCATCTGTTTCAACAAGATAACGGTCAGCGGGCACGAACCTCGCGACCTCGCGGATCTCCTCGGCATTCTTGAAGGTGATGATGCCGGAGAACGAGATGTAGCCGCCGAGATCGAGGGCCCTACGGGCGAGATCGGCGCCACCGGTGAAGCAGTGGAGCACGAAAGGGAAGGCCCCCTGCCCCATTTCCTCTGCCAGGATGCTACCCATATGAACGTCAGCTGAACGGGAATGGATCACCAGCGGCAACCCTGTGAGGCGCGACGCGGCAATGTGCCGGCGGAAACCGGTCTCCTGCGCCTCCTTGGGCGCATTGTCGTAGAAGTAGTCGAGCCCGGCCTCGCCGATGGCGACGCATTTCGGATGCTCGCTCAGACGGACCAGGTCCTCGGTGAAGATGTCGAGCTCTTCGTCAGCGTGATGCGGATGGGTGCCGACCGAGCACCAGACCTCGGGATTCTCCTCGGCGATGGCCTTGATCTCGTCGAAGCGCTTCACCCGGGTCGAGATGGTGACCATGCCGTCGATCCCCGCCGCTTTCGCGCGGGCCAGCACGCCGGCCCGATCGGCGGCGAGCTCGGGGAAATCGAGGTGGCAGTGCGAGTCGATCAGCATGGCTCAGGCGGCCGGTTTGGCGTGCTCGAACTTCTTGAACACCGGCTCGGGCGGCGGCAAGACGGTTCCGGCGGGAACGCCGGACGCGCTGAGCGCATGGCTCAGCAGGCGCTGGTCAGCCGGCACGGCCAATGCATCGAGGAACTTCGCAGCGGAGCCCGGCACGAACGCCTGGGCAGCGATGGCGGCGCGGCGGACGATGTCAGCGGTCGTCGCAAGGATCGTGCCCATGCGCGGCAGATCCGCTTTCAGCCCCCACGGCGCCTGGTCGGCGAAATAGAGGTTGGCAGCATTGAGCAGCGTCGTGAGTTCGCCGGCAGCCTCGTGGATCTGCTGGGTCTTCATGGCGAGGTCCATCTTGCCGATGGCTTCGATCGCCGTGGCGACGATGGCGCGCTCGGCCTCGGTGGGCTGCGCCTCAGGGAGCGCGCCGCCAAAGTTCTTCTGGATCATCGACAGCGAGCGCTGCGCCAGGTTGCCGAAATTGTTGGCGAGGTCGGAGTTGTTGCGGTTGATGAACTTCTCGCGGCCCCAGTCGCCGTCATGGCCGAAGCTGATCTCGCGCAGGCAGTACCAGCGGACCGGGTCGGTGCCGTAGAGGTCGAGCTGCTCGTGCGGGTCGACGATGTTGCCGACCGACTTCGACATCTTCTTGCCCTCGGAGGTCAGGAAGCCGTGGGCGAAAACGCGGTGTGGCACATCGATGCCGGCGCTCATCAGGAAGGCCGGCCAGTAAACGGTGTGGAAGCGGATGATGTCCTTGCCGATGACGTGCAGGTTCGCCGGCCAGAACTTCTTGAACTGCTCGGAGGCGCCATCGGGAAAGCCGACGCCGGTGATGTAGTTGGTGAGCGCGTCGACCCAGACGTACATAACGTGGCCGGAGGCGCCCGGCACGGGAATGCCCCAGTCGAAGGTGGTCCGGCTGATCGAGACGTCGCGCAGGCCCGCCTTCACAAACGAGACGATCTCGTTGCGGCGCTCTTCGGGCGCGATGAAGTCCGGGCGGTCGGTGTAGAGCTTCAGCAGCCGGTCCTGGTAGGCGGAGAGGCGGAAGAAGAAGCTGTCTTCCTCGACCCATTTCACCTCGGCGCCGGTCGGCGCGAACTTCTTGCCATCTTCGCCGTTGGTGAGCTCCTCCTCGTCGAAATAGGCCTCGTCGCGGACCGAGTACCACCCCTTGTAGGTCGACTGGTAGATGTCGCCGTTGTTGGCGGCGGCCATCTTGCGCCAGAGTTCCTGGCTCGACTCGTAGTGGCGCGGCTCGGTGGTACGGATGAAATCGTCGTTCGAGACGTCGAGGCGGGCTGCCAGCTCCTTGAAGCGGGCCGCGTTGCGGTCGGCCAGCTCGCGAGCGGTGATGCCCTGCGCGGCAGCCGTCTGCACCATCTTGATGCCGTGCTCGTCGGTGCCGGTGAGGAAAAAGGTGTCCTTGCCTTCCAGCCGGGCCCAGCGGGCAATCGCGTCGGTCGTGATCATCTCGTAGGCGTGGCCGATGTGCGGCTCGCCGTTGGGATACGCGATGGCGGTGGTGACGTAGAAGGAATCGGTCATGGGGCGGACGAGGTGACGCTCAACTGCTGGTGTTTCCGGATCGCGTCGAAAATGGCGACCAGGGTCTGCCGCATGTCGAGGTTGTATTCATCGGCATCGGCGAGTGAAAGCTGGGCCTTGTCCCATAGCTCGTTGGCAGAGGCAAGACGGACACGGTCGCCGGCAGCGGCAGCGGACTTGGCGGCTTCGGCCAGCCAGTCGTTGAGGATATCGCGCGCAAAGCGAAGTTCGGCAGAGTCGCGATCAGCGCCGAGCGCATCGGCGAGCGCGATGCGGGCTGCGGATGGTGCGGCGACAGGGTCAACCAACCAGGACTGGAGGAGCTGCAGCGCGCCCCCCTCGCCCAGCAGCATCGCCTCGAAGCCGCGGCGCGGGCGGCCGCCCGCCAGCGACACGGCGCGATCGATGGCGACGGCCTGACCGCCGACCTGCTCGAGCACGGTGCGGACGTCGCCATCGGCGATTGGGCGGAGTGCCACCTGGAAGCAGCGCGACTTGATCGTGGGCAGCAGCGAGCCTGGGCGATGTGAAACGAGCAGGAACGTCGTGTCGGCCGGCGGCTCCTCGAGGATCTTGAGCAGCGCGTTGGACGACGAGACGTTGCAGTCGTCGATCGGGTCGACGATGGCGATGCGGTGGCCGGCGCGGCCGCGGGTCATCCGCATTTCCTCGATGAAGCGGCGGACTTCCTCGACGCGGATGGCGGTGTAGTAGCCCTTGCCGGTGTCGCGGGCGGCCTTACGCATGACGAAGAGGTTCGGATAGGCGCCAGCGGCCACCTGGGCGGCGATGTGCTCGGGCGACTCGTCACCCGTGTGCTCGAAGATGCGGCGCGCGAGGTCGAAGGCCAGCGTTGCCTTGCCGATGCCGCGCGGACCGTGAATCAGGATGCCGCCGGGCAGCCGGCCGGCATCGAGGCGATCGAGCAATGTGGCGCGCGCGGAACCGTGGCCGGAAACGCCGGTCTGGAACTCGGGTAGCGGGACGCCCTCGAGCTGGTCGGGTTCGCGTTCGGGATAGTCCAATTCAGCCGGCCTTTGCCTCGAGCTCGGGGAAGCGCCGGATCAGCGTATCCCAGATCTCCTGCTCCAGCGCATCCTCGGATTGCCCGGCCGGCAGCACGATGCAACGCTCCGGATTGGCCTTGCCGATGGCGAGGAAGGCCTGCCGCAGCCGGCGATGCCACTCGAGGTCCTCCTTCTCGAAACGGTCGCCGGTTTCAGCCAGTGCCTTCTCGATCTCGCGGTTGTTCACGCGGGCGAAGGCGACGGCCGGGTCCATGTCGAGAATGAAGGTGATGTCGGGCTGGTGGCCGTCCAGCGCCAGCGTCTCTAGGCCGCGGATCAGCTTGTCGTCTACACCGCCGGTGAGGCCCTGATAGGCACGCGTCGAGTCGTGGAAGCGGTCGGAGATCACCCATTTGCCGCTGTTGAGGCTGGGGGCGATGAGGCTGCTGACGTGGTCGTAGCGGGCGGCGGCGAAGAGGACGGCCTCGGCGCCGGCGCCCCAGCTTTCGGAACGACCCTGCAGGATGAAGGCGCGGACGGCCTCGGCCTTAGGCGTGCCGCCGGGCTCGCGAGTGCGGACTGCTTCGATGTCCATGCGGTTGAGCCGGACCAGCAGGCGCTTCACCTGCGTCGACTTGCCGACACCTTCGCCCCCCTCAAAGGTGATGAAACGGGCCGCTGCCTTGGCTGGAATATCGAGCATTAGGCGCGGGTTCCTCGCTGCTTGGTCCGGTAAAGTCCATGAACTTCTGCCGGTCTCTAGTACTAGAGCCAGCCGAGCGCCAGTTCCTTGAGTGCGTCGGTCGCCTTGCGCACGATATCGCCGTCACCGACGTCCTCGCCTGCAAAGAGCGGGGTGACCTGTACCACGGCGCCGTTGCACATGACATTGAGCTGGGCGAGTTGATCGCCCTTCTGCACAGGCGGGCGGATCGGCGCCTTGTAGGTCACGGTGGCTTGCGGGCAGTTCTGCGCGCCCTTGGGCAGGAACAGGTCGATACTGCCCTTGCCCACCAGCGACACCTGCCCGGCGCTGCCGCCATAGACATCGGCATGGGAGATGGCGGCGCCTTCGGGATAGACCGGAATCAGCTCGAAGCCGCGGGTACCCCAGGTGACGAGCTTCCGCGCTTCTTCGGTGCGCTCGGTCATCGACTTCAAACCGTGCAGCACGGCGATCAGCCGGCGACCGGTGGCGGCCGTGGAGACGACCTCGCCGTAGCCAGCGGACTCGGTGTGGCCGGTCTTCAAGCCATCGACACCGATGCCGATCTCGAGCAGCGAGTTACGGTTCATCTGGCGGATCTTGTTCCAGGTGAACTCCTTCTCGGAGAAGATGGGGTAGTACTCGGGGAACTGGGCGATGATGAAGCGCGCGATGGTCGCGAGGTCACGGGCCGTCGAAAACTGCGCCGGATCGGGTAGCCCCGTGGCGTTGACGAAGTTCGAGCCGGTGAGGCCGATCTCCTTGCCGAGCTGGTTCATCATCTGGGCGAAGCTGAGCTCGCTGCCCGCAATGCCTTCGGCGAGCGCAATCGCCGCGTCATTGCCCGACTGGATGATGACGGAGCGGACCAGGTCCATCACCTGAATCTTGGAGTTGAGCTCCGCGAACATGGTGGAGCCCCCGGAGGACGCACCACCGTCCCGCCAGGCATGCTCGGAGATGAAGAACTCGTCCGTGGGATTGAGCTTCTTGCGCTGCAACTGGTCGAACACCACGGCCAGCGTCATCAGCTTTGCCATACTGGCAGGCTCGAGCTGGTCGTCAGCAGCCTTGTGGAAGAGGATCGTGCCCGACTCGTAGTCCATCAGCACCGCAAATGGCGCCTTGGTGTCGAAATCCTGCGCGTGCGCCGACAGGGCCCACAGGACAGTGAGTAACGACACCAGCAGTTTCAGGACGACGTTCCGCAAGCTCAACCCCGATGGCGGCCAGTGCGGGCCACCCTTCGACTAATAGAGCACCAAATCCTTGAGTCCAAGGTTCCTGGCGAGCGACATCACATCATCTCGCGCCACGCCGGGCTTAAGGTGCGTCAGTGTCAGGCGTGTGGCATCGGCACCAGGGATGCGGACCGCCTCCTCGTCGACAGCGCCGAGCATGGCGAACTGCAGTGCCACGTCGTCGGCTTGTGCGGCATCAGCGAAAACGCCGAGCTCGAGCTTGATGGCGCGCTTGTCCTCATCGACCGTGGCAACCCAGGCATCCAGCGAGCCCGAGCGGGTGGCCATGGCGTTGGCGGCAGCGTGCGCTTCGTTGATCGCCTGGTCGGCAGCGCCGGTGTCGGCATAGCCGAACATGTCCATGATGCCGCCGAGCAGGTTCGGGCGCTCTTCCGTGCTCGCCTGCTGATTGTAGTCGGCGAAATTGATCCGGCCGCCGGTCACGCTGACCTGGGTAGGTGTGTCAACCATGGCGAGGCGAGTGGTGCCCTGCTCCATGCGGGTCGGCCGGTCTACGCTGGCGAGCAGCATGCGGGTGTCATCGCCGTTGAGCGGCGCGGGGCCGATATACTGGACCTGGATATTGCCGACGCCGTTGCCGGCGTAGCCGAGGATTTCGGCGGTGCGATAGCTCAGGTCCATTACCCGGCCATGCAGGTACGGGCCGCGGTCGTTGACGCGGCAGACGATGGAGCGACCGTTCTCGACATTGGTGACGCGAACATAGCTCGGGAGCGGCAGCACCGGGCTGGCGCAGGAAATGGCATTGGCCGAGAAGATCTCGCCGTTGGCGGTGCGGCGGCCGTGGAAGTCATTGCCGTACCAGGAGGCGCCGCCGGACGCGACGTAGCCGATCGGGTTCTCGATCGGCTCGTACAGTTCGCCGCGCACCGTATAGGGTTTGCCGACCATGTAGCGGCCGCCGCCCTTTGGCGGGTTCTTGGCGTTGGTGACGCGCGGGCTGACAGCGACGCCGAATTCCTTGGAGCTGAAGGCGGACCGCTTGATATGCGGCACCCCTCCCCCGTCGCTGCTGCAGGCAGCTACGACCGGCAGGACGAGCACGGCAAGAACAAGCAGCCGGGCGGCCGCGCGAAGGTCGCGAGAGAACACTGCCAAAACCAGATCAACCCAAAACAGAGATTTCCGCACCATACCGAAAGCCGTGCGGGGATGGTCTCAGGGAACCGCAACGTGGTTGCAGCCGGGTTAATTTGCTTCAAATGCCAGCTATTTAGCCGCCCACTCCGCGAGTTCCGCGGTAACAATGGCGTGTTGCTCGACCAGCGCCATGTGCCCTGCCCTCGGCACGACGACGAGCTTTGCGTCGGCAATGCCGGTGGCCATCTCGCGGGCGGCATCGGGAACGGTGATGGCGTCCTTGTCGCCGACGACCACCAGGGTCGGAGCCTCGATGGCGCCGAGTTCGGGGCGAGAGTCCGGGCGGTTCATGATCGCGGTCTGCTGGCGGATGTACGTCTCGCCACCGACGGCCGTCGCCATGCGGACGTGCAGAGCCTTGAGCGCGGCGTCGCCTACATGGTCGGGATGGACGGCGTTCGGGA
Organism: Devosia sp. P3_B2; assembly: GCF_056402875.1. Taxonomy (NCBI): domain Bacteria; kingdom Pseudomonadati; phylum Pseudomonadota; class Alphaproteobacteria; order Hyphomicrobiales; family Devosiaceae; genus Devosia; species Devosia sp. P3_B2. The sequence goes on along the minus strand of NZ_JBFUGO010000010.1, from coordinate 69,472 downwards.
ACGACTGAGCGACGGCGAGATTGAACTTCCCCTGCTCCGTCAAGGCGATGGCGGCGCGGCGCTTATCCTTGGCTTCCGGCGTGTCCGGCCGTGCCGAGGTATCGAGCAGCGCCAGCTTCGGCACCCGCCCCCTCGCCTGCCGGAGAATCTCGAATGCCAGGTAGCCGCCCATGGAGAAGCCGACGAGCGCGAACTCCGGCGGCGCATCGCGGAGGATCGACGCGGCGATCTCCTCCATCGACGTGCCCTCGGTGTGGTTCGCCACCGTAACCGGACCGAACCGCCACAGTGCCGGCATCTGATGGGCGTAAATCTCGGCGGTGCAGTTGAGGCCGGGTACGAGGAGGATTGGCATTGTCATGAAAGCGAAAGTCCTGATCGGATGTTCCAGTTCCGCAATTCGTGCGGAAACAGCCTTGCTTGCCGGGCGGTCGGCAATCATATAAAGATATCTTTATATCCCGCCGTGCGACCTTGCCGGCGGTGAACGCATTTTGGCGTGACAGACGTTGGAAAGTCGAGCGATGACTGAAGCTCAACACATTGAGATCGATAGAAATTCCTTGCCGAATGGCGAGGAGGTTCGGGCAGCGCTTACCCAAGCGGCCTCCGAACGCATCCTGATCCTCGATGGCGCCATGGGCACGATGATTCAGCAGCTGAAGCTCGATGAGGCCGCCTATCGCGGCGAGCGCTTCAAGGACTGGCATAAGGATGTGCGGGGCAACAACGACCTGCTTAACCTGACCCAGCCGGACGCGATCCGAGCCATCCACCTGCAATACTACCTCGCCGGCGCCGACATGGTGGAGAGCAACACGTTCTCGTCCACCGACGTGGTGATGGCCGATTACGGCATGCAGGAGCTCGCCTACGAGCTGAACTATGCCGGGGCCCAACTCGCCCGCGAGGCAGCGCAGCAGGCGTTCGACATCGACGGCAAGCGCCGCTTCGTGGCGGGCGCGCTTGGGCCGCTGAACAAGACCGCATCGATGTCGACCGACGTCAATTCGCCGGGTCACCGGGCGATCACCTTCGACCAGATCGTCAAGGGCTATGCAGAGGCGATCAACGGACTGATCGACGGTGGCGCTGACGTGCTGCTGTTCGAGACGATCACCGATACGCTGAACACCAAGGCTGGCATCTTCGCGGCGCAGCGCATTTTCACTGAGCGCGGCTATGAGTTGCCGGTGATGATCTCTGGGACGATCACCGACCTGTCGGGTCGCACGCTCTCCGGTCAGACGCCGACGGCGTTCTGGTACTCGGTGCGGCATGCCAAGCCCTTCACCATCGGGCTCAACTGCGCGCTCGGCGCCAATGCCATGCGCGCCCACATCAACGAGCTCAGCGACGTCGCGGACACGCTGATCTGCGCTTACCCGAACGCCGGGCTGCCCAACGAGTTCGGCGGCTATGACGAGTCGCCGGAGTTTATGGCGCGCCAGCTCGAGGGTTTTGCCCGCGACGGCTTCCTCAACATCGTTGGAGGCTGCTGCGGTTCGACCCCGGACCACATCCGGGCGATCAAGGAAGCAGTGTCGAAATATAAGCCGCGGAAAATCCCCGAGGTGCCGACCTTCCTGCGGCTGAGCGGTCTCGAGCCGTTCACGCTGACCGAGGACATCCCGTTCGTGAACATCGGCGAGCGGACCAATGTCACGGGCTCGGCCAAGTTCCGGAAGCTAATCACCGCCGGCGACTACACCGCCGCGCTCGAAGTGGCGCGCGACCAGGTGCAGAACGGCGCGCAGGTCATCGACATCAACGTCGACGAAGGCCTGCTCGACAGCCAGAAGGTGATGGTCGAGTTCATCAACCTGCTCGCAGCCGAGCCGGATATCGCCCGCGTTCCGCTGATGATCGACAGCTCGAAGTTCGAGGTGATCGAGGCGGGGTTGAAGTGCGTGCAGGGCAAGGCGCTGGTCAACTCGATCTCCATGAAGGAAGGCGTCGAGAAGTTCCTCGAAGCTGCCCGGCTGGTGCGCTCCTATGGCGCCGCAGTGGTGGTGATGGCATTCGACGAGCAGGGCCAGGCCGACACCTATGAGCGCAAGGTCGAGATCTGCACCAAGGCCTATAAGCTCTTGACCGAGGAAGTCGGCTTCCCGCCCGAGGATATCGTCTTCGACCCTAACATCTTCGCCATCGCCACCGGCATCGAGGAGCACGTGGGCTATGGCATCGCCTTCATCGAGGCGACGAAGACGATCCGGCAAACCCTTCCGCACGCTCATATTTCCGGCGGCGTGAGCAATCTCAGCTTCTCGTTCCGTGGCAACGAGCCGGTGCGCGAGGCGATGCACTCGGTGTTTCTCTACCACGCCATCCAGGCGGGCATGGACATGGGCATCGTCAATGCCGGTCAGCTGGCAGTGTACGACTCGCTGGAGCCGGGGCTGCGCGAGGCCTGTGAGGATGTGATCTTCAACCGTCGTGCGGATTCGACCGAGCGGCTCTTGGAGATTGCCGAGCGGTTCAAAGGCCAGGCCGGTGGCGAGCAGAAGGCCAAGGACCTGACTTGGCGGACCAAGCCCGTGGCTGACCGCATCTCGCATGCGCTGGTCAACGGCATCACCGAGTTCATCGATGCGGACACTGAGGAGGCCCGCCTCGAGTCGGCACGGCCGCTGCATGTCATCGAAGGCCCGCTGATGGCCGGGATGAGCGTGGTCGGCGACCTGTTCGGCTCTGGTAAGATGTTCCTGCCGCAGGTGGTGAAGTCCGCCCGCGTGATGAAGCAGGCCGTGGCGCATCTCCTCCCCTTCATGGAGGCGGAGAAGAACGCCGACGGCAATGCGACCGGTCGGAAGAGCGCCGGCAAAATCCTGATGGCGACGGTGAAGGGCGATGTGCACGACATCGGCAAGAACATCGTCGGCGTGGTTTTGAGCTGCAACAACTACGAGATCATCGACCTTGGCGTGATGGTGCCGACGGCGAAGATCCTCGAGACCGCCAAGGCCGAGAAAGTCGACGTCATCGGGCTTTCGGGCCTGATCACCCCGTCGCTAGACGAGATGGTGCACGTCGCCTCCGAGATGGAGCGCGAGGGCTTTACCGTGCCGCTGCTGATCGGCGGCGCGACGACCTCGCGCGTCCACACGGCGGTGAAGATCCACCCCCAGTATCATGGCGGTCCGACGGTGCACGTGCACGACGCGAGCCGCGCCGTTGGCGTGGTGTCGTCGCTGCTGTCGCAGGAACAGCGTCCGGCCTATGTCAGCGACGTGAAGGCCGAGTACGAGCGGCTGGCCGAAAAGCACCGGCAGAGCGAGGCCGAAAAGCAGCGGACGCCGCTCAGCAAGGCACGCGACAACCGCTTCAAGCCGGACTGGAGCAACTACACGCCACCCAAGCCGACCTTCCTCGGCACGCGTGTGTTCGAGAACTACGACCTAGCCGAGATCGCCAAATACATCGACTGGACGCCGTTCTTCCAGGCCTGGGAGCTCAAAGGCCGCTTCCCGGCGGTGCTCGAGGACAAGGACCAGGGCCCCGCTGCGCGCCAGCTCTGGGACGATGCCCAGAAGATGCTGAAGGAAGTGATCCAGAAGAACTGGTTCCGCCCCAAGGCGGTGATCGGTTTCTGGCACGCCAATCAGGTTGGCGACGATATCCGGCTCTATACCGACGCCGACCGCAAGGATCAGCTGGCGACGTTCTTCACCCTGCGCCAGCAGCTGTCGAAGACCGGCGGCAAGCCGCACATGGCGCTGGCCGACTTCGTGGCGCCCGAGGGCACCCCGGACTATCTGGGCGGCTTCGTCGTCACGGCTGGGCTCGAGGAGAACGTCATCGCCGAGCGCTTCGAGCGGCGGAACGACGACTACTCGTCGATCCTGATCAAGGCACTGGCAGACCGCTTCGCCGAGGCGTTCGCCGAACTGATGCACGAGCGGGTGCGGAAGGAATTCTGGGGCTACGGCGCCAGCGAGGCCTTCGCGCCGACCGACCTCGTCGGCGAGCCCTACCAGGGTATCCGCCCTGCCCCGGGCTATCCGGCGCAGCCGGACCACACCGAGAAGACGACGCTGTTCCACCTGCTCAACGCCAAGCAGCGGATCGGCGTGGAGCTTACCGAGAGCTACGCCATGTGGCCGGGCTCGTCCGTGTCCGGTATCTACCTCAGCCACCCCGAGAGCTTCTATTTCGGCGTGGCCAAGGTCGAGCGTGACCAGGTGGAGGACTATGCCCGGCGCAAGGGCATGGCGATCCGCGAGGTCGAGCGCTGGCTCGGGCCGATCCTCAACTACACGCCGAGCGCGGACAAGGAGGCGGTATGACCTCCCCCGCTCCGTTCGCGCGTCGCGACCGCTCCGTGCCGGTGACCGTGGTCACCGACAAGGCGGCGCTCGCGCGCTTCGGCGGGCGTGATACCGCCGTGGTGCATCTTGATCCGCCGCTGCATGCCCATGAGCCGGGAACCGAGTGCATCGCCTGCGAGAGCCGCGGCAATGTGCGGGTGCTGCTGTTCGAGCTGCAGGAAAAGGTGCGGCTCGGGATGGCCGAGCCGTTCGTGCGCGTCGTCGTCGATGCGACCGACGTCAGCGACCGGGACGCCGTCGCCGATGCGATCGTGCCGGGCAAGCTCCCGGCGTTCGGCCTGAGAGACCACACCGTGGCCCGCAACTTTCATCTGGCGGAGGTGATTTGATGGCCGCCCTCGACTTCTTTGTCCGGCAATCGGTTGATGACACCTCGCCGACCAGCCGGGTCGCATTGCTGGCGCTCGGCGACGCTGAGCGCAGCCGGCGGCTGGGCGACCTGCAGTCCGAGATCCGTGCCCGGCTGGCGGCGGCCAGCGACCCACGCGATTGGCGTAACCAGATCGGCATGATCGTCGCCGACCTGCGCCGGCATGGCCACGAACTACGGCGCGAGGCCGATGACGCCCAGTCTCACGCGTGGCGCGGCGAGGCGGGCCAACTGGCCGTCACCTTCTGCCGCGACGGAAACACCGTGCTGGACTGGCAGGCCTGACCGTTCAACACGGACCTTTCACGGGCACGTCCGTGTTGTTTTCGCAGTGAAATCCTGCCACGCTTGGGCATCGTGGACCGCCACCATTGGTGGCGCGACGCGCGTACGCTTGAGGGGGCGTGTCAATTGTCAGACCCACATGAACCGTTCTCGATCAATGTCGGGAGCAAGTTGCTTTTCGGCGCCGTCATGCTCATGGGCCTCGGTGTGGTGGCCATCATCCTGTTGCCCATAGCGACGGCGTTCAGTCCCGCACCGGAGCCCGATCCCGGTCCGGCGAGGATCATCGGCGCCATAGTGCCGGGAATCATGCTGGCGATCGTTGGCGTGGTCGTCGGCCTGATCGCCGGGTTGTTTCTCGGCTATGCCCAGGGAAAGTACCCGCGCTCCCGCTCCTAATGCGCGTGCTCGGTGACGCACTCGCCGTGATCGGCCAGCACTTCGATGATGCGGCAGTCGCAGATGCGCCCGTGGCCGCATTCCTCGACCATTCGCGCCAGCTCGCCGCGTAGCGCGGTGAGGCTGGCGATGCGGCGGTCGATTTCGCTGAGATGGTTGCGGGCGATGCTGTCGGCCTGATGGCAGGACGCTTGCGGGGCGCCGGCCATATCCAGCAGTTCGCGGATATCGTCGACCTCGAAGCCAAGCTCGCGCGAATGGCGGATGAAGTTCAGCCGTTCGACTTCCGGCTTGCCGTAGCGACGCTGGTTGCCCTCCGTACGCGGCGGCGCCGACAACAGCCCGATCTGCTCGTAGAAGCGGATTGTCGGCACTTTTACGCCGGTCAGTCGTGACAATTCGCCGATCGGCAGATTCATCGCATTCACCCCTTGATCCTCTAGTGGCTAGAGGTCCTAGATGTATGCGGACATGATGAAGAATCCAAGGAGCGCCCCATGTCCGAGGCCGCTGAGAAGCTGAAGTTCCGCATTGGCGGCATGGATTGCGCTGCCTGCGTGACCAAGATCGAGAACGCTGTCGGGCGGCTTCCGGGCGTCGGCGAGGTGGGGGTGTCGCTGCCGAACGGCACGCTGACGGTGACGCGCTCGGGCGAGATCGCCAATGGCGCTATTGAGCGGCAGGTGAAGGCGCTGGGGTACTCCATTGCGCCGGCCAAGGGATTTGTGCGGGTTTCGAACGATCACAGCCATGCCGATCACGATCGCGGCGATCACGGTCATGAGCATGAGCACGATCACTCTGGTCATGTCGAAGTCTTCGACGGGCCATGGTGGCAGACCCGCAAGGCGCTGCTGACCTTCATCTCGGCCGGCGCGCTACTCGCGGCCTACATCGTCGGGCAGCTGTTCCCGCAGTTCGGCCACTGGGCGTTCTTTGTCGCCATGGCGGTGGGACTGGTTCCGGTTGCGCGCCGCGCCTTTGTCGCCGCAATGACCGGCACGCCGTTCTCTATCGAGACACTGATGACGATTGCGGCGGTTGGCGCGGTGTTCATCGGCGCGACAGAGGAAGCGGCAACTGTCGTGCTGCTGTTCCTTATCGGCGAATTGCTCGAGGGCGTGGCAGCTGGCCGGGCGCGAGCCAGCATCCGCGGCCTTGCCGACCTGGTGCCGAAGCTGGCGCTGGTGGAGCGCGACGGCGCCACCAGCGAAGTGCCAGCAGTGCAGCTCGCGGTTGGTACGATCATCCTCGTCCGTCCGGGCGACCGGATTGCCGCAGATGGCGTCATCGTCGAGGGCAGTTCGGCCATCAACGAGGCGCCGGTGACCGGCGAGAGCGCGCCAAAGACCAAGGGGGTTGGCGCCGAGGTGTTCGCGGGCACGATCAATGCCGACGCGGTGCTGCGCGTGCGGGTGACGGCTGCTGCTGCCGACAACACCATCGCGCGCGTCGTGCGGCTGGTCGAGGAAGCGCAGGAGAGCAAAGCACCCACCGAGCGGTTCATTGACAAGTTCTCGCGCTACTACACCCCCGGCGTGCTGGTGGTCGGCGCGCTGGTCGCCATCCTGCCACCGTTGCTGGCTGCCCAGCCCTGGGACGAGTGGATCTACAAGGGCCTCGCGATCCTCCTGATCGGCTGCCCATGCGCGCTGGTGATCTCGACCCCCGCGGCCATCGCTGCCGGCCTCTCAGCTGGTGCCCGGCGCGGGCTGTTGCTGAAGGGGGGCGCGGTGCTGGAGCAGTTGCGGAAGATCGATACCGTGGCGCTCGACAAGACCGGTACCCTGACCGAGGGCAAACCGGAGGTGACCGACATTGTCGGCGTCGGCAGGACCGAATCCCAGGTGCTGTCGATGGCGGCGGCGCTGGAGACCGGTTCGAGTCATCCGCTGGCGGTGGCCGTGCTGGCGCGCGCCGGTGCCGACAAGGCATTCGTGCCCCCGGCGACCAATGCCAAGGCGGTACCCGGCAAGGGTGTCACCGGCAAGGTCGGCGGCGAGGAACTGTTTCTCGCTTCACCCAAGGCAGCGGAAGAGCGCGTGCCGTTCGACGCGGTGCTGCGTGAGCGGATCGGGGCGCTCAACGATGCCGGGAAGATCGTCTCGGTGCTACTGGTCGGCGATCAGGTAGCGGGCTTCCTCGCCATCCGCGACGAGCCGCGCGCGGATGCCGCCGAAGGACTAAGCCGGTTGCGGGAAGCCGGCGTCACCACGGTGATGCTGACCGGCGATAACGAGCGGACCGCCCGGGCCATCGGCGCCGACCTCGGCATCGAGGTCCGTGCCGGCCTCCTGCCCGAGGACAAGCAGCGGATCGTGCGCGAACTGCAGCAGCAGGGCCGCGTGGTGGCCAAGGTGGGCGACGGCATCAACGACGCCCCTGCCCTTGCGGCTGCCGATATCGGTATCGCCATGGGCGGCGGCACGGATGTGGCGCTCGAAACCGCCGACGCCGCGATCCTTCACGGCCGCGTCGCCGATATCGCGAACATGATCGGCCTGTCGAAGGCAACGATGGGAAATATCGCCCAGAACATCACCGTGGCGCTCGGGCTGAAGGTGGTATTCCTCGTGACGACGATCGTCGGCATTACCGGTCTGTGGTCGGCCATCCTCGCTGATACTGGCGCGACAGTGCTCGTAACGATCAACGCAATGCGTTTGCTTGGCTGGAAGGCTCGCTAGCCAAGCAAATCGGCTGTCAGCATTTTGTCAGCGGCCCTCCTCTATTGTCCGGCGCAGGAGGAGGCCAGCGATGACACGGTGGAACATTGCCCTCGGAATGCTGATTGCCTGCGAGAGCCTGATCATGGTGGCGCTGATCGCCGCCACGCTCTAGGCCCGAAACAACAACGGCTCCCCGAGGGGAGCCGTCTGTTTTGGACTGCAGGATCTGCTGGGACCCTGGTGCGGTCGAGAAGACTCGAACTTCCACGCCTTGCGGCACAGCGACCTCAACGCTGCGCGTCTACCAATTCCGCCACGACCGCACGCCGAGGTAGATGCAACGCCGAACCGACGAAGCGAGGCAGCGTGTAGCAATGGTCGGTCCGGGGCGCAAGCGATTAATTGCCGATATGGCAAGGCAGGTTGCCAATTGGCAAATCAGGCCGGGCGGCGGACTTTTTCCGTGAGCTCGACGCTGAGCCGGCCATCCTCGACCTTCACTTCGCCGCGGGCGATCAGGGTGTTGTTGGCGTAGATGCGCAGCGGGTCGTTCTCGCCGGTGTCGAGTTCGATCACCGCCCCGCGGCCCATGCGCAGCAGGTGATGCACCGGCATGCTGGCAGCGCCAAGCTCCACGGTGATATCGACTTCAATATTGTCTAGAGTGTTCATACATAAACCGCGAACGACCATCCCGGCTGAATCGCGCCGGGCCCCTTGTGAGAGAGCATCGGCCGCCCATGCTTACCGAAGCGTTAACGACTGACCCAACTTGCGACACCGGGACCAAACTGTTCCGGAGCGACGGCGTGCCGGTCGAATGGCGAATCTCGGAAGGGTATGTCCCCTATCTCGAGGCGCTGGAGGCGATGAAGGCGCGAGCCGCCGCGGTAGCGGAAGGCGCGGCCGGCGAGCAGGTCTGGCTGCTGGAACATCCGCCGCTCTATACCGCCGGCACGTCAGCGGCGCCCGAGGACCTGCTCTCGCCCAATCGCTTCCCGGTCTACGACGCGGGCCGCGGTGGGCAGTACACCTACCATGGCCCCGGCCAGCGGGTGGTCTACTTCATGCTCGACCTGCGACAGCGCGGCCGGGACGTGCGCTGCCTGGTGCAGGGCCTGGAAGGGCTGATCATCAATACGCTCGCGGCCTTCAACATCAAGGGCGAGCGGCGCGACGGACGAATCGGCGTGTGGGTGGCTCGGCCGGACAAGGGGCCGGGCCGCGAGGACAAGGTGGCGGCGATCGGCGTGCGAGTGAGCCGCTGGGTGACGTTCCACGGCATTGCGATCAATGTGTCGCCGACCCTTTCACACTTCGATGGCATCGTGCCGTGCGGCATCTCCGACCAGGGGGTGACCAGTTTCGAGGACCTCGGGCAGCTCGTCTCGATGGCCGAGGTTGACGGTGCACTGCGTGCGGCGTTCGAGCGTCGCTTCGGGCCGACAGCAGACCTGCGTCCGGAAACACTTGTAAGTGCCGCCTGATACACGCATTTTCTGATTGACCGATTCCATCAGGGGTGAGGCCATGACGCTGGACGATCTCAAGAAAATCTTCCTTAGCCCGACGCTGTTCCGGCTCGAGACCATCCTTTCGCCGCGACTTGTGCCGGTGCTGTATGCGACCGGCCTCGCTGCGCTGCTGCTGTGGTCCGTGGGGCACCTGTTCGCGAGCTTCGGCCGCAATTTTGGCGATGGGCTCTGGGGGCTGCTCGAGATCGCGGTCTATGGCGCGTTGTTCCTCATTGTTCTGCGCATCGTCTGCGAAGTTCTGCTGGTATTCTTCAAGGCGAACGAGACTGTGACACGAACGGTCAGCCTGAGCCGCGTGCCGACCTCGCTGATTGACGAGGTGCGCGACGCGATCCACGATATCGCCGAGGACGAGCCTTACGAGGACGACGAGAGCAGTGACGGTACACCACCCCCTGCCCCGACGACGCCGGCTGTGCGGCGGACCGCCAAGCGGACGCCGCCCCCGACCGCCAAGCCCGACATCTGAAACAAAAAAGGCCGCCTGAGGGCGGCCTTTTTCAGTTCTAGGCTGCGACCGGGCTGCCGCGCCGGGACTTGAGCACTTCGTCGAGGCTCCAGGCGCCGGGGCCGGCGAATACGAGATAGAGGAATACGAAGCAGAACAGCACGGCGCCATCACCACCATTGGCGGCCGGGATGATGCTGCCGCCCATCGGCACGTGCATCATCCAGAACGCATAGGCCATTTCGCCGGCGAGGATGAAGGCGACCGGGCGGGTGAACAGGCCAAGGATGATGGCGAGCCCGCCGAACACTTCGAGGATGGCCGCAAGGCCCATCAGCGAGAAGATCTCGACGCCGCCCATGTCCGATGCCGGGAAGCCGAACAGCTTCTGGGTGCCATGGGCCATGAAGCAGAGCGCGGTGACGACGCGAAGGACGGCCAGCGCCTGCGGCTGGTACCTGTTGAGTGCTTCGAGATTCATTGGTCTTTTTTCCTGCTGGACGCCTCGGAGGTGGGCGCATCAGGAAACAAGAGCCTCAGGCTCAGGATTCGGGTCAACTGAAGGTTTGGTAACCTGACAGGCTTGTGATCGGCCGTGATCAGGTCTGCCCTGCTTCCATCGCAGACTGCCGATCATTGCTTTTTCCGCCGGTTTGGCGCATAGGCACGCGCCAATGACACAAGCTCCAAAAATCGGCCTGGTCAGCCTCGGCTGCCCCAAGGCCCTCGTCGACTCCGAACGCATCATGACGACGCTGAGATCGCAGGGCTATGCGTTCTCGCGCGACTATGAGGGCGCGGACATCGTGCTGGTGAACACCTGCGGGTTCCTCGACAGCGCCAAGAAGGAAAGCCTGGAGGCGATCGGCGAAGCTGTAGGCGCCAATGGCCGCGTCATCGTCACCGGCTGCCTCGGCGTCGAGGAGCAGATGATCCGCGACACCCATCCGAGCGTGCTCGCCGTCACCGGCCCGCACCAGTACGAGGATGTGGTCAACGCGGTGAACACCCACCTGCCGCCGGTGCCGAACAAGTTCGTCGACCTGGTGCCGGAGGCTGGCCTCAAGCTGACGCCGCGGCACTACGCCTACATGAAGATTTCCGAGGGCTGCAACAACCGCTGCACCTTCTGCATCATCCCGCAGATCCGCGGCGACCTGGTGTCGCGCCCGATCGCTTCGGTGCTGTACGAGGCCGAGCGCTTAGTGGCGACCGGCGTCAAGGAGATCATGGTGATCTCGCAGGACACCTCGGCCTACGGCGTCGACATCAAGTACGCGAATTCGAAGTTCCGCGGCCGCGACGTCTCGGCGAAGTTCCAGACGCTGGCCGAGGAACTGGGCCAGATGGACGTGTGGACCCGCCTCCACTACGTCTACCCCTACCCGCATGTCGACAGCGTCATCCCGCTGATGGCCGAGGGCAAGATCCTCCCCTATCTCGATATCCCGTTCCAGCACGCCTCGCCGCAGGTGCTGAAGTCGATGCGCCGCCCGGCCAACCAGGTGAAGACGCTCGACCGGATCAAGGCCTGGCGCGCCATGGCGCCCGACCTCGCGATCCGTTCCAACTTCATCGTCGGCTTCCCGGGCGAGACCGAGGAGGACTTCGAATTCCTGCTCGACTGGTTGGAAGAGGCCGAGATCGACCGCATCGGCTGCTTCGAGTACGAGCCGGTGACCGGCGCTCCCGCTAACGACATCGAGGGCATCGTCCCCGATGACGTAAAGCGCGACCGCTACGATCGGCTGATGGAAGTGGCGCAGGACATCTCGGCTCATGTGCTGTCGAAGAAGGTCGGCCGCACCATCGACGTGCTGGTCGACGACGTCGAGCCCGATACAGGCCGCGCCATTGGCCGCAGCCAGTGGGACGCGCCGGAGATCGACGGCACCGTGATCATCCATGAAGCCGACGGCATCAAGGTCGGCGACAAGGTGTCGGTGCTGGTGACAGAGTCGGACGAGTACGACCTGTTCGCCGTGCCGTCCTCAGTTGCCGCCAAGGGCGACCGGAAGCCTGCCGCCGTCGCCAGCTGATGGCCAGCCACCGCGAGTATGAACTGGCGCCGGGCGACACCGCCTTGCGCCTTGGTCGTACGGCCCGGCTCATGGGCATTCTCAACGTCACCCCTGACAGTTTCTCGGACGGCGGGCGCTTCGATGCGCTGCCGGCGGCGCTGACGCAGGCGCGGCTGATGCTGGCCGAGGGCGCTGATATCATCGACATCGGTGGCGAGAGTACTCGGCCGGGGGCTGAGGAGGTGTCGGTAGCCGACGAGTTAGCGCGAGTGCTGCCGGCAATCGGCGCGCTGCGGGCTGACGGGATCACGACGCCGATCTCGATCGATACATACAAGGCCGAGGTGGCCGAGCGGGCGATTGCCGCCGGGGCGACCATCATCAATGACGTTCACGGGCTGCAGCGCGAGCCGGAGGTTGCGGCGGTAGCGGCACAGCAGCATGCGCCGCTCGTGGTGATGTATTGGGACAGAGGCCGGGACACGTCGCGCGACGTGATGGCCGAGATGGCCCGGTATTTCGATGTGACGCTGGCGATTGCCGACAAGGCAGGCGTCCAACGCAGCCAGATCGTGCTCGATCCGGGTTTCGGCTTCGCCAAGTCGCTCAGCGAGAACTATGAAATCCTGCGACGGCTGCCAGAGCTGGTGGCGCTGGGCTCTCCGGTGCTGGTCGGCACCTCGCGCAAGTCGATGATCGGCAAGCTGCTGGATGTGCCGGCCGACGAGCGGCTGGCGGGGACGGTGGCGACTTCGGTGCTCGGCTACGCGGCCGGTGCACATATCTTCCGCGTCCACGACATCAGGCCCAACCGCGACGCCTTGCGCGTCGCTGAAGCGGCCCTATATGGACCGCATAGTCAGGACTAGTGACGTGACCAGAGACTTCGACGGCGACCGCATCATCCTCAGGGACCTGGGGTTCTTCGGCTATCACGGTGTGATGCCGGAGGAAGCGGTGCTGGGCCAGCGCTTCTTCGTCGACCTCAAATGCGGCGTCGACCTCGGCCAGGCGGGACGTAGCGATGAGCTGGAGCATTCGATCTCCTATGCCGAGATCTACAACGTCGCGAAGGCAGCGTTCGAAGAGCGGCGGTTCAAGCTGATCGAGGCGGTCGGCCAGCATGTCGTCGATCGGCTCTTCGAGGCGTTTTCCGCGATCCGCTGGATCGAAGTTCGCGTACGCAAGCCGTCGGCACCGATCGCCATGGTAGCCGGCGAAGCCGCGATCGAGCTGCATCGCCACCGGGACATCAGCTGATGGCGCGCGCCTGGCTAGGGCTCGGGGCCAATATCGGCGATCCGCCGGCGCAGGTGCGCGAGGCGGTGCTGCGGCTCGACGCGCACCCGGGCATCGATGTGGTAGCGCAATCGACGATGCTGATCACCAAGCCCTGGGGTAAGACGGACCAGCCCGACTTCTCCAACATGGTGGTGGAGATCGAGACGCACCTGGGGCCGCACGAGCTGCTCGACGCCTGCCTTGGAGTCGAACTCGAAATGGGCCGGGTTCGCGACATCCGGTGGGGCCCGCGCCGTATCGATATCGACATCGTGGCCTACGAGCGGTTGGAACTGCACAGCGAGTGGCTGCACTTGCCGCATCGGTTCGCCCACGACCGAGACTTCGTCCTCGACCCGCTCCGCGAGATTGCGCCTGATGTCGCGGAGTGGATCATCAGCCGCTCGCGCGCTCAGTAATTCGGCCTTCGGACGCCCCTACCCTTTACGTCCGCTTCGGCTTCGTGCGATCTCACGTGGGACTAAGCAGATCGGGGCGATGTTGGTGGGTTGGATGCAGGACAAGTACGAACGCTACGCGGCGTTCGTCATCGCGGTGTATTGCGCCGTGTGGATTGCGTGCCTGCTGACCCTGCCGGGATTCTATCTCGATACCTACGACATGTTCGCCTTCGGCCAAGGCTGGCAGCTGGGTTACTGGAAGCATCCGCCCCTGCCGGCCTGGCTGGCCGAAATCGGCTTCGTCGCAACCGGTGGCTGGCCGCAGTCGCAGTCGGTCCTGGCGGTCGGGGCTGCCGGGCTGATGCTCGTCTATCTGTTCCGGCTGTCGCGCGACATCAAGGGCGCCCAACTCGCACTGCTGGCCGTGGCCATCTCGATGGTCAACTACTACTTCACCCGCCCGATCGAAACGCTGAACCACAACATTGTGCAGCTGCCGCTCTGGGTGATGACGGTGTTCTATTTCCGTCGGGCATTCCTCACCAACAGCCGTATCGCCTGGGTGCTGCTCGGGGTCGCAGCGGCTCTGCTGATATATGCCAAGTATAGCGGGGGCATCCTCCTTGTTCTGCTCGCCGCCTTTGCGGCGGTGGAGCCGAACTACCGCCGACGGCTGGCTTCGCCCGGCCCCTACGTCACCGCGGTGACGGGGCTGCTGATCCTGTCTCCACACCTCTACTGGCTGGTGGCAAACGACTTCCTGCCGTTCCGCTATCCGTTCGAGTCGATGCCGCGGTTCACCAACCTGGTGGACCGCGCCATCTCCCCCGTGATGTTCGTGCTGGCACAGGTCGCCTTTCACCTGCCCATGTTGCTAGTACTGGCCCTCGGCCTTGTCGGCTGGCGCAAGGGTCGCGAGAAGCTGACATTGGCGGGCGCGGATACCTCGCGTTCCGATTTCTGGCTGATCATGCTCTCAGGTGTCGCTCCCATCGTGCTGGTGGGCCTGTCGTCAGTTTGGTCCGGAAGCTCGATCCGGCCTGAGGTGGGCGGCTCGCTCGTCGCGCTATCGGGCCTCGTCCTGGTGCTGCTGCTTCCGACGCCTCTCAAGGTAAGGCGGCCGCTGCTGGCCGGGATCGTGTGGGCGGTGCTGATGATCGGGGCACCGATCGGCTGGGTGGTGTCGCTGCATCTGGGCGCCAACGCTGGTCGCGTTGCCCCCGAGCTGATCCCTGACCGCAGGCTTTCGGCTGCGATGGAGGCGAACTGGAAATCGCGCATGTCGACGCCCCTGCAGATCGTGGCCGGCCGTTCGATCGATGCCGGTCCGGTCTCGCTCTACGCCAAGCCACGGCCGCTGGTGCTGATCGATTTCGACTTGCAGCATAGCTCGTGGATCACGCCAGGACAGCTCGACCGCGACGGCGCCTTGGCGGTGTGGCGCGAATGGGGCGACAAGCTTGAGCCGCCAGAGGGACTGGTTGCCCTGGCCGGCGGTCGGCAGTTGGAAGTTGGTGGTGACGTCACCGTACCGGTGAACGACAAGACCAGCGTGCGCTACGGCTGGGCGATCATCCACCCCAAGTAGTGGCGCCTAGCGCACCATCTCCAGCACCCGCACGGCCGCATCGAAGTCCAGCCGGCGTTTCACACGCCGTTCTGTGGCTTCTTCGACCTCGCCCCACAGGCGGACGTTGTAGTCTTCGTCGACATGGGCAGCGGCCCAGATCTCTTCCGGCGTCATCAGCTTCTCGCGCAGCGCGATGCTGAGCAGGCCCGAGCCGGTGATGCCGGTGAGGGAGTTGAGGGCGACGATTTCGATCAGGTTGGTCCCAGCGAGCGACTGACCGAGACGCGCAAGGGTTGCTGCCGGCTGCGGCTGGTGGACGATGCCGATGGTTGGCTGGAAGCTGATGTCGAAATGGCGGGCGATGCGAACAAGCGCCGCGTCCCAGACCCGCTCCTGCTCGGCGACGAGTTCTCGTGGCGTATCGGCGCGGTAGAGCAGAAGGTCGTTGCCGGAATACTTGACGATCTCGTCGCGGAGCGCTCCGAGGCGCTCCTCGCCGGCTTCAATAGCCGAGTTGACCAGCCGCATGATCGGCATGACCTTGGGATCGATGAACTCGCCCTGCGCCGCCCATTCCTCGGCCATGGCCTCCGCCAGGACGCGTTGGGGCACCACCACCGGGGTCTGCCCGGGCGTGCGCGGCGAACGGCCGTCCAGCGTCACGGCGAAGCCACCGGCGGCCGTACCGACCCCGACATCCTTGTAGAAGCGCTTGGGCAGCTCGACCTTGTTGAGATGCTGAGCGCGACCGTAGCCATCATTGCGGTGCTGGTGGGCGTCGTCGAGGAACTCGCGCATCGGTCTACTCCAGCACGCGCTCGATGGCGGCATCGAGCTCGGCGTAATCGTGGATCAGCGTCCCTGCCCCTGCCTTCAGCAGATCGGCCGCCTCGTGATAGCCCCAGCTGACCCCGATGGCTCGGGTGCCGGCGGCCCGCGCCAACTCCATGTCATAGACCGTATCGCCCACCATCACTGTCTGGTGCGGCTCGGCGCCGGTATCGGCCATGGCGCTGAGCAGCATGCCGGGATGGGGCTTGGAGGGATTATGGTCGGGCGTCTGCAGGGTGACGAAGTGGCCCTCGATGCCGTGATTTCCCAGGATTCGGGCGACGCCGGTGAGACCCTTGCCAGTAGCGATCCCCAGCACCGTGCCCTTCTTCTCCTTCAGCCGGTCGAGTGCCTCGCGCGCGCCAGGATAGAGCGGCTCCCGATCGACATCGTGCTCCAGCGAGGCATTGTAGAAGCTGCGGTACTGGCCGACGATACCCTCGATCACGTCGATATCGTCGGTGCCCGCCAGCTGCCCGACGGCGATCGGGAGAGACAGGCCGATGATCTGACGCACCTGCGCAGCAGTCGGCGGCACCAGGTCGAGCGACGCGAATGCTGCGCCCATGTGCTCGGAAATGAGCGCCTGGGTGTCGATCAGCGTGCCGTCCATATCGAAGACAATGAGCCGCATGCGAGTGGTCCTCGTTCGGCCCGTTCAGAACCACAAAACGCGGGGCATGTCACGCCCCGCGCGAAGACGCTGATCACTGGGCCGCGAAGCAGTAGAGCAGGCCGGCGCCACCGGTGCCGATAAGGTTGTCCTGGCTGCAGCCGCGCGACGGGTGGGCCGCGTTCCACGATGTGGCAGTCGCGAGCGTGTCGGGTCCCAGGCGGTCGGCGTGGCCGAGCATCGCCGTGCCTTCGCCGTTGAGGGTCCAGTCGCCACAGGTTTGGCCGACGGCCAGTGTGCCGTCGGCATTTGAGCCTGTGAGGATGTCGTGCTGGTTCGGCTCGTCGCCACGGCCCTTGGTTATGGCCCCCGTCTCCGACAGCGCGGTCTGCTTGTTGATGTTGTTCGCGTCCGAATGAAGGTTGGCGACATCGGTGGCGATCACGTCGCCCTTGAAGTTCTGCCACGGCCCGGCGCCGATCCGGTCCTTGGCGTTGACGCCTTCGGCGCTGAGATAAGCCTTCCAGGTCTTGCCAGTGGAGCCGGCAGCCTCGGCCAGCTTCGCGCAGTGCGCGTCAGCGCCATCGAGGCCGCCGAGATTGGCACCGTCTCCGATACCCACGCTGGTGACGAAGAAGGTCATGGTGGTTGCGTCCTGCGCAATGGCCGGTGCAGCAATGGCGAGGGTCGCCGCGGTGACAGCGGCGAGAACGATCGTTTTCATTGGCATCTCCCTGTGCGCCGCAATGGGCCGCGACAGGTGAACACACGAGGCCGACGTTTCGTCCGGCGCTCGCGCCGATTTGATCAGTCCTGCTCGGGGTCCTGGTCCTGCGCGTCGTAGCGGTCGGCATCGAAGCCCAGCACGTCGAACGTCGCCTGCATGTGCGGCGGCAGCGGCGCGGAGACGTCGAGGAACTGGCCGCTCTTCAGCGGCAGCCGGATGCGGCGGGCGTGCAGGTGCAGGCCCTTGCTGATCTGCTCCGGCGCTTCCCAGTTCTCGATGTTGAAGTAGCGCGGATCGCCCATGATCGGGTTGTGCAACTGCGCCATGTGCACGCGCAGCTGGTGCGTGCGGCCAGTCACCGGCTTCAGCGTCACCCAGGCGAAGCGGCGGGCGGCGGTGTCGGTGGTCGAGTAGTAGCTCATCGAATGCTGCGCGCCGGGCGTGCCCTGTGGCACCACCACCATCTGCTCGCCATCGGTAGTCGCCTGCTTCGCAAGGAAGCAGGAGATCGAGCCCTGCTTGGGGTGCGGGTTGCCCCACACCACGGCCCAGTAGATCTTCCGCGCCTGGCGCGACGAGAACACTTCGCCGAAATGGGCGGCTGCCGCCTTGGTCTTGGCGACGACGAGACACCCCGAAGTATCGCGGTCGAGCCGGTGCACCAAGCGGGGCGCCTCGCCCTTCTTGTTCGGGAGGCTCTTCAGCAGCCCATCCATGTGGCGCTTCGTGCCGCTGCCGCCCTGCGAGGCGAGGCCGTGCGGCTTGTTGAAGACGTAGAGGTCGTCGTCCTCATAGAGGATGATGTCGCGCAGGAACTCGGCATCCTTCGAGTTAATCTCGCCTTCGGCCCGCTCCGGCGCGGCTTCGATCGGCGGCACGCGGACGACCTGCCCGGCGGCAAGGCGGGCATTGGCCTTCACCCGGCCGCTGTCGACGCGGATCTGGCCCGAGCGCAACAGCTTCTGGAGGTGACCGAAGGTGACCTGAGGAAAGTGCGTCGCGAACCAGCGGTCGAGCCGCATGCCGTCTTCGTCGCGAGCGACGGTCTGCTGTCGTACGCCGCTCATGCAATCACCCGCATGGCCAGCATGCCCATCCAGAGGCCGGCAAGCGACAGCAGCACCGAGCCGACGATGTAGATCGCCGCCAGCATGACATCGCCGCGCTCGATCATCGTGATGGCGTCGAGCGAGAAGCTCGAGAAGGTGGTGAAGCCGCCGAAGATGCCCACGGCGACGAACAGCCGAATCTCGTTCTGGTACTGCGGCGTGAACTTGGCGAGGACGCCGATCAGCACGCCCATAGCGATCGACCCGGCGATGTTGACGAGCAACGTCGCCACCGGGAAGCCGTTGGCGAGCGCGCCGATCCAGTTCTGCGCACCAAAGCGCGCCAAGGCGCCAAGCGCGCCGCCAATTCCAACGAGAAGATAAGCTTGCATGGGCTGACTTCTACGGGCAGCGCCCGCGGAAGACCAGCCCTATGCGAGGCGGTTTGTGTCAGGTCGCCGAAGCTGCCTGTTCGTCGTCATCGCCGTCGATCTCGAGCGCCGGTGCGACCGCCGACGAGACCAGGCCGCTGAGCGTGCCGCCCTTGAGGCCGAGTTCGGCCAGGAGCGCATCGATCAGCGGCGCCTGGCTGCGGTAGCGCAACGCGGCATCGACCGCCTGATCAGCGATCCCACCGCCGGCATGGCCGTTCATCCCACCATTGCCGCCGCCGCCACCCGACAGGCCATCGACGTGCAGGATCTTGATCCCCTCGATGTTCTCCATCGGCTTGACGGACTCGGCTATGATTGACGGTAGGGCCTGAATGAGGGCCATGCGGATGTTCATGGCGATCTGCTCGGGCGACAGGTGGTTGGCGGCCTCGTTGAGCTTCTGCTTGCCTTCGGCCTCGACCGCGTAGGTGACCTCGGTGGCGGCGGCCCTGAGCTTGGCGGCTTCCGCCTCGCCTTGGGCCAGCGTGCGTGCCGCTTCGGCGCGGTTCTTGGCGGCCTGCTTTTCGGCGTCGGAGGAGACCACGATGTTGATCGAGGCCTTCTGGGCCTCCTGCTCGGCTTCGATCAACTGGATGCGCTTGGTGCGCTCGGCCACCTCGGTCATTCGCGCCGTCTCCACCTCTTCGGCGGCCTTGGCGGCCAGAGCACGGGCGACGTCGGCCTTGGCCTCAGCCTTCGACTGCTCCTCGGACTTGGCGGCCACCGCGGTGGCGCTGGTCTGCTCGGAGATGGCGATGGCCTGGTCGGCCTTGATCGCCGCTTCCTTCATCTGCTGGCGCGAGAGGGTACGCGCGGCCTCAGCCTCGGTGGCGCGCTGGGCGCGAAGGCTTTCGATCTCGGCGTTCTGCTGGTCGATGCGGATGGCGATTTCGCGCTCGTTGTTGAGGCGGGCGTACTCGGAGTCACGGGTGATCGTGAATTGCTCCTGCTGCGCCTCGAGGTTCTTGCGCGCGATGGCCACCTGGGTGTTCTGCTCGATCTCGTTGCGGGTCTTGCGCCGGTCCTCGATCGCCTCGGTCATCTTGGTGAGACCTTCGGCGTCGAACACGTTGTTGGGATTGAAGAATTCGCGATTGGTCTGGTCGAGGCCGGTAAGCGACACCGACTCGAGCTCAAGGCCGTTCTTGAGAATGTCCTCAGAGACCGCGGCCTGCACCTTCTGGACGAAGTTGACCCGCTGCTCGTGCAGCTCCTCCATCGCCATCTCGGCGGCGACGGCGCGGAGCGCATCGACGAACTTGCCTTCGACCAGCTCCTTGAGCGCCTGCGGCTCCATGGTGCGGCGGCCGAGTGTCTGGGCAGCGTCGGCAATGGCCTCGGCAGTCGGCTGCACGCGCACGTAGAACTCCGCCTGCACGTCGACGCGCATGCGATCCTTGGTGATCAGGGCCTGCTCGGCAGTGCGCACCACTTCGAGGCGGAGGGTGTTCATGTTGACTGGGATGGTTTCATGCAGCACCGGCAGCACCAGGGCGCCGCCGTTCATGATCACCTTCTGCCCGCCGAAGCCGGTGCGGACGAAAGACACTTCCTTGCTGGCGCGGCGATAGAGCCGGGCAATGATCATGCCGATCACGAAGATCGCGACGATGATGATGGCGGCCACGATCAGGGTCGAAATGAGCTGGTCGTACATGCGGGGCTATTCCTGTGGCGGGGTGAGGCGGGTGATGGCGCGATAGACGTTCTTGTCGCGACCGACGATGAAGACGCGGTCGCCCGCGGCATAGGTCGAGCCCGGCTCGCCGGGCTCGAGCAGGATGTAATGGGTGCGACCGCGAAGGTCGGCAGTTTTGGCCTCGGCAGGTTGGCCCTGCTTAGCCTCGCCGCGAATGATGGTTGCGTAGCTGCCGACGAGCTCGGAGCGGCTGGCCGCCTCGGACTGATCCCGGGGGAAGATGTCGCCGAGCCAGCGGCCGAGGTGGCGCGTGGCGAAGCTGGCGCCGGCAAGGGCCGGTACGGCGGCTAGCCAGGGGCTCAGCGGGTTGCCGGCGGCTCCGGTTACCACCCACTGGACGAGATAGCCCGAGAGCGCGAACCCGGTGAGGAAGATGACGAGCAGCGCGAGGAACGGCAGCCTCCCGACCGAGAACCAGCTGAGAACATGGGAGAGCGGGCCGACTTCGGCGCCGCTGAGCTCGGGCGCATCGAGGTCGGGAACATCGATGCCCGGCAGCGCCGCTTCGATGGAGGCGGAGGGTGAAAAGCCGATGAGGAGGGATAGCAACTCGATCACGCCGATCGCCAGCATGACGATCAATGCAACCGTGAACGGTGCGAACCCTGGCGCGAACAGTTCTATCTGGCCCCTCCCCTGATCCCTTCAGGTCATATGGGACTGTTGTGACAGTTTTCCATGGGGCGCAAGGACTTCGGGGCGCGGATTCTCGATATGGCTAATCTTGGTTGTTCAGATGCCGCCAAGCAAAGGCGGGAGCGCTAGTTGTCTCCCTCCTCCTCGCGGCGCTGTTCGCGGCGGCTCGACCAGAAATCGAGGCGCTTGATCACCTCGCGTTCGAAGCCGCGTTCGTTCGGCTGGTAGAACTCCGGCCGCCTGTCACCGGCGAGTTCGTCCGGGAAGAACTCTTGGCCGGAATAAGCATCCGGATAGTCGTGGTCGTAGCGGTAGCCCTTGTTGTAGCCGAGCTCCTTCATGAGCTTGGTCGGGGCGTTGAGGATGTGCTTGGGCGGCGGCAGCGAACCGGTCTGCTGGGCCAGCGCCTTGGCGTTGGCAAAGCCGACCATGGCGGCGTTGGACTTGGGTGCGGTCGCGACATAGGCGATGGCCTGCGCCATGAACAGCTCGCCCTCGGGGAAGCCGGTGCGCTCGAAGGCGTTCCAGGCGGTGATCACCTGCACCATCGCCTGCGGGTCGGCCATGCCGACATCCTCGGACGCGGCGCAGGCGAGGCGGCGGAAGATGGTGTCGGGGTGCTCGCCGCCGACCAGCATGCGCTGTGCCCAATACATGGCGGCCTGCACATCGGAGCCGCGCAGGCTCTTATGGAAGCAGCTGAGCAGGTTGTAGTGCTCCTCCTGCCCCTTGTCGTAGACCGGGGCGCGCTTCTGGACCGTTTCGGCGAGCGCGGCGACGTCGAGCATCGCGTCCTCGGGGAGTGCGAACAGCTCTTCGGCAAGGCCGATCAGGTAGCGGCCATCGCCATCGGCCATCTCCAGCAAAGCGTCGCGGGCTTCGGCGGTGATCGGGAGTTTGCGGCCGACATGCGCCTCGGCGCGTTCGGCGAGGATGGCGAGGTCGGGCTTTTCGAACCGGCGGAGGGTGTAGACTTTGGCGCGCGAGAGGAGCGCTGCGACCATCGAGAAACTGGGGTTCTCGGTGGTGGCGCCGATGAGGATGACGGTGCCATCCTCGACGTGGGGCAGGAGCGCGTCCTGCGTGGTGCGGTTGAAGCGGTGGAGTTCGTCTACGAACATTACCGTCTGTCGGCCTGCCCCGAGGCGCAGCGCCTTGGCGTCGGCGATGACCTTGCGGAGGTCGGCTACGCCCGAGAGCACTGCCGACAGCTGCACGAAGTCGAGCCCGACCTCTTTGGCGACCAACCGCGCAATCGTCGTCTTGCCGACCCCGGGTGGGCCCCAGAGGATGAACGACGAGACGCGGCTGGCGCTGACCATGCGGCCGATCGGGCCGTTGGGTCCGAGCAGATGATCCTGCCCGATGACGTCGGCGAGCCGCTGCGGCCTCAGGGCCTCGGCGAGCGGACGCGGCGCGGCATCATCGAACAGCGAAAGCATCAACCACTCACCTCAGCCCGGACGATCCGGCCACCCCGCTGTAGCACAACGCGCCAACTCTGCGGACGATCGTTGGCCAGCTTGGCGAAGCTCTCGGCGCTGTCGGTCGGGTCGCCGTTGAGGCTGAGGATCAGGTCCCCGGCCCTGAGGCCCATGTCGTCAGCCGGGGAGCCGGACTCGACACCGCGGACCAAAACCGCGTGGGTATCGTAGGGCAGCCCCAGTTCCTGCGCCACGGCGGGCGTAACGGTTTCGACCGACGTGCCGGAGAAGCGCGTGTTACCGGAGACCGACACCGGCTTGCTGGCGCCCGGAGGGGCTTCCAGCGTGATGATCTTGTCCTCGGTCTTGCCGCTGCGGAAGTACTGCAGGTCCGCGGTGGCGCCGACCGGCTTGGTGGCGAGGCGGAAATCGAAGGCGCTGGGCTGCTCGATGTTGAAACCATCGACGGAGAGGATGACGTCGCCATCGGCGAAGCCGGCCTTCTCGGCGGGACCGCCCGGCGCGAGTTCGCTGATCAGCGCGCCGCGGGCCTGGCCAAGGCCGAGGCTGTCGGCGAGATCGGCGGTCACCGGCTGCATGCGGGCGCCAAACCATGGGCGGACCAGCGCGCCGCCGGAGATGCCGGTCTCGGCCACGAGCTTCGCCATATTGGCGGGGATGGCGAAGCCGATGCCGACCGAGCCGCCGGAGCGGGAGACGATCGCGGTGTTGACGCCCACGAGATGGCCCTGCAGATCGACCAGCGCACCGCCGGAATTGCCGGGGTTGATGGCGGCATCGGTCTGGATGAAGAACTCGTAGTTCGAGCTTTCGACGCCGGTCCGCGCCAGCGCCGAAACGATGCCCGAGGTGACGGTCTGGCCGACGCCGAACGGGTTGCCGATGGCCAGCACCAGGTCGCCGACTTCGAGCTGATCGGAATCGGCGAAGGTCAGCGCCGGGAAGGTAGTGCCCTTGGCATCCTTCACCTTCAGCACGGCGAGATCGGTTTTGGGGTCGTCGAGCGCCAGGTCAACGGCGTACTCGTGCCCATCGTTGGTGGAGATGCGGATGTCGGTGGCGCCTTCGATCACGTGGTGGTTGGTGAGAATGACGCCGGCGCCATCGACGATGACGCCCGAGCCCAGCGATTGCGATTTCTGCGGGCGGCTGTCCATGAACGGGCTGTCGCCGCCGAAGAACTGCGAAAAGAATGGGTCGTTGAGGAACGGTGACGTCGCCTGCTGACTTATGGTCGTGGCGTAGACATTGACCACGGAGGGCGTCACCGACTTGACCACCGGCGCGAAGCTCAGTTGCATCTCGGTCCGGGTGGCTGGCACAGCCCTCGTCTCCGGCGCTGCCGTCTCAGCGGCCTGGGCAGCGATCGCGACCGGCGCTGATGGCGTCGTTCGACTCGAAATCTCCGCATACCCGAACACCAGTGCGGCACCGGCGGCGACCCCGCCGAGCGCCATGATCCAACCCTGTTTCGACATCGTCACATCCTCAGGCGATACCGCGCGGACAACGCGCTGCGATGACCCGACAAACGCCGCGAATCTGGCGCCTTTTAGGTGCTGGGCTTACGGATTGGTAATCCCTGAAATATGACGTTGCCCAGTGGGTCAATCGACCCTATATGCAGCGCTCACTTTTCGCCCCTCGAGGACTTTCTCGTACAAGACCCCTGAAAGGTTAGCCGCCCAATGACTGAGCCGACCACGGTCTACGCCAACACGTCGCAGCTTATCGCCAGCGAAGAGCCGGATTTTCCGAGCTTCCTGTTCTGCTCCAAGGAGCTGCACCGGGCGACCAAGGTGTTCAAGAAGGGCTTCGACGGCCTCTTGACCTACGCGGTCAAGTGCAACCCGTCGCCGCACATCATCAAGCAACTGCACGAAGAGGGCCTGAAGGCCTTCGACGTCGCCTCCAACATGGAGATGGAGCTGGTGCGCGACTACGCCCCCGGCGCGGTGATGCACTACAACAACCCGATCAAGAACAAGCGCGAGATCGAGCGCGCCTACGAGGAGTTCGGCGTCCGCTCTTTCACCATCGACCACCCGCAGCAGCTCGACCAGCTGGCCGCGGTGGTGTCGCCCTCGCGCGACATCGAGGTGACCACCCGCTTCAAGGCCGGCAAGGCGCTGAAGTCGTACGATTTCGGCATCAAGTTCGGCGTCATGCAGGACGGCGCTGCCGAGATCGTCAGCCTCGTGGACCAGATGGGCTATACCCCGTCGCTGTGCTTCCACGTCGGCAGCCAGTGCGAGGACGCCTACGCCTACGAGCGGCACATCGCGGCCGCGGCGAAGATCTGCGAAGAGTCGGGCATCGAGCTGAAGCGCCTCAACATCGGCGGCGGCTACCCGGCCCCCTACCCGACCTCCGAAGCGCCGCCGATGGACTATTATTTCGAGACCATCTCGCAGGCGGTGAAGGACAACTTCGGCAAGTCGAAGCCCGAGCTGATCATCGAGCCCGGCCGCGCGCTGGTGACCTCGTCCACCTCCCTGCTGCTGCGCGTAAAGCATCAGCGCGGCGGCCAGTCGGTGTACCTGAATGACGGCGCCTACGGCTCGCTGATGGAAGTGAAGTTCATGCACTTCACCCCGCCGGTGCGCGTCTGGCGCGGTCCGCGTCTGCACGACAACGACCAGGAATTTTCCGAGTTCACCGTCTGGGGCCCGACCTGCGACAGCTACGACGTGCTGCCCCAGGTGTTCACGCTCCCGTCGGACATCGACGAGGACGACTGGGTGGAGTTCGGCCTGATGGGTGCCTACACCCAGGCCTCGCTGACCCCGTTCAACGGCTTCTGGCGTCGCGACCAGTACTGGGTGGACGAAGTCTACACCGGCAAGGACATGCAGCCGGAGTAAGGCTCCGGTATCGACAAAGTGGCGAGGCCCGGTGAGCGCCAGCTCCCGGGCCTTTTGTCTGTTCCAGAGATCCTCTGTTCACCGCCCCGCGACTGGCATATCCTGGCGCCAGCAACCCAAAACGAGGTGGCGAAGATGCCTGGTGGGGTGGTCTTGGGACTGGTGGTGCTTCTGGGCTTTGTAGCTTGGGGCGCAGTGCTGTTCTGGCGGGGTCGTATCGTCGACCGCGTGGCCGAGCACGAGCTGCGTCACGAGACGCGGCACGAGCGGCGGCGGCTGCATCACAAAGGCTAGAGCAGCTTCTCGATAGGACCGGCGAGGTTGGCCGGCTCCACAGCCGATGCGAAGCGTTGCACCTGCTTGCCGCTGCGATCGACGAGGAACTTGGTGAAGTTCCAGGCCACCTTCTGCAGCCCGAGCAGCCCTGGCGCCTTGCGCTTCAGCCACTTGTAGAGCGGGAGCGCATCGTGCCCGTTTACGTCGGATTTGGCGAAGAGCGGGAAGGTGACGTTGTAGTTGAGATCACAGAACGCCGCGATCTCGCTCTCGGTGCCCGGCTCCTGGTCACCAAACTGGTTGCACGGAAAGCCGAGGATGACGAGGCCGCGATCCCTGTAGGTTTCGTAGAGCTTCTCGAGACCGGCATATTGCGGAGTGAAGCCGCACTTGCTGGCGACGTTGACCACCATGACGACCTTGTCGCGATAGGCAGACAATGGCTGCTCGGCCCCGCCGAGCAGCGGAGCGGAAAAATCGTAAAGCACGGTCACGGTAATACTCCGGGGAAGAGCGGCAACGCCCCTGCCCTAATCCTCGCGTATGGTCGCGTCCAGTCGCTTTTCCGTTAGTTTTCTTACGGCTTCCTCATGTACCGGCGGACCAGCTAAGCTTGAGGTGGAGGCTCACATGCGCCGCGGCGATGGCGCGCTCCACAGCGACGATTGCCGCGGAATCACTCATCTTTCAGCAGGTGACCGTCCAGCCCCTTGCCTTTGCGCGCGGCCTCTGCCGTATCGCGCTGCTTGTCGGCCTTGGTGCGCCCGAACTTGGCGCGGTTCTCGGACGCAGTCTGCTCTTTCGCCAGCCGAGCCTTGGCCTTGCGCGCTTTGGAGAGGGAAATGATCTCGGCCATTGCATGCTCCCGTCGGCTCAGCTTGGGCGCGGCAGCGCCAGATAGACACTGTCGCACCATTCGTCGCCGAGGAGGAAGGTGTTCTTGGCTTCGCCGGTCCTGGCAAAGCCGAGCTTCTCCAGCACCCGGAGTGATGCGACATTCCGCGGGTCCACATCGGCCAACAACTGGTCGGTCAGCTTGCTCGAGAATACGTGGTCGATGAAGGCGGCCGACGCTTCGGTGGCTATCCCCTGGCCCCAGTACTCTGGGTGGATCATGAAGCCGAAATCCGGCAGGCGTCCGGCGCCTACGTCGCCAATGATGCGGCCGTCGAACTCGATGGCAAAATCCTCGCCTCCCGCTGCCGTCCGCTCGATCTTCTGATTGAGCCAGCTGCGGGTGACTTCACGGTCGGCGTGTGGAAGCGTCGACCAGTAGCGCATGCCCCGAGCATCCGACATGATCCAGAAGAAGGCATCCAGATCGTCGGGCCGTGGGCGGCGCAGCACCAGCCGCGCCGTGCGGATTTCCATCAGACCAGCCGGCTCTGTTCCTTCGCCGCTTCGATGAAGCTGGCAAAGAGCGGGTGCGGCTCGAAGGGCTTTGACTTCAGTTCCGGGTGGAACTGCACGCCGATGAACCACGGGTGATCGGTCCGCTCGACGATCTCCGGCAGCTTGCCGTCGGGCGAGACGCCGGAGAACAGCAGGCCATTGGCCTCGAGCACCTTGCGGTAGTTCATGTTCACTTCATAGCGGTGGCGGTGCCGCTCGGTGATCCGGGTCGAGCCGTAGATATCGGCCACGCGAGATCCCTTGGCGAGCTGGGCCGGATAGGAGCCGAGCCGCATGGTGCCACCGAGATCAGTTTCCGCGGTCCGCGTAACCTGCTCGTTACCCTTGACCCATTCGGTCATGATGCCGACGATCGGTTCCTTGGTCGGGCCGAACTCGGTGGAATTGGCGTTCTTGATGCCGGCGGTGTTCCGCGCAGCTTCGATGCACGCCATCTGCATGCCGAAGCAGATGCCGAAATACGGAACGTCCTTGAGGCGCGCGAAACGGGCCGCCTGGATCTTGCCGGCTGAACCGCGCTCGCCGAACCCACCCGGCACCAGGATGCCGTGGATGTGCTCGAGATAGGGCGCCGGGTCCTCGTGCTCGAAGATCTCGGAGTCGATCCAGTTGAGATTGACCTTCACGCGATTGGCGATCCCGCCATGCACTAACGCTTCGCTGAGCGATTTGTAGGCGTCCTTGAGACCGGTGTACTTGCCCACGATGGCGATGTTGACCTCGCCCTCCGGATTGTGGAGGCGGGACGACACATCTTCCCAGGCCTGCAGATCGGGCGCCGGCGCGTCCTCGATGCCAAAGGCAGCGAGCACTTCGCGATCGAGGCCTTCCTTGTGGTAGGCTAGCGGCACGTCGTAGATCGAGGCGACGTCGAGGCCCTGGATCACGGCGCTTTCGCGCACATTGCAGAACAGCGCGAGTTTCTTGCGCTCCGACTGCGGAATCGGCCGGTCGCAGCGGATCAGCAGGATGTCCGGCGCGATGCCGATCGAGCGCAGCGTCGCGACGGAGTGCTGGGTCGGCTTGGTTTTCAGTTCACCGGCGGACGGGATGAACGGCATCAGCGTCAGGTGGACGTAGATGGCGTGGCCGCGCGGCAGGTCGTTGCCGAACTGGCGGATCGCCTCGAAGAACGGCAGGCCCTCGATGTCGCCGACGGTGCCGCCGACTTCGACGAGCACGAAGTCGAAGTCCTCGTTGCCCTCACGGATGAAGTCCTTGATGGCGTCGGTGACGTGAGGGATGACCTGCACGGTGGCACCGAGATAGTCGCCGCGGCGTTCCTTGGCGATGATGTCGGAGTAGATCCGGCCGGTGGTGATGTTGTCGCGCTTGTTGGCGTGGCGGCCGGTGAAGCGCTCGTAGTGGCCGAGATCGAGGTCGGTTTCCGCGCCGTCGTCGGTGACGAACACCTCGCCGTGCTGGGTGGGCGACATCGTGCCCGGATCGACGTTGAGGTAAGGGTCGAGTTTCCTCAGGCGGACTTTATAGCCACGAGCCTGCAAAACCGCGCCGAGAGCCGCGGAAGCGAGGCCTTTACCCAATGAGGAAACCACGCCGCCGGTGATGAAAACGTACCGTGCCATGGGCTTTTACCTTAAGCGGTCGAAATTCTGATTCTCAAGGGCGATCCCGATCAATGTCGGCATGGCCCCACACAAAAAGAAGAAGGGGATGTTGCCATCCCCTTCTTTGGTTCGCTGTCGCGGCGGCCTCAGTTGGCGGGCGCCGCTGGTTGTTCTGTCGTTGCCGGCGTCTCGGTTGCCGGAGCCGTTTCCGTCGGCACAGGCAGATCGGATCCGGTGGCCGGGGCGGTCGTCGTGCCCTCGGTCGTCGTCGACGGAGTGGTCGTCGTCGCGGGCGCAGTGGTAGTGCCACCGGCCGGGACCGGCAGGTCGCCCTGCGTCTGCTGCTGCATCTGCTGGATGGCGTCGAGCACGGTCGTCGGCGTCTCACCGCCTTGGCTGGCGCGATCGAGGATCGAACTGGTGCCACGGTCCACCGAGGAGAGCACGGTGAGCGCGATCGCCGAAGCGAAGAACAGCGCGGCAAGGATCGCCGTGGTGCGGGTCAGCAGATTCGCCGAGCCGCGAACGGAGATCAGGCCGTTGGAATTCGAACCCATGCCGAGCCCGCCGCCCTCGGACCGCTGCAGCAGGATGACTGCAATCAGCGCGAGCACGATCAGGAGATAGGCGACGATCAGGACGTTGGCCATTGGACCTTCAGGCTTTCGATATCGGGTTGGCGCGCCTTCTACACGCGCGCCAAGACAAATGCCAGCGCCATCCGCCGCCTTTCTATCGGCGCCGGATGCCGGTTCTAGACAGCGGAGATAATGGCGTGGAAGTCGTTTGCCAAGAGGCTGGCGCCGCCGACCAACCCGCCATTGACGTTCGAGATGCGCAGGATCTCGCTGGCGTTCGACGGTTTCATTGAGCCGCCATAGAGGATGCGGGTCGCGGCCCCGTGCTCGCCGAAGCGGGTTACCAGGCGGGTGCGGATGGCGTCGTGCATCTCCGCGATGTCAGCTGAGCTGGGCGTGCGGCCGGTACCGATGGCCCAGACCGGCTCATAGGCGACGACGATCTGATGCCCCGCCCAATCGTCGGGAATGGACCCGGCGAGCTGGGCCGCGACGACGCTCTCCGCCTCGCCGGCATCGCGCTGGGCCTCGGTTTCGCCTACGCAGATGATCGGCACCAGCCCCGCTGCATGGGCAGCCAGTGCCTTGAGCCGCACCAGCTCATCGGTTTCGCCATGGTTGGTCCGGCGCTCGGAGTGCCCGACGATGACATATTGCGCCCCCGCATCGGAGAGCATCTGGGCACTGACATCGCCAGTATGGGCGCCGCTGGCAGCCGGGTGACAATCCTGACCGCCGGTGACGATGCCTGCCGGAGAGGCCAGTTCGTTGAGCCGTTCGAGGAGCGTTGACGGCGGGCAGATCACCACGGTGCAGCGCGGGCCGCCGCCCTGTGTCAGGAGGCTCGCGAGCTTCTGCACCTCGCCCAGTGAGGCGGTGGTGCCATTCATCTTCCAGTTGCCCGCGATCAGCGGCGTGATCTCTGCCGTCACCTTGACGCTCCTTCTACTTGCCTATTGTGGGAGTTTCCCATAACCCCCGTTCCATGTGCCTTGCGGCACAAACTCGACCCTGTCTAGTATCCGCCGCCCGCCGGGGAGGCGGCTGTTGTTGGATTTGTCTCGATGCTCGATAGCTTTCGCCACCTGACCAAGACCTGGTTCGGCAAGATTCTTGGTGCTTTTCTGATCGTCGGCCTGGCGGGGTTCGGTATTTCGAACGTCATCACCGGCTTTGGATCGAACACCGTCGCCACCGTCGCGGGACAGGACATTTCGGTCCGCGACTACCAGCGCGCCTATGACACGCAGCTCAACGCGGTCTCCCAGCAGATTGGCAGGGTGCCGACGGCCGAGGAGGCCGTGACGTTCGGCGTGCCGGGCATGGTGCTGGATCGGCTGGCCGGTGAAGCCGCCATCAACAAGTTCGGCGAGGATATGGGGCTCGGAGTATCCGACGACCGTCTTGGCAAGATGCTGCGCGAAGACCCGAGCTTTTCGAGCACGCTGGGCGCCTTCGACCGCAACAATTTCCTGCGCGTCCTGCAGCAGAACGGCCTTACCGAAGCTGAGTATTTCGACCTCCAGACCAAGGCATCGCGGCGCCAGCAACTGGCAAGCGGCCTGTTCGCGGGTTCACCCTCGCCGGCCGCGGCGACTGAGCTCTTGACGCGATTTTCGTCCGACACGCGAACCGTCGACTATTTTGTGCTGAACGCCCAGGCCCTTCCCCCAGTTGCCGAGCCGACTGAAGAAGAGCTGGCGACCTACCTCAAGGACCACCAGGCCGACTTCCGTACCAAGGCGACCCGCACCGTGGAACTGCTGGCGCTGTCGCCCGATGCAATCGCCGCCACCAAGAAGATCACGGACGAAGAGGTCGCCGCCGAATACGAGCGCACCAAGGACAGCCGGGTGAAGATCGAGCGCCGCACCATCAAGCAGGTCGCGCTGACGACGCCCGAACTCGAGAAAGCCTTTACCGACGGCAAGGCTGCCGGCACGCCATTCGCCGACATCCTCACCGCGACCGGCGCCACCGCGCAGGATCTGGGCACCCTCAGCAAGAATGAGGTTACGGACACCAGCCTCGCTGACGCGGCGTTTGGGCTCGCGCTCAACGATTTCGTGATCATCGAGGGCATCGGTTCGAAGCGCGCCATCACCGTTTCGGCCATCGAGCCGGGCGGCGCGATCAGCCTCGAGGACTCGAAGGCCGAGATCGCCAAACAACTGGCACTGACCCAGGCTCGCAATGAGTACGCGGACATCCTGGACCAGATCGAGGAGCTGAGGGCCGCCTTCAAACCGCTCCCCGAGATTGCTGCTCGCTTCGGGCTGAACACCTTCAGCGTCCCGCTGACCGAAGGCGGCGCTGAACTGGCCACCAGCCCCGATATCCCGCCCGAGGATGCGACCCGCATCGCCGACGCCGTGTTCAAGGCCGAACTGGGCGACCTCGCTCCGACCATCCAGCTGAGCTCCAACCGCAATGTCTGGTTCGACCTGAAGAAGGTAGACGATGCGCGCGACCAGACGCTGGCCGAAGTGCACGATGCCGTGGCTACCGCCTGGACCAACGCCAAGACCGACGAGGCGCTCGTCGCTGAAGTTGCCAAGCTGACGGACCAGCTGAAGGCGGGCACGCCGTTTGCCGACGTGGCCACGGGCATCGGCCAGTTCCCGATCCTCAGCCAGCCGCTGAAGCGTTCGGGCGACGGAACCTCGGTGCTGAACCAGACCGTTGCCAACGAGATCTTCAACGGCGGGCCGACGCATTTCGGCTCGGCCATCAACGGCGACGGCGACCACGTGGTGTTCCAGGTGGTCGAAGTGAATGCCGGCGTCGCCGAGGCCCCGGCCGACATCAAGAAGTATGTCGAGGAGTCGGGACGCGACGCCCTGTACGCCGACTTCCTGACCGGGTTGAAGTCCGAGGCCGGCATGCGGATCAACGATCAGGTGCTCAGGCAGCTTACCGACACCGGCGCCCTGAAATGACCACTGACGACCAGTTTGGGGCCTTCGCTTC
The DNA here is from genome assembly GCF_056402875.1 of Devosia sp. P3_B2. Taxonomy (NCBI): domain Bacteria; kingdom Pseudomonadati; phylum Pseudomonadota; class Alphaproteobacteria; order Hyphomicrobiales; family Devosiaceae; genus Devosia; species Devosia sp. P3_B2. Next base: position 37,059 of record NZ_JBFUGO010000010.1, on the reverse strand, counting down.
CGGCTACGACGCTGGTCGCGCTCAGATCGTCTTCCGCCGCGTCGTGGCGGATCTGGAGACGCCGATCGGCGCCTACCTGAAGCTCGCCGAGGGGCGGAAGAATACGTTCCTCCTCGAAAGCGTGCAGGACGGCGCGACGGTCGGCCGCTACTCGATGATCGGGTTCGACCCGGACATCATCCTGAAGGTCGAGAAAGGCCAGGCGAGCATCAACCGCAACGCCGGGTTGACGCCGGACGCTTTCGTGCCGGTCAGCGAGCCGCCGCTCGATGTGCTGCGCTCTCTGGTGGCCGAGAGTCAGGCGGAAGTGCCGCCGGGCCTGCCGTCCACTGCAGCCGGCATCTACGGCTATCTCGGCTATGACATGGTGCGCCTTATGGAGGTGCTGCCGGATCGTCACGAGGACCCGCTGGGGTTCCCGGAAGCGATCCTGATGCGACCGACCGTGCTGGCCGTATTCGACACGCTGAAGGACGAGCTCTATCTCACCGCGCCGGTCTACATCCGCCCCGGGGTGACGGCCAAGCAGGCCTGGGAGGGCGCGCAGAGCCGGATCGACGATGCCGTCGGCCGAATGGGGCGCACCCTGCCCTACACCTCGACGCCGCCGGATATCGACTCGATCGCCGTGAAGTCCAACACCTCGGTCGCCGAGTACGCGCGGATGGTCGAGGACGCTAAGGAGTACATCCGGGCCGGCGACATCTTCCAGGTGGTGCTGAGCCAGCGCTTCGAGGCGGAGTTCACGCTGCCGCCGACGGCGCTCTATCGCGCGCTGCGCCGCACCAACCCTTCGCCCTACATGTACATGCTGGATTTCGGCGATTTCGCCGTCGCGGGCTCGAGCCCGGAAATCCTGGTGAAGGTCGAAAACGGCAAGGTCAACATCCGGCCGATCGCCGGCACCCGCAAGCGCGGCGCCACCCCGACGCGCGACAAGGAACTGGCTGACGAACTTCTGAGCGATCCAAAGGAACTGGCCGAACACCTGATGCTGCTGGACCTCGGCCGCAACGATGTCGGCCGGGTCGCCAAGATCGGTAGCGTCGAGGTTACGGACAAGTTCTTCCTCGAGTACTACTCGCACGTCATGCACATCGTCTCGAACGTCGTTGGTGACCTCGACCCGAAGCACGATTTCGTCGACGCGTTGGCTGCAGGCTTCCCGGCGGGCACCGTGTCGGGTGCGCCGAAGGTGCGGGCGATGGAGATCATCGACGAGCTGGAGAAATCGCGCCGCGGCATCTATGGCGGCTGCGTCGGCTACTTCGGTGCAGATGGAACGATGGACACTTGCATCGTGCTGCGCACGGCGATCGTCTCGAACGGCAAGATCTACGTGCAGGCCGGTGCGGGCATCGTCGCCGACAGCAAGGCCGAGCTCGAGCAGCTCGAGTGCGAGAACAAGGCCCGTGCCCTGTTCAGCGCGGCCGAAGAGGCGCTCCGCTACGCCGGCGAAGCGCGGGTGGGCCAATGAGCAATCTACGATGGCGGGGGCAGCTCTGATTCTGACATTTCCGCTTTCGCGGGAATGACCCGGTGTTTTACATAACGTCCGAGCCTGGAACCTGAGACATGCGCCTCCTCGTCATCGATAACTACGACAGCTTCACCTACAACCTCGTCCACTTCCTGGGCGAGTTGGGCGGCGAGTCCGAGGTGTGGCGGAACGACAAGATCACCCTCGATCAAATCGACGCGCTGGCGCCTGAGGCCATCGTGCTGTCACCGGGCCCGGCAACGCCTGACACGGCCGGCATCTGCCTCAGCCTGATCGACCGGTTTGCCCCGACGACACCGATCCTCGGCGTGTGCCTCGGGCACCAGGCGCTTGGCCAGGCGATGGGTGGCGAGGTGATCCGCGCGCCACACCTGATGCATGGCAAGACGTCGAAGATCAATCACAGCGGCAAGGGCCTGTTCCGCGGCCTCAATTCCGGCTTTGAGGCGACGCGCTACCACTCGCTGATCGTCAGGCCGGAAAGCCTGCCCGACGTGCTCGAGGTTACGGCGTCCACCGATGATGGACTGATCATGGGCATGCAGCACCGGCGCTATCCGAGCCACGGCGTGCAGTTCCACCCCGAGAGCATCGCGTCGGAGAACGGGCACGCGATCCTGCAGAATTTCCTCAACATCGCCCGCGACTTCAACCTCAGGAAGGCCGCGTGATGGACATCAAGGGGGCTCTGAACAAGATCGCGTCGCGCCAGGATCTGACAGGCGAAGAGATGCGCTCGGTGATGACCACGATCATGGATGGCGAGGCGACTCCCAGCCAGATCGGCGCGTTCCTGATGGGGATGCGGGTCAAGGGCGAGACGGTAGGCGAGATCGCCGCGGCCGTGTCGATCCTGCGCGACAAGATGGTGCCGGTGGCGGTCGATGCGCCGGACAGCATCATCGACATCGTCGGCACCGGCGGCGACGGCGCAGAAACGCTGAACATCTCGACCGCGACCTCGATCGTCGTGGCGGGCGCGGGCGTTCCGGTGGCCAAGCACGGCAACCGCGCGCTGAGCTCGAGGTCGGGAGCCTCGGATGTGCTGCAGGCGCTCGGGATCAAGACCGATATCGGGCCGGACAAGATCAGCCAGTGCATCCGCGAAGCCAGCATCGGCTTCATGTTCGCGCCGGCGCACCACCCGGCGATGAAGCATGTCGGCCCCACTCGCATGGAGATGGGCACTCGCACCATGTTCAACCTGCTGGGGCCGCAGTCCAACCCGGCCGGTGCTCGGCGCTACATGCTCGGCGTCTACGACAAGAAGTGGGTCGAGCCGGTCGCCGCTGCTCTGCTCGCAAATCGCGCCATCTCAGCCTGGGTCGTGCATGGCGCCGATGGCATCGATGAACTCTCGACCACCGGCCCCAGCTTCGTCGCCTCGATCAAGGGCGGCGACCTTCGCAGTTTCGAGATCACGCCGGAGGACGCAGGCCTGCCGCGCGCCACCATGGCGGACCTGAAGGGCGCCGATCCGGCCTACAACGCGTCGCGCCTGCGCGGGCTGCTGGATGGCGTCAAAGACCCCTACCGCGACATCGTGCTGCTCAACGCCGCTGCCGCCTTCATCGTCGCGGGTCGCGCCGACACGCTGAAGCTGGGTGCCGACCTCGCCGCCCGCGAGATCGACTCCGGCCGCGCCAAGGCCACCCTCGACAAACTCATCTCCGTTTCGAACAGCTGATCCATGTCCGACATCCTCTCGCAGATCGAAGTCTACAAACGTGAGGAGATCGCCGCGGCGAAGACCCTCCGGCCATGGAACGAAGTGGTGGCCGAAGCGCATGACGCGCCGCCGGTCCGCCGTTTCCTCTCGGCGCTGAAGAAGAAGCGCGCCGACAACCAGTTTGCGCTGATCGCCGAGGTGAAGAAGGCCAGCCCATCCAAGGGTCTGATCCGTCCGGACTTCAACCCGGCGGAGATCGCCCGGGCCTACGAATTGGGCGGCGCTTCTTGCCTCTCAGTTCTCACGGATCGTCCGAGCTTCCAGGGTGCTCCGGGCTACCTGATCGAAGCTCGCAACGCCACGAAGCTCCCGGTGCTGCGCAAGGATTTTCTGTTCGAGACCTACCAGGTGGCCGAGAGCCGCGCCTGGGGTGCCGACTGCATCCTCATCATCCTCGCCGCGGTGAGCGACGACACGGCCCGCTACCTGCTCGACGCCGCCGAGGAGTGGCGGATGGACGCGCTGGTGGAAGTGCACGACCAGATCGAGCTCGACCGCGCGCTGGGGCTCAATGCCGAGTTCATCGGGATCAACAACCGGAACCTCCGCACCTTCGAAACCACGCTCAACACCTCGGTGACCCTCGCCGGCGGCGTGCCGCAGGGCGTGCACCTTGTCTCCGAGAGCGGGGTCAACACGCATGCCGATCTGGTGCGGCTCGAGCAGGCGGGCATCGGGACCTTCCTCGTCGGCGAGAGTCTGATGCGGCAGGACGACGTCACTGCCGCGACCATCAAGCTGCTGCGCGGCTGATATGGCGCTCACCCACCTCAACCAGCGGGGGGAAGCGCGTATCGTCGATATCGGCGACAAGGCGGTAACGCGTCGACGGGCCGTTGCGACCGCGCGCCTCGAGGCCAAGCCAGAGACGGTGGCTCTCATCCTCGGTGGTGAGTTGAAGAAGGGCGACGCCCTGGCGGTGGCCCGCGTTGCCGGCATTATGGCGGCCAAGAAGACCTCCGAGCTGATCCCGCTCTGCCACCCGATCCCGCTGACCAAGGTGAGCGTCGAGATCGAGGGCGATGGCCCTGCCCTGCTGATCACCGCAACCGCCGAGACGACGGCGCAGACTGGCGTCGAGATGGAAGCGATGACGGCCGCATCGGTCGCGGCACTGACGCTCTACGACATGGCCAAGTCGCATGACCGCGGTATGCGGATCGCTTCGGTACAGCTGGAGGAAAAGTCGGGCGGTAAGTCGGGTGATTTCCACCGATGATGCCGGTCGACGAGGCCATCGAGCGGATCTTCAAGAAGCTGCCGGTGCTCGGCAGCGAGAGCGTGCCGCTTGCCCGGGCGCATCGCCGGGTGCTGACTCAGCCACTGGTTGCGCGGCACAGCCAGCCGCCTTTCGACGCCAGCGCCATGGATGGCTACGCTGTACGCGCCGCCGAAGTCGTTCCCGGCAGGCCACTGAAGCTCGCAGGCACATCGCAGGCCGGGGCGCGCTTCGTCGGCATGATGGAGCACGGCCAGTGCGTTCGCATCTTCACCGGCGCACCGCTGCCGATCGGCGCCGATGCGGTGATCATGCAGGAAGAAGCGACGGCTAAAGGCAACCAGATCAGCTTCGCGAAGACGCCGCCCGTCGGCCAGAGCGTCCGCAAGCAGGGTTTTGACTTCAAGCGCGGCGCTGAGCTGCTGCCGGCAGGTGTTGCTCTCACCCCGGCCATGCTGAACCTTGCGGCCTCGGCCAACCATCCCAGCCTGACCGTGAACCGGCGCCCGAAGATTGCGGTGCTGGCGACCGGCGACGAATTGGTAGCCCCAGGTGGCGTGCTCGGGCCGGACCAGATCATCGCCTCGAACTCGTATGGACTGATCCCGCTGCTGGCGCCTTGGGCTGACCAGGTGATTGATCTCGGCATCGTCGCCGACGACAGGCCCAAGCTCGAGGCAGCGCTGCTCGGCGCGTTCGACCAGGGTGTCGACATGCTGGTGACCACTGGCGGCGCCAGCGTCGGCGAGCGCGACTATGTGCAGGAAGTGCTGCGTGACCTGGGCGTCGAGCTGGATTTCTGGAAGCTCAGGATGCGTCCTGGCAAGCCGCTGATGTTCGGCACGCGCGGCAAGACGCTGGTGTTCGGACTACCCGGCAATCCAGTGTCGGCGCTGGTGACGGCGACGGTGATCCTGAAGCCGGCGCTGCGCGCCATGACGGGCCACATCGATCCGTTCTGGCCGCGCATCGGCGTACCCACCCTGCTCGGCCTGCCGGCGAACGGCCCGCGCCGCCACTACATGCGCGCTAGTCTCAGCCGTAACGACATCGGGTACATGCAGGTCGAGCCCATCTTCGAGACCGACTCCAGCCACTCGATGTCCTTGGCGCTCGCCGATGCGCTGATCGTGGTGCCCGAGGAATCGCCCGGCGTCCCGCCCGGCGAGATTGTCGATGTCATCCCGCTTAGCTGGGGCTAGCTTATCGGCCGATTGACCGGAACTGTTCCGGCTTGATGCCGAGGGCCTCAAGGTCGCGAGCCCTCGGGCTGCGGCTTTCGTGGGTGGCCGCGGCGGCGGCATTGGCTGCACCAAACAGCGTGAAGAAGTCGCGAAGCAGACTGGATTTGCGGGTCATCGGAAGCGCCTTTCGTTGCCCCTGATGTGGGAAGCGTCGCCTGCCTTCGGCAGAGGGGCCGAGGGCAGGCAAGCCATGCGCATGACGCAGGCATCAGTCCCCGTCGGACGCCACCTCCGCCAACACCTGGCCCTTGCCGCGCACCCTGAGGATCAGCGGCACGATCAGCGCCAGGGCGGCCAGCGTCAGCAGCGTCGCCGAGATCGGCGAGGTGAGCAGCACCATCACGTCGCCCTGCGAGATAGCGAGCGCCCGTCGCAACTGCTGCTCGGCCATCGGACCGAGGATCAGTCCGACGACGACCGGCGCGATCGGGAAGTGGAAAAGGCGAAGGCCGTACCCGAGGAGGCCGAAGGCCAGCAGCATGCCGAGTTCGAACACCGACGGGTTGGCACCGATGGTACCGAGCGTCGCGAACAGCAGGATGCCGGCATAGAGCCACGGTTTCGGGATGGTCAGCAGCTTCACCCACAGCCCGATCAGCGGCAGGTTGAGGACGATCAGCATCAGATTGGCGATCAACAGGCTGGCGATCAGGCCCCAGACCAACTGCGGGTTCGAAGTGAACAGTAGCGGGCCGGGCTGCAGGCCATACTGCTGGAAGCCGGCGAGCATGATCGCCGCGGTCGCCGAGGTCGGCAGGCCCAGGGTCAGCAGCGGCACGAGCGTTCCGGCGGCGGACGCGTTGTTGGCGGCCTCGGGGCCGGCGACGCCTTCGATGGCGCCGTTACCGAACTCCTCGGGGTGCTTGGAGAGCTTCTTTTCGGCGGCGTAGGAAAAGAACGTGCCGATCTCGGCGCCGCCGGCCGGCATGGCGCCAATGGGGAAGCCGATGATCGTGCCGCGCAGCCATGGCTTCCACGAGCGCGACCAGTCCTTGGCGCTCATCCACAGCGAGCCACGCACCGGCTCCACCGTCTCGGGCGCCCGCTTGCCCTGCGCGGCGACGAACAGCGTCTCGCCGATGGCGAACATGGCGACGGCCAGTGTCGTGACTTCGACGCCGTCGAGCAGGTCGGGGATGCCGAAGCTCAGTCGCGCTTGGCCGGTCTGCAGGTCGATGCCGATGATGCCGAGCGTCAGGCCGATGAACAGCGAGGTCAGCCCGCGCAGGGCGGAATCGCCGAAGGCCGCCGACACCGTGACGAAGGCCAGCACCATCAGTGCGAAATACTCACGCGGCCCGAAGGCGAGCGCGAACTTCACCACCCACGGAGCGAGGAACGCCAGCGCAATGGTGGCGATGAGCCCGGCGACGAACGAGCCAATCGCGGCGGTAGCGAGGGCGGGGCCGCCCCTGCCCGCCTTGGCCATCTTGTTGCCCTCGAGCGCCGTGACGATCGAGGCGCTCTCGCCGGGTGTGTTCAGCAGGATCGACGTGGTCGAGCCGCCATACATGCCGCCATAGTAGATGCCGGCGAACATGATCAGCGAGCCGGCCGGATCGAGCTTGTACGTCACCGGCAGCAGCAGCGCGACCGTGGTTGCGGGGCCGATGCCGGGCAGTACGCCGACCGCGGTACCGAGCGTTACACCGACCAGCGCGTACAGCAGGTTGATCGGCTGCACGGCCACTGCGAGGCCCTGCCAGAGCAGCATGAACGTATCCATCAGGCAAAGCTCCGGAAGAAGCCGAGAATGCTGGTAACGACCAGCGTGACGAACTGCACCAGCGTCTGCAGGACACCAGTCAGCGCCGCCTCGAGCGGGCCAGCCGGCAGGGTCAGCGACAACCCGCGGGCAAAGATCAGCCAGACGACGCCGGCGATCAGGATGCCGGCGGGAATGGAGAACCACAGCCGCCGCGCGCCGAAGCCGCGCGCCGTCATCCCGAACAGGATGCCGGTGGCGATCGAGAAGCCGGTGAACTTGATCAGCACCATCTGTGCCACTAGCCCGCCGACGATCCACAGTACCGGCGCGATATCCTGCTCGTCGCGCTCCGGGAAGCTATGCCGATACGCCGCAATGACGGTGGAGACGGCAAGGACGGCGAGACAGAAGGCGATCACATAGGGAATGGTCTGAGGGCCGATGCGGGCGTAGGCGCCGCCGCTGCCCAGCCGCGAGGCATCCCACGCGACCAGCAGCGCGAGAGCCAGCAGACCCGCAGCGATGACCAGCGCCGCCCAGTCCGGGCGGCGCTGCTTGTTTGCCTGAGCCATGGGCTCGATCATTGCACGAGACCGACGTCCTTGAGAATTGCCTCGGTGGAGGCGATCTCGGTGGCCAGCTGGGTCTTGAACGCGTCGGCAGGGAGGTAGGTGTTGTTCCAGCCCTTGGTATCGAGGATCTTCTTCCACGATTCCGAGTTCACCATCTTCTCGATGTCGGCGCCAATGGCAGTCGTCTGCTCGGCACTGAGGCCGGGACCAGCCCACACGCCGCGCCAGTTCTGCACGACGAGATCGACGCCGCCTTCCTTGAAGGTCGGGCCGTTGATGATCGCCACCTTCTCAGGCGCCGATACACCGATGACGCGCAGCGCGCCGGCCTCGACCTGCGACTGGAACTCGCCATAGCCGGAGATGCCGACCGTCACCTGGTTGCCGAGCACTGCGGCGAGCGCTTCACCACCGCCCGAGAAGGCGACGTAGTTCACCAACTTCGGATCAACGCCGACGGTCTTGGCGAACAAGCCCGCCGTGATGTGGTCGGTGCCACCGGCCGAACCACCGGCCCACGACACCGCGCCCGGATCGGCTTTCAGCTTGGCGACAAGATCGGCCAGCGTCTGGATATCGGACGCTGCCGGCACCACGATCACTTCGTACTCGCCGGTCAGCCGCGCGATGGGGGTCACCGCATCGAGCGTCACCGGCGCCTTGTTGGTAAGGATGGCGCCGACCATCACGTAGCCGCCGACGATCAGCTTTGACGGATTGCCATTGGCTTCCTGCACGAACTGAGCCAGCCCGATGGTGCCGCCGGCGCCGGGCACATTGGTAACCTGGACGTTGCCGGAGATGCCTTCGGCAGTCATCGCCTCCTGCATCGAGCGGGCGGTCTGGTCCCAGCCGCCGCCAGGCGCGGCAGGCGCCATGATCGAGTAGTCGGCGGCAAACGCCGCTGTGGGCAGCGCCAGGGCGCCGGCCAGCAGGGCAGTCGCTACGAGATGCTTCATTTGTTGTCCTCCATTGCGGTCGAAGCGTTGCCGACCGGCGTTATCTCAACCTGGGGGGAATGCCCCGCGATGAAACACCGCGGGCTGCCGCGCGGTTGCGGCAGCGCTGATCAAAACTGCGGGGTCCTCCCAGACTCCTCAGCCGGGCGCTCTTACGCCTCGGCTAGCGTGGACCAGACCACACGAAGCTGTCGCGAACCTGTCGCGGCCTATTGGATGCTGAGCGCGTCGTTCCAGCGCCGGATCAGCCGGGCGCGTTTCACCTGGTCGAGATAGACCATCAGCCCGGGGCTCACCGGCACGGGCCGCAACTGGTTGCCGAGCGCCTGCTGCATGGCATTGGCGGTGTTGTCGCCGGTGACGTTGGGGTTGAGCGCGGCGATCTGCAGCTGCTGCGCCATGATCGTCTGCCCCTCGGCCGACATGAAGAACGCCAGGTAGCGGCGGCCGAGATCGGGGTTGGCCGCGGCCTTCGGCACCAGCCCGATGCGGGAGGTGACGATGGTGTAGTCGGCGGGGAGGATGATGCCGAGATCGGGGTTTCGCGCCGCGGCCTCGGCGGCGTAGGAGCCAAGAATGTTGTAGCCGAAGACGAACCGGCCATCGGCCACGCGATCAACGATCGCCGAGGTGGTCGAGTAGAGTTTTACGCCGGCCGCGCCCATGGCCCCGACAAGCGTCCAGAGGTCGGAATACTGCTCCTGGTCGCGCGAAAAGAACATGAAGCCGACGCCGGATCGCTCGATGTCGTAAGTGCCGATCCGGCCGTGGATCGTGTCCGCATTGGCCTTGAGGTACTGGATCAGCTCCGCCCGCGTCGAGGGTGGCTTCGATCCGGCAAAGCTCGGCTTGTGGTAGATGAACACAGCCGGCTCATAGGTCAGCGCGTAGGCCGTGTTGCGCCAGTTGGCCCAGCGCGGCCAACTGGCTGACAGCGGCAGGCTGCTCTCCTGCGCATAACCGTCGTTCGCGAGCTTGACCTGCAGGTCCATCGACGAGGAGAACGCGAAATCTGCGGTGGGCGCACCGGCATCGGTCTCGGCCACCACGCGATCGTAGATGTCGACGGTCTGCAGGTCCTCATAGGCCACTGCGATGTCGCGGTTGGCGGCCTGGAACGCCGCGATCATCGGCCGCGCCAGCGGCTCGTCGAGCGACGAGTAGACCGTGACAGTCCGGTTGCCGACCGCATCGTCGAGCGCCGGATAGACCTTCGCCTCCTGGGCGAAGGTGGGCGTTGCGACGAGGACGAGAATGGCGAGAAGTCGGAGCATTTCCGGACCATGCCCGCTCCCCTGCCCGCTCCACAAGGGCTATGGGCAACGCCGCGCCGTCAAACTACCGTGCGGTCGGGGAGCCAATGATGCGCATCATGGTGGTCGAAGACAACCGGACCCTGGCCGACGGCCTTGCCGTCGTCCTGCGGGTCGCCGGCTACGCGGTGGATGTCGTTCATGACGGCATCTCCGCCGATGCCGTGCTGTCGACGGAAACATTCGATCTCGTCGTGCTCGACCTCAGCCTGCCCGAAATGGACGGGCTCGACGTCCTGCGCCGCATGCGGGCCCGTCGCAACGCCTCCTCCGTACTGATCCTCACCGCTCGCGGCGCCCTCGACGAGCGGGTGCGCGGCCTCGACCTCGGTGCCGACGATTACATGACCAAGCCGTTCGAAGTGTCCGAGCTGGAAGCGCGCATCCGCGTGCTGCTGCGCCGGCAAGCCGGGCTGCACAACTCGAGCATCGCCTTCGGCAGCATCGAGCTCGACACCGTGTCGCGCACCCTCTCGGCGTTTGGGCAGACCCTCGACATGCCGGCGCGCGAACTCAGCGTGCTTGAGACCCTGCTGCGCAAGGCCGGCAAGGTGGTCGCCAAGCAATCGATCATTGAATCGCTGGCCGCCTTCGACGATGACCTCAGCGAGAACGCCGTGGAACAGTACATCTCGCGCCTGCGCCGCCGCCTCGCTCCCTATGCGCTCACCGTGCGGGTCGCCCGCGGCCTCGGCTATTACCTCGATCGGATCGCCGACTGATGGTGCGCCCCTACTCGCTGCGCCGGCGTCTGCTGCTGTGGCTGATGGTTGCGCTAATTGCCGTCGCCACGCTCGCGGTGGTCGATACCTGGCGCGAGGCTAGGGACACCGCAACCTCACTCTCAGACCGCGTCCTCGCCGGCTCCGTCCTCGCCATCGCCGAGCGGGTGATCGTCACCGAGGATGGCGAGCTCGAGGTCGACGTACCCTATGTCGCGTTGGAGATGCTGACTTCGGCGGCGCAGGACCGGGTTTTCTACCGCGTCGACGGTCCGGAGGGCTTCATCACGGGCTACCAGACCCTGCCGACCTCTGATGCAGCGACGGCCGACATCGCCTATTCGGACGCCAGCTTCCGTGGTGAGCCGATCCGCGTGGCGGTGCTGCGACGCGCGGCATCCTCCGGCGTCAGCGCCATCCCGTTCACGGTCACCGTCGCCGAGACCACCATCGCCCGCACGCAGTTGACCCAGACCCTGCTCCTCCGCTCTGCCATTCGCCTTGCGCTGCTCATCCTCTCCGCCGCGGTGATCCTCTGGCTGGCCGTCGGTTTCTCGCTCGCCCCGCTCTACCGCCTCCGCGATGCCATCTCGCGGCGGGCCCTCGATGACCTCAGCCCCATCGAACAGGAGGTTCCCCGCGAGGTGCAGGGCCTAGTCGACACGATCAACTCGTTCATGACGCGGCTGTCGTCAGCTCTCGATGCCCTGCGCCATTTCACCGGCAATGCCAGCCATCAGCTCCGCACGCCGCTCACCATCATCCGCACTCAGTTGGCGCTGGCGCTCCGCGCCGATAGCCCTGCCGCGGCACGGGAGGCGGCCCGCACCGCCGACGCCGCGGTGGTGCACGCCGAGCGCGTCCTCGCGCAACTGCTGCTCCTCGCCAGGATCGACGAGGCTGCGTCCGATCGGCTGCAGTTCCAGGTTGTCGATCTGTTCGAGCTCGCCCGGGAGCGCACAGGCGACTATGTCGTCCGCGCCCATGCCGCCGACATCGATCTTGGCCTCGAGGGCGAAGGACCGGCGCTGGTCCGCGGCGACCCGATGCTGCTCGGTGAACTGCTGAGCAACCTCATCGAGAACGCCATCGCCTATGCTGGACCCGACGCCGAAGCGACGGTTCGCGTCGCCACAGGGGACCGCGTGGTGCTGCTGCAGGTAGCCGACACCGGCAAGGGCGTCGCCGCCGAGCAGTTGGCGGCAGTGCGCAAGCGCTTCAGCCGCGGTAACAGCGACAAGCCCGGAGCTGGCCTCGGGCTGCCCATAGTCGAAGAGATCGCGGGTCTGCTCGGTGGCGAACTGACGGTCGCATCGCAGCCTGGCAAAGGCTTCAGCGTGCAGCTTACCCTACCCGCCGAGCCGCAATAATCCGGCGGTGGCGCGCGTCGACCGATGCGCCGGCACGCGCCAGTGTATCCCGTAGTCAGTGCACGGGGATCATCAGGTGGGCATAGGGAGTGTTGGGCCACATCACATAGGGCTGGGTGTGGTCGGGATGCTCTTCCTTGGGATAGCCGGCCAGCATCTCGTCTGCGACGTTGAAGATCATGACGTGCGGCCCGTCGACCATCCACTCGTGGCCGGCGGGCGGCGCCGTCGCGAACGGATCCATGTTGTCGGGCGCCGACTCGCCCTGCAGCATGTAGCCGAAACCGACCACGCCCTCGGGTGGGTCCTTCTTCTCGCTATATGCCGTCAACCACGCCATGCCTCCGGCGTCGACGCATATTGGATCATTGGTGGGCGAAGCCAGGTTGTCCGGCATGCAGGTAAAGCCGTTCGTTCCCTCCTTGAGCGTCTTCATCTGCATCTGAGCATCGAAGTTCACGACCGTGGCATTCTGGCCCACCGCCACCGGCGCTGCCGACAGCGCGTTGGCGACCAATTCCGCATCGGTCATTTCGGCCGCCACGGTGGGGCTGAGCAATATCCCCAAAATCATTGCGGATATGGCATAACGGCTTGATTTCATAGACATGTTTTCCTCCTCAGAAACAGTCCAGTTCACTGGCCCGTGGAAACGAGCACAGCTCCAGCTGAGAAGGTTGGGTGTGCGGGTTCGACACGCCAATCTCTCGACGGTATGCCCTGGTGGACAGCAGGTCAACGAAACGCAAGGCCCCGACGTCGAGAGGATTTCGCGGCCACTTTCGGCGCGCCAGGGGCGCCATCGTAACGCAATATTCATCGTCCGATTGCAGAACATAACTGGAACACGTATAACACGTTCAGTCTTTGTTCCGATTCTGCTCACGGGGCCGCCATGCTGACGCGCAAGCAACACGAACTTCTGATGTTCATCCACGAGCGGATGAAAGAATCCGGCATCCCACCGTCGTTCGACGAGATGAAGGATGCGCTCGATCTTCGCAGCAAGTCGGGCATCCACCGGCTGATCACTGCGCTCGAGGAGCGCGGCTTCATCCGGCGCCTGCCCAACCGGGCCCGGGCGCTCGAGGTGATCAAACTGCCGGACTCGATGAATCCATCGCTCGGCGGCCGCAAGGCGCGCTTCGAGCCGAGCGTCATCGAGGGCAATCTTGGCCGGGTCGCGACCCCGCCGGCACGCCCAGCGGCTCAGGTGGCCAACGCCGACGCCTACCGCGCGGTCACCGTCCCGGTGATGGGCCGGATCGCCGCCGGCACTCCGATCGAGGCCATCCAGACCCATAGCCATTCCATCATGGTGCCGCCCGAGATGCTCGGTGCGGGTGAACACTATGCTCTGGAAGTGCGCGGCGATTCGATGATCGATGCCGGGATTTTCGATGGCGACACCGTGCTCATCAAGAAGCAGGACGCCGCTTCGACCGGTGAGATCGTCGTCGCCCTCGTAGATGACGAGGAGGCGACGCTGAAGCGGCTGCGCCGTCGCGGCAACTCGGTAGCGCTCGAGGCCGCCAACCCGGCCTACGAAACCCGCATCTTCCCGCCCGACCGGGTGAAGGTGCAGGGCCGCCTGGTTGGCCTGCTCCGCAAATACTGAACTCCTGACCTGCCGCCAATCGGGTCTCCGGGCCGGCTGCCTCAGCCGGCCCTTTTTCTTATGAATCCGGACGCTGCGGTCAACAATTGCACTAGGGCCGGGCTGGCAAAGACGTTACGTTCCGCGCCGCTGGCAGCAAGTGGCGCATCGGATCTGAAGCGCCGCCTGCGAGCGGCTTTCGCGATCATACCAGGAGAGTGGACCACCTTCCCGATTGCGATGTAGCGGCATGGCTTGATGCGCGGCAAACTGGCGGCGCAAGGGAGAGGGTTTTGGCAGGACAGGTCGAATGGGTCGCCGTCGATTGGGGCACCTCCAATCTGCGGGCATGGGGAATAGATTCCGCCGGTGAGATCGCCTTCTCCCGCTCGTCGCCGGACGGCATGGGTCGTCTCAGCCGCGAGCAATATCCGGATGTGCTGACCTCGCTGCTCAACGGCGTCGCCGATGACGTCGAGGACGTACTGATCTGCGGCATGGCCGGCGCGCGGCAGGGCTGGATCGAGGCCCCCTATCTCGACGCCCCCGCCGAACTCGGTCGCATAGCTGCCGGCGCCGTTGCGCCCGATATGCCAGGCCCACACAACCCGCGCATCCTGCCCGGCGTCTGCCTCCGCGATCTGGGTGCGGAGGACGTGATGCGCGGCGAGGAAACCCAATTGCTTGGGCTCTCGGCACTGATCCCCAACTTCTCCGGCCTCGCGGTTATGCCAGGCACCCACAGCAAGTGGGCGCTGCTCTCCGGCACCAAGCTGGAACGCTTCTCCAGCGCCATGACCGGCGAGATATTCGAGCTGCTGCGCACCCACTCGGTGCTGCGCCATTCGCTCGGTGGCGAGCTCGAGGGCGAGGATCGCGATGTCGGCTTCGCTGCCGGTCTCGACCAAGGGCTCGAGCGGCCCCAGCGCTTGACCGCGACGCTGTTCAAGGTCCGCGCCGGCTCCCTGCTGTCGGGCCGCAGCCCGGCATGGTGTGCCGGTTTCCTCTCGGGCCTGTTGATCGGCGCCGAGATCGGGGGCCAGCGCGACTGGATCGGCGAGGCGGAGATTCCGCTGGTCGGCAGTGTCGGCCTTTGCGGGTTGTACCAGATGGGCTTTGAACGGCTCGGCGCCCGGACCCGCATCGTCGATGCGACCGACGCCACCCTCGCCGGACTCAAGGCAGCAAGACAGGCATAGAAGTTCATGGACCACCGCCACATCATCGCGATCCTTCGCGGCATCACGCCTCCCGAAACCCTCGAAGTTTGCGACGCCCTCGTGCTCGCCGGCATCACCATGATCGAGGTCCCACTCAATTCGCCCGAAGCGCTGCGCTCGATCGAAGACGTCGCCAAGGCCTTCGACAGTCGCGCCCTGGTCGGTGCGGGCACGGTGCTGAACCGCGCCGATGTCGACGCGGTCGCCGATGCGGGCGGCCGGTTCGTTGTGTCGCCGGACACCAACCCGGCGGTCATCGGCGCCACCATCGAGCGCGGCATGACCTCGTATCCGGGCGTGTTCTCGCCCACCGACGCGTTCACCGCCATCCGCTCCGGCGCCACGGGCCTGAAGTTCTTCCCCGCCGAAGTGCTTGGCCCCAAGGGCATCAAGGCGATGAAGGCGGTGCTGCCGCCGGCTATCCCGCTCTACGCCGTCGGAGGCGCCAACCCCGACAATTTCGCCGAGTACTTTGCGGCCGGCTGCGCCGGCTTCGGGCTCGGCACCTACATTTTCAAGCCCGGCATGTCGGCCGCCGATGTGGCATCGCGCGCCACCACCGCCGTCGCCGCCTATGATCAGGGAAGACCACGATGAACTCGAAGGCCGAACTGTTCGTCGATAGCCGCTGCGAGCTGGGCGAAGGCCCGTTCTGGAACCCGCTGCTCGAACGCCTGTTCTGGTTCGATATCCTCAACCAGACCATGCTGAGCGCCGGCACCGACGGCCACATCGTCGACCGCATTACCTTCAAGGACACGGTCAGCGCCGGCGCCGTGATCGACAAGGACACACTCGGCATCGTGCAGTCGGGCGCCCTGCTCCGCTATGATTTTGCCTCCGACACGAGCACGGTGATCGCCGAGATCGAGGAGGACATTCCGACCAACCGGACCAATGACAGCCGCGTCGACCGCACCGGCGGCTTCTGGATCGGCACGATGGGCCGGAAGGCCGAGGCGGGGGTCGGTGGCGTCTATCAGTACCGCGCCGGACAGACCACCAAGGTCATCGAGAACATCCGCATCCCCAACTCGATCTGCTTCTCCCCCGACGGGCGCACGGCCTACTTCACCGACGCCGGCAAGATGATTGTCCGCTGCGCCCTCGATCCGGCAACCGGCCAGCCGACCGGACCCTGGGAGGACTTCTTCACCATGGAAGGGCCGGGCGGCGCCGACGGCTCGGTGGTCGATTCCGAAGGCTACCTTTGGAACGCCCGCTGGGGCGGCGGCAAGGTCATCCGCATCTCCCCTGACGGCAAGCTGGACAAGGTGGTCGAGGTTCCCGGCGTCAGCCAGGTGAGCTGCCCCGCCTTTGGCGGCAGCGACCTCAAGACCCTCTACATCACCACCGCGCGCGAGCATATGACGCCCGAGCAACTCGAAGTCGAGCCGCATGCCGGCAGCGTCTTCGCCGTGGCGCTCGACGTACCCGGCATCGCCGAACCTTTCCTCAAACTCTGAGTCTAACGTGTCTTTTCCCGCTATCGGCGTCTGCTATTACCCCGAACACTGGTCCGTCGAGCAATGGGATGACGACGCCCGCCGCATGGCGGAGGTCGGCATCGAATATGTCCGCATCGGCGAGTTTGCCTGGTCCCGCCTTGAGCCGCGACCGAACGAGCTGGATTTCGGCTGGCTGGTTGCGGCAATGGACGTGCTCGACAAGCACGGGCTCAAGGTCATCGTTGGCACGCCCACGGCGACCCCGCCCCGCTGGCTGATCGACAAGATGCCCGACATGCTGGCGGTCGATCGCGACGGCCGACCGCGCGGCTTCGGTTCGCGTCGGCACTACGACTTCTCGCACCTGGGCTATCGGCGCGAATGCGCCCGCATCACCCGGTTGCTGATCGACCATGTCGGCCAGCACAAGGCACTCGCCGGCTGGCAGACCGATAACGAGTACGGCTGCCACGACACGGTGCACTCCTACTCGCACGCCGCGGCCATCGGCTTCCGGCTCTGGCTGAAGGACAAGTACAAGACCATCGAGGCGCTGAACCTCGCCTGGGGCAATGTCTTCTGGTCGATGGAGTACAACAACTTCGAACAGATCGACCCGCCGAACCTCACCGTGACCGAGGCCGCGCCGGCTGCCTGCCTCGACTTTCGCCGCTATTCGTCGGCGCAGGTCGCCGCGTTCAACAAGACGCAGTACGACCTGATGAAGGCGGCGCGTCCAGACCTGCCGGTGATCCACAATTTCATGTCGCGCTCGACCGAGTTCGACCACTACGAACTGGCCGAGACGCTCGACGTCGCGAGCTGGGACTCCTATCCGCTGGGACATCTGGAGGGCGTTCCGGAGCCCGAGGAAAGCAAGATTCCGTACTTCCGGCAGGGCGACCCCGACAATTCTGGACTGCACCATGATCTCTACCGCGCCGTGGGCCATGGCCGCTGGTGGATCATGGAGCAGCAGCCCGGACCGGTGAACTGGGCCGACTACAACCCCGATCCCCTGCCCGGCATGGCGAGGCTCTGGGCCTGGGAGGCTTTCGCGCACGGGGCGGAGGTGGTGAGCTACTTCCGCTGGCGGCAGGCCCCGTTCGCGCAGGAGCAGATGCATGCCGGGCTCTTGCGGCCCGATAGCGTGCCGACGCCCGGCTACCATGAAGCGAAGCAGGTGGCACGGGAGCTGAAGGAGCTGGGTTTCGATGGCGAGGCGCGGAAAGGCCGCGTCGCAATCGTCTTCGACTACCAGAGCGAGTGGGCCTGGCGCATCCAGCCGCAAGCCAAGGGTTTCACGCACCACCAGCACGTGCGCAACGTCTACGTGCCGCTGCGGAAGCGCGGCATCGACGTCGACATCCTGCCGCCCTCGACCACCGACTTCTCAGGCTACGACCTGGTGGTCATCCCGGCGCTGTTCGCTTGGAACGATGCCCTGCGGACGGCAATCGAGAACTTCGATGGCCACCTGCTGATCGGTCCGCGCACGGGCTCGAAGACCCAGAACTTCTCGATCCCTGCCGGCCTCGGTCCCGACCTGCCGCAGAACCTGCTCGACGCCAAGGTAGCCCGCGTCGACAGCACCGATCCGCGGCGCACCGTCTCGGTGAAGGGTGGCGGGGCCGTCGGCCATTGGCGCGAACGGCTCGATACCCGAGCGCAGATCGTCATCGAGGACGAGGAGGATTTCCCGGTGCTCGTGGCGCAGGGAAAGCTCAACTACCTCGCCGCGAGCGGCGATAGGGCACTGATGCAGCGCATCATCGACCACCTGCTTGCCGAAGCTGAGGTGCCGACGCTGAACCTGCCTGCCGGCGTGCGCTGCCGGACGCGTGGTGAATGGCGCGTTTACTTTAATTACGGCGACACCGCGGCAAACCTGACCGCCGCTCCGGACGAGAAGGGCTACGTGCTGGGCAATGCCCAGATCGAAGCTGCAGGCGTCACCGTAGCACTGCTCGCCACGGCCGGCTGAGCGGCGGGATCGCGGGGCGGATCTCAAAACCGCCCCGCGCCGCATCCCAGCGCAGCCAATGCACGCCGCCCCGCACCAGCGCGTCCGCATCGACGATGGCGCTTGCCGAGCAACTGGCCGGCACAGTTCGGTGGGTGATCACCAAGTCTGCTAGCCCGCAATCCTCATGGAAGCCGGCCGGATCCCGGACGATGGCGATCGTGAAGCCGCGCGTGCTGGCTCCGAAGCATCCGACGCTGTCACAACCGAGCGGCGAGATCGCCTCGATCGGTTCGCCATAGGTCTCCCGCCACACGTCGACAGCGAAGCTGTCGCCTTTTCCCGCAACCAGTCCCAACCCGGTCTCGCTACGCATCACCACCGCCTGCGTGGTGTCCGCGATCAGCACATCGGGTGGCTGATCGAGTGCAAACATCAACACTGCGGGTAGCAGCAGGATCGGCGCGATCAGCCGGTGCCACGTGGGGATAAAGGTGAACCAAGCCAGCGCCGCGAGACCGAGCAATAGGGCCATAGGCGTCAGCAGTGGACTGTAGTCGAGGGCGCTGCTCCAACTCGCCACGATCCCGCCGAGATCGAGCATCCGGTCGATCGACCAACCCATCACGGCCACGAAGGGCGCCTCCCAGCCGAACGGCATGGCCAGCGTCGCGAGCACCGCGGCGGGCATCATGACGAAGCCGACCAAGGGAAGTGAGAACAGGTTGCCAAGGACGCCGAGCGGCGAGGTCTGCTGGAAGTGGTAGACCGAAAAGAGGAGTGTCGCCGCGCCGGCGATCAGGCTGGTGAGCACGATGCCCCAGAGGTAGCCGCCGGTGCGCGCCAGCAGCGATTGCTCCCTGCCCTCCGGCGGTCGCATCAGCTCCCAGGCACCGATAAGCGCCACCACGGCGGCGAATGACAGCTGGAAGCTGGGACGAAAGACGCTGGCGGGATCGGTGGCGATGACGATCAACGCGGCGATCGCTACGTTCCGCATCGTCAATGCCCGTCGGCCGAACACGATAGCGCCGAGCACCAGCACCAGCATGATGGTCGAACGGAGTGCGGCGACGTTGCCGCCCGAAATGGCAAAGTAGGCCAACGACGCGAGCACGGCCCCCGCCGCCGCGACCCGCTTCACCGAGACCAGCCGGTGGATGCTGCCGACCAGCGCCAGGCCGCCTCGCAGGGTCACCAGCACCAGCCCGGCCACGATGGTGAGGTGCAGCCCCGATACCGAAAGCACGTGCGCCAGGCCTGCGGCTGCCATCGTCTCGCGTGCTTCATCCGAGACTGCGCTTTGGTCGCCGGTGATCAGCGCCCGGGCAATGCCGGCAGCCGGCTGCCGCAGGTCGGCATCGATGCGTGCGGCGATGCCGCGACGGACGGCGTCTATGATGCGCTCGGGCGCCGAGCTGTCTCCCGACCTGACCCGCTCGACCGTGCCGGTCGTGTTCCCATAGGCGCCGACACCGTCGAAGAAGGCATGGAATTGCGTGTCGAAGCCATTTGGCACCACGGGTCCCGGAACCGCGTAGAAGCGCACTGGCGCCCGGATGATGTCGCCGGGCCCGAGTGCCGGACCAGCAGCCACGACGATCCGGGCTCGACGCATAGGGACTGTGCGTGACGTGCCGGTTGGCGTGATAGCCGAGACGATCGCGCGCACCCCGCTCTCAGCCTCGGAGACAATCTCGTCGACGCGCATCTCGTACGTGCCATAGACGGGTCGCGCCAGCATCGTGGTGCCGAACAGGGTGGCGTGGACCGCGAGCAGCGAGAACCCGGCCCAGAAGGCACCGGCCATGGTCAGAGTGCGGAAGATGGCAAGCTGGCGGCGGCTTAACAGCAGGCCCACAGCAAAAACCGCACCTAACAGTCCCAATACGATCGGGTCCGGCGCTGTCGGCGTCGCCAACGACACGATGAGTCCGGCGATGACAGCATAAGGCCAGAGCAGAAACAGGCGCCGGTGCTCGAGCGCCGTGGCGATACTGGTCGCGAACTCGTGCCACCGGGATACGCGCGGTCGAAGCGCCGGCGGCAACGCACGCATCGCATCCGGTCCGGCGGGTACCGGAACCAGTCGCTCAGACACCACCTCCCCGACAGTCACGGTCACCCGCCGAGCCCCCGCTCTGCACGATCACGGCGGAGATGCTAACCGGGCGTGGGCGCCATGCCAACTGCCGCCCTTGCGCTCCGGCTCCGGGGTGCTTACACACCGCCAAACGCCAATTCTCCGGGATGTTTCACCGACCCATGGCTACTCCAGTCGTCACCCGCTTCGCCCCCTCGCCCACCGGCTACCTCCACATCGGCGGCGCCCGCACGGCCCTGTTCAACTGGGCCTTCTCGCGTCACACCGGCGGCAAGATGCTGCTGCGCATCGAGGACACCGATCGCGAACGCTCGACCGAAGGCGCCGTCAAGGCGATCTTCGACGGCCTGAAGTGGCTGGGGCTGGATTGGGACGGCGAGCCGTTCATGCAGTTTTCCCGCGCTGCCCGGCATGCCGAGGTCGCCAACGAGCTGCTATCGCGCGGCCAGGCCTATTACTGCTACTGCTCCCCCGAGGAATTGGCCGAGATGCGCGAGACCGCGCGCGCCAACGGCCTGCCGCCGCGCTACAACGGCTACTGGCGCGACCGCGACCCGTCCGAGGCGCCCGCCGGCGTTGCCCCGGTGATCCGCATCAAGGCGCCGCAGTCGGGCGAGATCCGGGTGCAGGATCACGTGCAGGGCGAGGTCGTATTCAAGGCCGAGAACCTCGACGACTTCATCATCCTGCGTTCCGATGGCACGCCGACCTACATGCTGGCGGTGGTGGTGGACGACCACGACATGGGCGTCACCCACATCATCCGCGGTGACGACCACCTCACCAATGCCGCGCGCCAGATCGTCATCTACAACGGGATGGGCTGGTCCGTACCGGAGATGTCGCACATCCCGCTGATCCACGGCCCTGACGGCGCCAAGCTGTCGAAGCGCCACGGTGCCCTCGGCGTTGAGGCCTACCGCCAGATGGGTTACCTGCCGGAGGCGCTGCGCAACTATCTCGCTCGCCTCGGTTGGAGCCATGGCGATGAAGAGCTGTTCAGCACCCAGCAGATGGTCGAGTGGTTCACGCTCGATGCCCTCAACAAGGGGGCGGCTCGCTTCGATTTCGTCAAGCTCGAGAACATCAACGGCCACTACATCCGCGAGGCGGCGCCGCAGCGGCTCTATGACGTGATGCTGGAGACCGCGACGGAGCTCAACCGCGTGTTCGACATGGATGGCCTCGCCGCCAACAAGGCCACGGTGTTGGCCGCCCTGCCCGAGCTGCAGCCGCGCGCCAAGACCGTGCTCGAATTGATCGACCTGGCGCAGTTCATCTATGCCGTACGCCCGCTCGCCATCGACCAGGCAGCCGCCGACCAGCTGACCGCTGACGCGCGCGCCAACGTTGGCGCCTTCGCAGACATCCTCAAGGGCCTCAACGACTGGTCGGTGGAAGCAATCGACACAGCGGCTCGCGCCTTCGCCGAGGCCCGTGGGCTGAAGCTCGGCAAGGTGGCGCAGCCACTGCGGGCAGCACTGACCGGCCGGACCATTTCGCCGGGCATTTTCGAGGTCATGGTGCTGATCGGACGCGACGAAACACTGGCACGACTGGGCGATCAGGCCAGCTGATGCATATTGAGAAAACTGATTAGGTCAGCGTTGTTCACCCACCTGTTGCAGAGGTGGGGTATATGGGTTACGCCAACCGAACCTGCCTCTTAACGACGATCCGGCCTTGCCCGCTCCCACCTTCCGCGGGCCCCTAGAAGGCCAAAATGGAGTGCGAAGATGAGCGATACCGTCGCCAAACTCACCATCGGGGACCAGACTTTCGAGTTCCCGGTGCTATCGGGCTCGGTTGGGCCGGATGTCATCGATATCCGCTCACTCTACGCCAAGACCGGCATGTTCACCTATGATCCGGGCTTCACTTCGACCGCCGCGACCGACAGCGCCATCACCTATATCGATGGCGACAAGGGCGAGCTGATGTATCGGGGTTACCCGATCGAACAGCTGGCCGAGAAGTCGAACTACCTCGAGGTCTGCTACCTGCTGCTCTATGGCGAGCTGCCCAACAAGGCGCAGATGCTGGACTTCGAGCAGCGCGTCACCCGCCACACCATGGTGCATGAGCAGATGCACTATTTCTACCGCGGCTTCCGTCGCGACGCGCACCCGATGGCCATCGTCTGCGGCGTGGTCGGCGCCATGGCGGCGTTCTATCACGACTCCATCGACATCAACGATCCGCAGCAGCGCGAGATCGCCTCGATCCGCATGATCGCCAAGATCCCCACGATCGTCGCCATGGCCTACAAGTACTCGGTGGGCCAGCCCTTCGTGTACCCGCGCAACGACCTCGACTATGCGTCGAATTTCCTGCGCATGTGCTTCTCGGTCCCGGCCGAGGATTTCGTGGTGAACCCGGTCGTCGCGCGTGCGATGGACCTGATCTTTACGCTCCACGCCGACCACGAGCAGAACGCCTCGACCTCGACGGTCCGGCTCGCCGGCTCGTCCGACGCCAACCCGTTTGCTTGTATCGCGGCGGGCGTTGCGTGCCTCTGGGGCCCTGCCCATGGCGGCGCCAACGAGGCGGCGCTGAACATGCTCAAGGAGATCGGCACCGTCGACCGCATCCCCGAGTTCATCGCCAAGGCCAAGGACAAGAACTCCGGCTTCCGCCTGATGGGCTTCGGTCACCGCGTCTATAAGAACTACGATCCGCGCGCCAAGGTGATGCAGCAGGCCGCCAACGAGGTGCTGGCCCAGCTCGGTGCCGACAACCTGTCGCCGACGCTGCAGGTTGCCAAGGAGCTGGAAAAGATCGCGCTCTCCGACCAGTATTTCGTTGATCGGAAGCTCTATCCCAACGTGGATTTCTACTCGGGTATCATCCTCGACGCGATCGGCTTCCCGACCTCGATGTTCACCGCCATCTTCGCGCTCAGCCGCACCGTGGGCTGGATCGCGCAGTGGAAGGAAATGATCGCCGACCCGCAGAAGAAGATCGGCCGCCCGCGCCAGCTCTACAACGGCTCGCCGGTCCGCGACTACGAGCCGATCAGCGGCCGCTGATCGGTATGAGCCAGAACCCGCTCGGCGGGATCGACAAGGGGCGCCTCAGGCGCCCCTTTCTGCATCAGGGTCCGGATATGGTGAAATGCCTCGACCTGCCCGGCCACGATCTCAGGGTTATCGAGCAGCGCCGCCAGCGGCTCAAGTGAGCGCACATCGTCCGGCGCGAACTGCAGTTCCGGTATCTCTTCGCGACCGAGCAGGATGTTCGGCAACGCGATCTGTAC
Source organism: Devosia sp. P3_B2 (assembly GCF_056402875.1). Taxonomy (NCBI): domain Bacteria; kingdom Pseudomonadati; phylum Pseudomonadota; class Alphaproteobacteria; order Hyphomicrobiales; family Devosiaceae; genus Devosia; species Devosia sp. P3_B2. Next base: position 13,134 of record NZ_JBFUGO010000010.1, on the reverse strand, counting down.
GCGTCTCCCGAGCGCACGATAGCGTTTCGCCTGCTGTGCATCGGCGACGTAGGTGACCACCATGGGCACGCCTGACATGGCCAGCTCGAATGTCACCGTGCCGCTTACTGCGAAGGCGGCATAGGCGGACGCGAAGGCCTCCTGCCTGGCATCGCCGGTGACGATCTCCACTGGCACCGGCCAGGTCGCCACTTCGGCGCGCAACTGATCGGCAAGCGAGGGCAGCGTCGGAATGACAAAGCCGGTCAGGCGCGGGTGTGCCTGCAGCATCTCCGCCGCCTGGCGCATCAGCGGCAGGTGTCGTCGCAGTTCGCCAACCCTGCTGCCCGGGAGCAGTAGCAGCGGACCGCGCTCCGGCTGCGCCGGCCGCATCGGGAAACGGGCCATGGCAGGGTGACCGACATAGCTGGTCGGCGACCCGCCGAGCTCCGCCATCACCTTGGGCTCGAACGGCAACACCGCGAGCACTTCGTTGTATAGCGGTTTCAGTTCGACAGCGCGCTCGGGGCGCCACGCCCACACGGTTGGCGCGACGTAGAGCAGGATCGGCATATCCAGACCGGCCCGACGCACACGACTGGCGACAGCCTTGGAGAACACCTGGGAATCGATGAGAACCACCACGTCAGGTCGCTGCCTGATGATGGCCTTGGCGGTCTGCCTAACGCGCCACAGCAGCAACGGCAGCCGCTTCAGCACGTCGCTCCAGCCCATGACGGAGAGATTTTCCATCGGGAAGAGGCTGCCGAGACCTTCGGCCCGCAACTCCGGCCCGCCGACACCGCCGAGTTCGACGCTGGTGCGTCGCCGCAGCCGCTGCACCAGGTCGGCCCCGATGCGATCAGCCGAAGGCTCGCCGGCCAGGATGAACAGCCGCACTGCCTCAGGCATATGGTGCAAGACCGAGGATAGTCACGCGCTGAGCCTCGGCCGCGGCGATCAGCGTTAGCCGGTCGATCAGCAGGGTGCGGAGCGGCTCGACCGCGATGACGGTGACGCCCGCCGCGACGGCTTCACTCACTGTGTCGGGACCGATGGCGGGCAAATCTACATAGGCCGGCTGCTGCGGCTTGCTGGTCTTGCCGAGGACAATCGGCCCCTGCCCGTCGCCGATCAACCCGGCCCGGCGATACGCCGCCACGCGGCTCAGCAACTCCGCAGTGCCCCCGACATCCTCTGCCGCGACGACGCGCGCACCGGCTACTACGGCCGCCTGCCCCATATCGAGCCTGCCCACCGCCCGCGCCGCCGCTATTGCCAGCCGCGCCGCAGCAACGGCGGCCTCATCGGGCGCCGGACCAGCGATCAAGCCGGCCTCGGCGAGGAGTTCGGGCGCAATCTCGTGCACCCCAAGCAGATCAGCACCGGTGAACTTCTTCACCGCCCCTGCAAGGCCAGACAGCGCCGCATCGCCAAGCGCGGCGGATGCCTCACCACCGGTGGCGAACTTCGCCAGCCCCTCGCGTTGCCGGTCACTGAGATGCAACCCACCAGCCATCACGACATGCGTGGCACGAAAGGTCTTCAGCGACCAAACGATGCCGAGCGGGTTGCTGATATCCGCCCGCGCCATTTTCGCGCCGGGGATAGCCTCTCGCTCCTCGAAAGTGAGCACCTGCACTCGATCGCCAGCCCGTTGCGCGGCTTCGACGACCTGCGCGACCAGCCCGCCGGAGCCTGCCAGCACGGCGAGCCGCCTCGGCATCAGTCGTCACTCAAGACGTTGGTCGGCAGCGTCAGCGAACGCTCCGCGCTGGTGATGAACTTGACGACGTCCTGTACGAGTACATCGTCCGGAAACAGCGCCGCTGCGTCATCGACACGCTCGCGCAACGTGCCCTCGCTGGCGAAGATCATCCGGTAAGCGGTGCGTAGCTTGTGGATCGCTTCGCGATCGAAGCCGCGGCGCTTCAGCCCTACGAGGTTGATGCCCGAGAGGCTACCGGGGTTGCCGAGCACGGTGCCGTAGGGAATGACGTCGCGTTCGAGCTTCGTCATGCCGCCGATAAAGGCGTGGGCGCCGACGTGGACGAACTGCGCCGAGCCGGAATGCCCGCTCATGATGACGTAGTCGTCGATGGTGCAATGCCCGGCGATACCAACGTTGTTCGAGAGAATAATGTGGTTGCCGAGGACGCAGTCATGACCGACATGGCAGCCGATCATCAGCAGGCAGTGGTCGCCGATCACCGTCTTCATGCCGCCGCCGGCGGTCCCCGGGTTGATCGTCACATGCTCGCGGATGACGCAATCGGCGCCGATCGATAGCGTCGACGGCTCGCCTGCATATTTCAGGTCCTGCGGTCGGTGACCGACCGAGGCAAAGGGATAGATCTGCGTGCGCGATCCGACGGTTGTGCGCCCCACCACGACGACGTGCGAGACCAGCTCGACATCGTCTCCGAGCACCACGTCGCTGCCGACGACGCAGAATGGCCCTACCTTCACGTTCGCGCCGAGCTGTGCGCCCGCCTCGACGATCGCTGTTGGATGGATCGCCATTACCGGTCTGACAGGCTCACCATGGCGCCGACCTCGGCCTCGGCAATGACCACGCCATCGACGATTGCTTTGGCTTCGAACCATCCCATCGTCATGCGGCGGCGCAGCTTCTTGATGTGGTATTCGATCCGGTCGCCCGGCTTCGCCGGCTTGCGGAACTTACATTTGTCCACGGTGAGCAGATAGACGATGTGCTTCTGGCCGCCGTCGGCACCCGCCGCGATTGCCATCGCGCCTGCTGTCTGGGCCATCCCCTCGATGATCAGCACGCCCGGGAACACCGGTTCGCCCGGGAAATGGCCCTGGAAGATCGGCTCGTTGAAGGTGACGTTCTTGATGCCGATGCCCGAATTGTCGCCATCGACGTCGATGATCCGGTCGATCATCAGGAACGGATAGCGGTGCGGCAGGTGCTGCAGAATGTCTTGGATGTCCATCGACGTCAGCTCATGGGCCGACTCCGGTGGTGCCTCAGTCTTCACGTCCACTCTTGTCCCCTTTCGCTAGCCGCCTGAGCGTTGCGATTTCCCGCCACCACCTGCGTGCATCTTGGGCTGGATTGCCGCCAATCCTCGAGCCCGCGGGAAAGTCCCGGTTCACGCCTGAGCCCGCCAGCACGATGGTGCCGCGCCCCAAGGTGAGATGCCCCGCCGACGAAGCTCGCCCGCCCAGCATCACCGAGTCTTCCAGTATCGTCGATCCGGCGAGACCGCAATGCGCGGCGATCAGGCAGTGCCGGCCGATATGGCAATTGTGGCCGATCTGCACGAGATTATCGATCTTGCTGCCCTCGCCAACCACGGTATCGCCCAGCGCGCCGCGGTCGACGGTGGTGTTGGCGCCGATCTCCACAGCGTCCTGCAGGATCACGCGGCCCAGTTGCGGGATCTTGCGGTTCGAGCGGCCGAGATCGAGCCAGCCGAAACCTTCGGTCCCGATCCGCGCGCCGGCATGCAGCACTACGTTGTTGCCGATGTGCGCGAATTCGATGCTGACGTTGGCGCCAATGATGCAGTTTCGGCCGATCGTGACGCCGGCTCCGACCACGGTGTTCGCACCGATGATGGTTCCGCGCCCGATCTCCACGCCTGAGCCGAGCACGACATTGGCACCGAGGCGCACGCCCTCCTCGACCAGCGGTGCGGGACCAGCTCCGTCCAGCATCCCGCCGGCCTCTCCGCGTACCCCCAGTGGGTAAAGCCTGGTGAGCAGGTCGACGAATAGCTCGTGCGGCCGCGGGTCGACGATCGCGATAGCGGTCTCTGGAACGAAGGCCGCGAGGCTTGGGTGAACGATCACCGCACCGGCATCGGTGCTCGCCAGCGCATCGCGGTAGCTCGCCTGCGCAGCCAATGCCAGTTCGCCCCCGTCGGCGAGATGAAGCTCCTCGGCGCCGGATACGATCAAGCCGTTGGCTCGCGTATCCTCGACAGTCGGCGGATTGGCAAGCGTTCGCAACAGCGCGTTCAGCGCGATCGGACCGGATGATGTGTGGAAGCGCGTGTCGACCATGGCTGTCATTACACAACAAAGAGGCCGCGGGGCAACCGCGCCGCGGCCTCTATACCGAGAGGGAAGCCGGCGCAGGGCGCCGGCCGACCGATTTACAGCAGCTGCTGCAGCGTCAGCGAGAAGACCTGGGTCTTATCGTCGGTCGCCTTGTTCAGCACGTAGGCGAAGTCGCCACGCAGCGGACCAAACGGGCTGTCCCAGATGATCGAGGCACCAACCGACGACTTGAAGTTGTCGTCGATACTACCGGCGGCAATCGTGGTCGGGGCGTCAAACGACCCGTTCCCGTCGATCAGAGCCGCGTCGGCCCAAACTGCGCCACGCACGCCATAGGTCTCCGGCAGCACCGGAATTGGGAACTCGATCTCAGCAGATGCACCAACATAAGCGGTGTACCCCAGGCGTTCGCCCGAGACCGTGGTCCTCGGACCCATGCCACCACTCTGGAACCCACGAACGAGGGAACCCGCGCTGCGGAACGCTTCGAGGGGGAACACGCCGCTGTTGTCCAGCGAGGTGATGTACCCTGCCTGGGCCTTGACACTGCCAATGACATTCCAGTCGGACATCAGAGGCATGAAGTAGCGCGCCTTGGCCTCACTCTTGAGCAAGTTGTAGTCCCAGCCGATGTACTGCTGCGTGAACGTCGCATACAGGCCTTCAGTCGGATGCTTGGTATCGTCCAGAGTATTGTAGACCAGCGAATAACCAACCCAGGCCTTCTCGTATTGTTCGCCGTCCGCGACGATTTCCGACGGCGTACCTTCAACGTCTGCGATCGTCTTCTGCTCGAGGCCGAGAAACACCGATCCATTGAGGTCCGAGGTAATCGGCGCCCCCAGGCGAACCTGGCCACCAATTGCCGTCGTGCCGTAGATGTTGCTGTCGGTCTCACCGACGACCTTGTAGTAGGCGTCGAAGCCCGACGAGACACGCAGGCCCATGAAGCGGGGCTCGGTGAACGAGAAGTCGAAGCTCTGGCCGGATTCCGAGGCGCTCACCGCGGCACGGACATACTGACCGCTACCGAGGAAGTTGCGCTCGGTGACCGACACTTCGCCCAGCAGGCCAGCGCTCGAGTCGAAGCCCGCGGTCAGACCATAGTCACCGGTCGACTGCTCCTCGACGGTGATGTTGATCACCACCTTGTCAGGCGCGCTGCCCGGCTGCAGGTCGAGATTGACGACCTTGAAGAAGCCGAGGCCTTCGATGCGGGACTTGCCGCGCTGAACCATCGAGCGGTTGAACGGGTCGCCTTCGCCGAAATCCAGCTCACGACGGATAACCGCGTCGCGGGTCTTGGTGTTGCCGCTGATGTTGATGCGCTCGACATAGACGCGTGCGCCTTCGTCCACCAGGTAGGTGACGTTGAAGGTGCTGTTGGCCACGTCACGATCGACACGCGGGCGGACGTCTGCAAAGGCGTAGCCCTGAGCCGTCGCCTCGAACGCCATCTCTTCCTGCGACTTCTGCAGGTCGGCGAGCGAATAGGTACCGCCCTTGCCGGTGCGGATCGTGCCCGTCAGCGCATCGGGGTTGAGCCCCGGGATCGACGTCTCGACGCCGATCTCGCCGAAGCGATAGCGCTCGCCTTCGGAAATGGTGAAGTTCACGAAATACGCGTTGCGGGCCGCGTCGAACTCGCCGACTGCCGACGTTACCTGCGCATCCGGGTAACCGTGGTTCATGTAGTAGAGTTCGATCAGGCCGCGGTCGATCGTCAGCAGATCCTCGCTGTACGAGTCGTCGCGGAACAGCCAGCTCAACAGGCTCGTCTCATGGGTCCGGATGATGGACTTCAGAGTGCCGGAGCTGATCGCATTGTTGCCAGTGAAATTGATCGCGGCAATGCCGGTACGCTGACCCTCGTTGACCACGAAGGTGATGCGCGAGCGACCGTTCTCGGTCTGCTCGACCCGCGGCGTTACCGTCACGCCCATGTAGCCTTTGCCGACATAGGCCTGCCGGATCGACTCGGCATCCGCAGCAAGACCGGCCTCGGTAAAGCTCCCCTGCTCCGCGACGTTGACCATCGCCAGCAGCTGAGCGTCTGAGAAGCCACTGTTACCCTCGAACAGCACCGCCGAGATGAGGCGTTGCTGCTGGGCCTGGGCCGCATCGACCCCGATGAATGTACCGCCGATGCCGGCAAGCGGCGCCGCCACCACGAGGGCGAGCGCCAGATAGATACCGCGCATCAGCTTTGTCGGGTTCGTCATGATTCTTATTGCCTCGTGCGACCTACGCCGGGAATCGCCATGCACAGCGTCCCCAGCTAACTCCATCAAAAGCTTTTACTGGAATTTTAACCACGGACAAGCCGCGACAGCCTTCGAGGTTAGCGAAAGATTGGCCCTCGTGCATTCCTGCAACACCTAGAAAACTAAGCTTATCCAAGGGTTAACAGGCACCCGGGCGTATTCGGGCAAATGCGTCCGAGGGGCGGCAGGAATGTGACCGGATCGGTTTGGCGTACCGGCCAAGGAAGGATTCGCTCAGAACAGGTCGTTGATCAGCGTGAAGGCCATCAGGCTGAAGACGATGACGAGGCCGAACCGATAGCCGATCTCCTGAACCTTCTGGCTCAGCGGGCGGCCGCGGATCGCTTCCACGAGATAGTAGGCCAGGTGTCCGCCATCGAGCATGGGAATCGGCAAGAGATTGAAAATGCCGATGTTCAACGACAGCAGCGCCATCAGGTTGATCAGCGCGACGATGCCCAGGCTCGCCACCTCACCGGAAACCTTGGCCACCTTCACCGGCCCGCCCAACTGCTCGACGTCGCCGCGCCCGACGAAGAAATCGCCGAGAAAGGCCACCGTGCGATCGACGATGAAGCGAACCTCCTCGAAGGTCATGCCGACCGCTTCGACTGGGTTGGGCCGGTAGAGCACCACGTCGGACTGCTCGACGTTCTTCGTCACGCCGAGCCGGCCGATCCGATGCGCGTTGCCGAACCGATCTGTGGTCGACACCGCTTCTGGCACTGCGGTGACCGTCTCGGTATGCCCTGCCCGTTCGAAGGTGATGCTCACCTGACGCTCAGGGGCCGTAGCGATCAGGCGCTGAAAGTCCTCGAAGCCGCGGACGGCATAGCCGTCGACTGACAGGATCAGGTCGCCATCCGCAAGCCCCGCCTTCCCCGCGACCGATTCAACCGGAACCGTATCGAGCACGGCTGGAATGGTGTAGCGCCCATAGCCGAGCAGCAGGGCGTAAAGCACCAGCAGGGTGAAGATGATGTTGGCCACCGGACCCGCGACCACCACCGAAATGCGCTGCCAGACGTTCTTGTTGACGAACAGCTGGCCGGCCAGTTCCGGGCCGGCACGCTCGATGAAAGCCTCATCCGGCATGCTCGAGGCGTTCATGTCGCCGACGAAGCGGACATAGCCGCCCAATGGAATTGCCGAGAGTTTCCAGCGCGTGCCGTGCCTGTCGTTGAAACCGATGAGCTCGGGACCGAAACCGATCGAGAAGGCCTGGATGGCAATACCGTTCCAGCGCGCCACCAGGTAGTGCCCCATCTCGTGCACGAACACGATGATGGTCAGCACCGCCAAAAACGGCACGACGTACGAGAGCAGCCAGAAAGCAAAGTCCATGTCGTCGGTTCCGAGCGCCCCAGCAGTTGTGAGAACCTAGGGGCCGAATGCGTTAAGAATGCGATACGGCGCAGCGTCGCAGCCCTACCAGAACAGGAAGCCTGCAGCGACGGCGCCGAACCCCACGTGAAGCACGCCCACGGCAAACATGAAAAGCGAGCCGAAGGTCAGGCTGTCGAGCCGATCCATCAGCCCACCGTGACCTGGGATGATGTCGCCGGAATCCTTGATCCGGAATCGGCGCTTGATGGCGCTCTCGGCGAGATCCCCCACCTGGCCCAGAACGCTGAGCGCGGCGGACAGCACCAGGCCGATCCACCAGGGCGACTGCGGCACGACCAGCAGCCACACCACCAACCCGACCAGCGTACCGAGAGCGAAGCCGCCGATTGCTCCCGACCAGGTCTTGGAGGGCGAGATATCGGGTGCCAGCTTCTCGCCGCCGACCTGCCGACCCGTGAAGTAGGCGCCGGTATCCGTGGCCCAGATCACCGAGCCGAGCAGCACCCCGGCCCACAGGCCCGAGTCGAAGACGCCCGGCTGGTTCCACGTCGCGTCGCCCCGGATGATCATCAGCACGATGATGACGATGCCGTAAAACACCACGCCAGCGACGCGCCACAGCCGCGTCCCCTGAGCGCCGAAGCCTGCGACGATGGCCGCCACGGCGACGGCCGCAAGTGACGCCAGCGGTCCGGCTGCCGGGTAGATCAGCGCCGCCAGGACGAGCAGACCGATTAAGGCGCCACCGATCGAGGTAAGCGGCCGCAACGTGACCATCCGTTCCCACTCGCGGTAACAGCCCGCGAATACGGCCCCGACGAGCGCGGCGAAAATGTAGGATCCGAAATAGAGGCCAACCGCGGTGATCAGCAGCAGCACGGCCGCCGAAGCGATGCGGGGGCCGAGGTCCGTCCAGGATCGGCGGGCGAGCGGATTGAACTGGGGACGCTGGTCCTCCGGTGCGCTCACTGGCTCCTCGACTCGATCCCGCCGAAGCGCCGGCTGCGCGATGAGTATTCGTCGAGCGCCTTCAGGAACACCTGCTCGCCAAAGTCTGGCCAGTTCTCCTCGACGAATACCAGCTCCGAGTAAGCGCCTTGCCAGAGCAGGAAGTTCGACACCCGCCGCTCGCCGCTGGTACGGATGATCAGGTCAGGATCCGGGATACCCGAGGTATAGAGCGCCTGCTCTATCGTCTCCTCGGTGATGTCCTCGACGCGGAGTTCCCCCGAGGCAACGGCTCGCGCTATCGCCCTCGTCGCCTCGGTCAACTCGGACTTGCCGCCGTAGTTGAAGGCGACGATCAGCTCGAGACCGGTGTTGCGCGCGGTCTTGGACTGGACCTCGTCGATCAGCCGTTTCAGCGCGTCGTCGAGGCCCGCTCGGGTCCCGATGATCCGCACCCTGACGTTGTTCTGGAGGAGGGTCGCGAGATCGGATGCGACGAACCGGTGCAGCAGGCCGAAGATGAAGTTGACCTCGTCGCGCGGTCGGCTCCAGTTCTCCGATGAAAAACTGAATACCGTCAGATGCTTGACGCCATACCGAATGGAGAGGTCGACGAGCCGTCGCAGGGCCTTGACGCCCTCGACATGCCCCTCGGTCCGCACCTTGCCGCGTGCCTTGGCCCACCGGCCGTTGCCATCCATGATGACCGCCAGGTGGGCGGGAATCTTGAGGCCAGGCTTCTCGTTGAGCGTCGTGGCGACGGCAGTATCGGCGGACATTGACGCCCTCCAGGGGCAGCGCGTTACAGGCCTATACTAGACCTGCATGATTTCCTGTTCCTTGACGGCGAGCACATTGTCGACATCGGCAACGGCGGCATCGGTCGCCTGCTGTACCTGTTCGCCGAGCTTGCGTCCGTCGTCCTGGCTGATATCGCCGTCTTTTTCGAGTTTTTTGAGGAGATCCATGCCGTCGCGCCGAATATGCCGTACAGCAACGCGCGCGCCCTCGGCATAGTTGTGCGCGACCTTGGTCAGCTCGCGGCGGCGTTCCTCGTTGAGCTCCGGCAGCGGGACGCGGATGACCACGCCTTCGGCCGCCGGGTTGAGCCCGAGGCCCGAGTTGCGGATGGCCTTCTCGACGGCGCCGGCGAGGGTACGGTCCCACACCTGGACGCTGAGCATGCGGGATTCCGGCACCGTGACGGTCGCGACCTGGTTGAGCGGCATCTTGCCGCCATAGGCCTCGACCTGAACCGGCTCGAGCAGGCTGGCGCTGGCGCGTCCGGTACGAAGCCCGGCGAGTTCGTCTCGCAGCGAAGCGATCGTCTTCTGCATCCGGTCCTTGAGTGCGGGCAGAGAAAAAGCCTCAGCCATAGTAAACTCCTCGATATATCCGCGTCTTAGCCGACGCGCGTACTCCTCGCCCGGCCGGCCAGGACGCCTTTTAGGCCTTCCTTGTCGTCGAGCGCATAAACAATTATCGGCAAGCCGTTGTCGCGGGCAAGCGCGAAGGCCGCCGTATCCATGACGCGCAGGTCCCGGGCGATCACTTCTTCATGGCTGATCGTCTCGTAGCGCAGCGCCTTGGGATTCTTCTTGGGATCTTCCGAGTAGACCCCATCCACCTTGGTGCCCTTGAGCAGCACGTCGCAGCGCAGTTCGATCGCCTTGAGCGCAGCAGCCGTATCAGTGGTGAAGAACGGGCTGCCGGTGCCGCCGGCGCACACCACGACGTAACCGTCTGCAAGCGCGAGGTTCGCGTCACGGGCCGTGAACGTGTCGGCCACGGTTTCCATCGGCACGTTGGAATAGACTTTGACCTTCAGGCCCTTCTGCTCGATGGCGTCACCGAGGGCGAGCGAGTTGATCACGGTGCCCAGCATGCCCATCAGGTCGCTGGTGACCCGGTCGCCGCCCTTGGCGGCCACGGCCATGCCGCGGAAGATGTTGCCCGCGCCAATGACGATGGCCACCTGGACGCCGCTCTTGGCGACTTCCGCGATCTGGTCAGCCATGGCGTGGAGGAATTTCGGCTCGATGCCGAAGGATTGGTCGCCGGCAAGCACTTCGCCGGAGACTTTCAGCAGAATCCGTTTGTAGGCGGATTTGGCCATTCGTCAGTCTCCCGAGGTGCGCAGCGGTGCCCGAATCTCAGGGCATCGCAGGCGGTTATGGCATATTCGGACGGGCCGGTGACCAGCCCGTCCGAAACTTATCCCGCGTCTTACTTCACGCCGGCAGTGGCGGCAACTTCAGCGGCGAAGTCGGTCTCTTCCTTGGCGATGCCTTCGCCGAGGGCATAAGCAACGAAACCCGTTACCTTGATCGGAGCGCCGGCGTCCTTCTCGGCGTTCTTGACTACGTCGGCGATCTTGGTCTCGCCGTCGATCACGAACACCTGCGAGAGCAGGGTCACTTCCTCGTAGAACTTGCGCACGCGGCCCTCGACCATCTTTTCGACGATCTCGGCCGGCTTGCCGGATTCCTTGGCCTGCTCGGTGAAGATGGCGCGCTCGCGGGCCACCACGTCCTGATCGATGTCGTCGGGCGACACGCTCAGCGGCTTGGTGTTGGCGATGTGCATGGCGAGCTGCTTGCCCAGGGCATTCAGCGCACCCTTGTCACCGCTCGACTCGAGCCCGACGATAACGCCGAGCTTGCCGAGGCCCGGCGCCACGGTGTTGTGCACGTACGAGCCGATCACGCCATCCTTCACCACGAGGGTGCCGGTGCGGCGCAGGTTCATGTTCTCGCCGATCTTGGCGATCGCGTCGGTGAGCTCGGCCGAAGCGGAGCGACCCGAACCCGGGTACGGCATCTCGCTGAGCTTGCCCACGTCGCCGTTCGCGTCGAGCGCGAGCTTGGCGATGTTGCCGACGATCGACTGGAACTGGTCGTTGCGGGCAACGAAGTCGGTCTCGGAGTTCACTTCGACGATCGCGGCGCGGGTGCCGTCTATCGACACGCCGACCAGGCCCTCAGCCGCAACGCGACCAGCCTTCTTGGCGGCCTTGGCGAGGCCACGGGTGCGCAGCCAATCGACCGCGGCTTCCATGTCGCCGGCGGTCTCCTCGAGCGCCTTCTTGCAGTCCATCATCCCCACGCCGGTCAGTTCGCGGAGCTCTTTAACCTGCTGAGCGGTAACAGCCATTTCGATATCACCTTTCCGCGGCCCCGCACCGGAGCCGCGCCTTTGTTCGGAATTCTCAGTCCGGCTTGCCGGACTTAGTTGGCGGCAGACGACGTGTCGGCGTCTTCGGCGCTCAGCGCCGGCTCTTCCGGAGCCTCGGCAGAGGCGCCGAGGTCGGCGCCACGGCCGGCGGCCGAGCGGCCGATGCCGTCAATGGCCGCGCGCGACACCAGCGAGCAGTAAAGCTCGAGGGCGCGAGCCGCGTCGTCATTGCCCGGGATGGCGAAATCGACGGTGTCGGGATCCGAGTTCGAGTCGACGATCGCGATCACCGGGATGCCAAGGCGTTTGGCTTCCTTGATGGCATTCGCTTCCTTGTTGGTGTCGATCACGAACAGCAGGTTCGGCAGGTTGCCCATGTCCTTGATACCGCCGAGGTCGCGCTCGAGGCGCTCCTGCTCACGGCTGAGCAGCAGCAGTTCCTTCTTGGTGAGACCCTGGCCGCCTTCGGCCTGCTGCGCCTCGAGTTCACGCAGGCGCGCGATCGAGTTCGAGATGGTCTGCCAGTTGGTCAGCGTGCCGCCGAGCCAGCGCGAGTTGACGTAGTACTGGGCCGACTGGCGGGCAGCCTCGGCCACGACCGGAGCGGCCTGGCGCTTGGTGCCGACGAACAGCACGCGACCACCGTCAGCGACGGTGTCCGAGATCAGCTGCAGCGCGCGCTGCAGGGCCGGAACGGTCTGCGACAGGTCGAGAATGTGGATGTCGTTGCGAACGCCGAAAATGTGGCGCTCCATCTTGGGGTTCCAGCGGTGCTTCTGGTGACCGAAGTGAACACCTGCTTCGAGCAGCTGACGCATGGAAAAGTCGGGCAATGCCATGAAATGGCTCCTTTACCGGTTTTGCCTCCGCGAGCGTTTGCGACGGGATTTCCCGCCACCGGTTGGAACCATCGGCCTTAGTGCCGCGGCGCCTCGCTCGCGTGTGAATTACGCCCGATTTTCCGGACGCGCCGCGCATATAGGGGGTTTTGCTGTCATAGGCAAGGGCGGTGAGGCATGAGGGGGGCTGCTCACGACCGGGCAAGTTGAAGCGTCCGACAGCCCACGGGCTTCGGAGTTTCAAAGAGCCGTTCCCGGGAGGGAACGAAGCGGGGCCGGCGAGGCGTTTGCCCCGTAGCGGTAGTCCGCAAATGAAAGAGGCTCACGCCTCGCCGGCCGGCCGGGGTTTTGGGCCTATGCCACCAGTGCCGGGGCGCATCCCCTGCCGCATCGCGAGAACGAGGGACCTCGGTCGGCGGCCGGAATGCCAGCACCGCGTTTCCTTGCTCCCGCCCGGCTCATGCGTGCCAGGCTTCGTCCCTTGGGCCACTCCGCATCGAGCGACCCTCGCGTGATAGCGGCTTGACCGGCGAACCGGTCCTTGCCGTGAT